>CAZYTO010000148.1:0-14301 GCA_964650405.1 uncultured Thermoanaerobaculia bacterium | reverse complement strand
ACGGAGGAGCGAGCGGGATCGTATCGCTGGAGAACATCACCGAGGAGCTGTTCGGCCAGATCCAGGACGAGTTCGACCGCGAGCGGCCGGAGATCGAGCCGATGGGCAACGGCCGCTACCGCGTGCGCGGCGACTACCTGATCGAAGATCTGGCCGACCGGCTGAAGATCGACGTTGGCCGGCCAGCCGAGGAGACGATCGGGGGGTACGTAGCGGCGCGGCTCCAGGGAGAAGTGCAGCCCGGCGACCGGACGGAGCTGGGCGACCTGCAGATCACGGTCATCGAAGGGCAGCGCTTCCGCGTCCGCTGGGTGATGGTGGAGACGCAGATGCCGAAGGTGGAAGAGGTCGAGGAGCCGGTACCGTCCTGAGGTCGGCTCTTGCCGGGATAAGCGGAGCAAACGGCGTTTTGGGTTCACCATCATTCCCGACGGGCTTGACGCTGGGGCTTGCCACCGTCACACGCGCGCGGAGCGCGGCGTCACGTAACACATTGACGTCATGCGAGTTGCCACGACGACGTCCTCGCGCGAAAACTCGAGCTCAGGCGTTTCGCCTGTGCGAATCAGTTCACGGCAGGGGCTCTCGCGTTCACAGCCCTGTGACCGATTCACCGTTTTCGGTTCGCGCGAACGAAGAGGCCGGGATGCGTGGACGGTTGGCGTGGCCTCGGGAAGTAGTTTCCAAAATCTAGACATTGATGCCTACGCGCTAGGCATTCATGTCTACGCGCTAGGCATTGATGTCTACGCGCTAGGCATTCATGTCTACGCGCTAGGCATTCATGTCTACGCGCTAGGCATTGATGCCTACGGGCCAGGCATTGATGCCTACGGGCCAGGCATTGATGCCTACGGGCCAGGCATTCATGTCTACGCTCTAGGCATTGATGCCTACGGGCCAGGCATTCATGTCTACGGGCCAGGTGTTCATGCCTACGGGCCAGGCGTTGATGCCTACCGTCTTGGTATTCATGCCTGCCTGGTTGGCGCTCATGCCTGGCGTCAGGCCGTCGATGCCCAGGATTCAGGCAGCGACGTCTACGCGCTTGGCGTCGATGTCGACGCTGCAGGCATCGATACCTACGACGCAGGCAGCGATACCTGGAAGTGTTGCATCGATGCCACGGAGTGGGTGCTGCTGGCGTTGATGCCTGAGATTCAGCGGTTCAGGGCAAGGCGACGGGCGTTGTTGCCTCATGCCCACTCAGCACTGGTGGAACGGAGAGGAGCATTCGTTCTTCCGCCTTCTGCCGTTTCGTTCCCATGACCCAGGGCACGATCGTCTTCGGGATGCAGATGAGGAAGTAGACCGCGCCCGCGAAGCGCACCAGGCCGGTGTTGGCGAGGATCATCGAGACGACGCCAAAGAGGCCCGTGGAGAGGTTGTCGAGGATGCTCTCCACGGTGTCGATGCGCTCGACGTCGTTGAGCTGCAGAGCGTCGCGCTTTTGCCAGGCGTGGCCATACAGGGCCGCGATGAGCCAGAAGATGGCGGCGAAACCGGTGCCGTAGAGGGTGAAGAGCACCCGCGCGTTTCCGGCCTCGATCCGGGTCGGGCTGAGGGCGAGGTTGAACATGAACTTCAGCGGGTAGACGTAGAAGAGGACGACGAACAGGAGGATCGTGTTCAGGACGTTGACGGTGCGGTCCTGCAAGGCATAGCGGCGGAAGAAGTCGTGGTGCTCCCACCAGATGTCGATGAAGAGGAAGAAGCAGACGGCAAAGGGAAGGAAGCCGCGCATCATCTCCATCAGCTCGCGGTAGCTCTTCGGCACTTCCAGGGAGACGACGAGAAGCGAGACGGCGAAGCCGAAGATCACGTCGCTGAACGCTTCCAGCCGCGAGACTTCATGCGCACGGTGGCGGAATTCGACGCGGTCCGGCATGCAGGAATCTTAGGTCCTGCGGGAAGGGCGCGCCGCTGACGTTTGTCACGGATCGCGCGTGGGGTGTGCCACGGGGACGATGGAGCGAGCGGGGGAGGGCGAGCGGCGAGCGGCCCGCCCGCCGCCCGCCTTCTTTCCGCTCGCCAGCCCTCAGATCGCCTTGAATTCCGCGTCCGTCAGCTTGATCGTTACGGCGGCCATGTTCTCTTCGAGGTGGCCGGCCTTCGATGTGCCGGGAATGGGGAGCATGACCGGGGAGCGGCGGAGCAGCCAGGCCAGGGCGATCTGCGATGGTGCGGCCTTGTGCTTTCTTGCCGCCTCCGCCAGCGGGCCGCTGGTCGCGGCCAGCTTTCCGACTTGCAGCGGATACCAGGGGATGAAGCCGATGCCCTCGCGCGTGCAGTAGCCGAGTACGTTGTCCCACTCGCGGTCGGCGAGGTTGTAGCGATTCTGCACAGAGACGACGGGGAAGTAGCGCCGGGCCCGCTCGATCTGCTCGACCGTCACCTCGGAGAGCCCGACATGACGGATCTTTCCCTCGCGCTGGAATTGCTGGATCGCGCCGAACTGCTCCTCTTCCGGCACGGCGGAATCGATGCGGTGCAACTGCCAGAGGTCGATGCGCTCGAGGCGCAGGCGCCGCAGGCTGCCGTTCAACTCGTCCCGCAGCCGCGCCGGCCGGCCGTCCACTTCCCACCTTCCCGGACCGGAGCGGTCGAATCCGCCTTTCGTGGCGATGACGAGGCCGTCAGGATACGGATGCAGCGCCTCGGCGATCAGCTCCTCGCTCACATGGGGCCCGTACGATTCGGCCGTGTCGATGAGATTCACGCCGAGCTCGACGGCCCGGCGAAGCACGGCCAAGCACTCCTCGCGGTCCTTCGGAGGTCCCCAGACGCCGTTTCCCGTGAGGCGCATGGCGCCGAAACCGAGGCGATGAACGGGGAGATCGCCGCCGAGGGGGAAGGTGCCGGATTGCGAAGCGTGGATGGCCTGGATCGTCATGAATCCTCCGAGGTGGGGGACGTGCAGTATGGATGCCGTTGCGCGGGAGCCTGACACAGATCTGCTAAAGTCCCGCTCCCATGATCGTCCGGCCTTATGAAGGGAAAGAGCCGCGGATCGGTGCGCGTGTCTTCCTCGCGGAGAGTGCGGCCGTCATCGGCGACGTCGAGATCGGCGACGACAGCTCGATCTGGTTCGGCGCCGTACTGCGCGGCGACGTGCATCGCATCCGCATCGGTGCGCGCACAAACATCCAGGACAACTGCGTCCTGCATGTCACGGCCGAGGCCTGGCCGACGACGCTGGCGGACGAAGTGACGGTGGGTCATGGCGCGATCGTGCACGGATGCACGGTCGAGCGGGGTGCCCTCATCGGCATGGGCTCGCGCGTCCTGGACGGCGCGGTCGTCGGCGAGCTGGCCCTCGTCGGTGCCGGCGCGCTGGTGACGGAAGGGATGCAAATCCCGGCGCGGACGCTCGCGGTCGGTGTGCCGGCGCGGGTGAAACGCGACCTGACCGCCGACGAGATCGCCCGGCTGGAGCGGTCGTGGAAGAACTACGTGGAGTACAAGGATCGGTATCTACGATAGTGCCGAGTGCTGAGTGCCGAGTGCCAAGTGGGGCACGACGCGCTTCTGACGACTCGGCACTCGGAACTCGGCACTATGAAACGCATTTACGCAGGAACACTCCGCATCGAGAACGCCGGCAGCACGGTCACGCTGTGCGGCTGGGTTCACAAGCAGCGCGATTTCGGGGAGCTGGTCTTCATCGATCTGCGGGACCGCACGGGGATCTGCCAGGTGGTGGTCGACCGCTCGCGCGGGGCCGGGGACGAGCTGCTCGCGGCGGCGAAGGAGCTGCGCTCGGAGTTCGTCGTTCGCATCGACGGGATCGTCGACACGAGGGCGGCGGAGTCGCGCAACCCGAAGCTGCCAACCGGTGACGTCGAGCTGGTGGCCTCCTCCATCGAGATCTACAACCGCTCGGAGACGCCGCCGTTCCCCATCGAGGAGGAAGTGAGCGTGGCCGAGGAGCTGCGCCTCAAACATCGCTATCTCGACCTGCGACGGCCGCGGCTGACCAGCAGTCTCATGCTGCGCGACCGCCTGTCGTTCGGCATCCGCGATTACATGCACCGCCAGGGCTTCCTGGAGATCGAGACGCCGGTGCTGACGAAGTCGACGCCCGAAGGGGCGCGCGACTACCTCGTGCCCAGCCGCGTGCACAACGGCCAGTTCTACGCGTTGCCGCAATCGCCGCAGATCTTCAAACAACTGCTCATGGTGAGCGGCATGGACCGCTACTACCAGATCGCGCGCTGCTTCCGCGATGAAGACCTCCGCCGCGACCGCCAGCCGGAGTTCACCCAGCTCGACGTCGAAGCCTCGTTCATCGACGAGGAGTTCATCTACGCTTTGATCGAAGGACTCTTCACGGAGATCTTCCCCGTGGCCAACATCCCCGTGACGCCGCCGTTTCCGCGGATGAAGTGGCAGGAAGCCATGGACCGCTTCGGCATCGACCGCCCGGACACGCGCTTCGGCATGGAGCTGGTCGACGTCACCGATGCGGCGAAGACGATCGAGTTCCCGGCGTTCAAGGAAGCGAAGACGGTCCGCGGCATCGTCGTGCCAGGCGGCGCGTCGTTCTCACGCAAGAAATTGGACGACCTCACCGAGGAGGCCAAGAAGGCGGGAGCGGCCGGGCTGATCTGGATCAAGTTCGACGCGCAGCGCAACTCCTCGATCAAGAAGTTCCTGGACGAGGCCGGGTTCGGCGCGCTGAAGAACGCCCTCGGCGCGGGCGAGAACGACCTGGCCCTCATCGTGGCCGGGCCGGTGCAGAAGGTGTGGGACTCGCTGGGTACGCTGCGGCTGAAGGTGGCCCGCGACGAGAACATGATCCCGGCCGAGACGTGGCACTTTCTCTGGGTCACCGACTTCCCGCTCCTGGAGTGGGACGAGGAATCGCAGCGCTTCTTCGCGCGGCACCATCCGTTCACCTCGCCGAGGATGGAGCAGATGGAGCTGCTCGACAGCGACCCCGGAGCCGTGCTGGCGCGCGCCTACGACTGCGTGCTCAACGGCCTGGAGCTGGGCGGCGGCTCGATTCGCATCAACCGCCCCGAAGTGCAGTCGCGCATGTTCCGCGCCCTCGGCATCGCCGATGACGACGCCCAGCAGCGCTTCGGCTTCCTCCTCGACGCCTTCCGTTACGGCGCGCCGCCGCACGGCGGCATCGCCTTCGGCCTGGACCGCCTGGCCATGATGATGGCCCGCGCCGAGTCGCTCCGCGACGTCATCGCCTTCCCGAAGACCGCGCGCGCCCAGGACCTGATGTGCGACGCGCCGTCGCCGGTGGACGACAAGCAGTTGGCGGAGCTGGGCGTGAGACTGCGATGACGGCTCGAATCATGGCCGGGACGGAAGCGAGAGCCACCGCAAACGGCCGGACGGGCCTTACTCGCGCAGCACATCCTCCGGCTCGACGAAGAGGTAGTTCCAGGAATCGGAACCGGCAGTGCCTTTTCCGACCCAGTCCGCAACCTCGCGGCGCGTCACGACTCTCGGATGATCGGTTGCGGTGAACGCCGAATAGCCGTTTTCCCAGAACAGGTCGAAGATCGACTGGAAGTCGGGGTTTCTCCCTGCGGGGTGGAAATCCTGGAGACAGATCTCGAGCAACCAGACCGGCTTTGGCTCGCGGGTAAGGACCGCGGACGCCCCCTTGAGCACCTGGTATTCCGCTCCTTCGACGTCGATCTTGACGAACAATCGTTTGCCGGAGAACCGGCCCGTCAGGATCGTGTCCAGGGTCGACACCGGAACAACCTGGCGGAAGCGTGGGGAGTAGCCGGCCCAGTCTCTCAGCAGAGAGGCCGAGGGGCCGGTCGCTCCGTACAAGGTGCTCAATCCGACCGCGTCGCTCAACGCGATCGGAAATACCTCGGCGCGGTTCTGCCAGCCGTTCGCGGTCAGGGTCTGAAACAGACAGCGCAGGTTCTGCTGCTGCGGCTCAAAGGCGATCACCGGCTTTCCAGCCTGCAGAGCCAGGCATGTGTAGTAACCGAGGTTGGCACCGACGTCGACAAATACGTCGACCCGCGGCAGCAGCCGGGAGATGAGGGACGTCTCCTCGACCTCGAACGTCCCCGCCCGCATCAGCCGGTACGCCGGATGAAAGCCTGAGGTGAACTTGAAGCCCAGAGGAGTCGTAACTTCCGTCGTCCTGGTCCAAACGCGCGTTCCCCACCAGTCCTTGAACACGCGAAGCTCCTGGTTCAGACGAACCAGAGTCCTGGAACGCTTGGCCAGAGGCTTCAACCATCGCGGCAACCATCGCGGCAGTAGGGGCATCGCTTCACTCGATCAGGCAAGGGTGCAGCAGCGTTTTCTCACGGCCCGTTTCATGGGACTGGTCAGTCCTTCTGCCCGATCCCGTACACCGCCTCCGCCTCGTCGGCATTCGTGACGAGGGCGCGGTCGTGGAACTCCACCACGATGTCGCGGACTTTCTCCGGTTCATCGACGCAGTGGATGGCGTCGATGTCCTCGCGGGTGATGTTGCCTGCCTTGAGCACGGTGTCACCCAGCCAGTCCAGGAGGCCGCCCCAGTATTTGCTCCCGAAGAGGATGACGGGGAAGTTGGTGATCTTCTTGGTCTGGATGAGGGTGAGAGCGCCCATCAGCTCATCGAGGGTGCCGAAGCCTCCGGGAAAGGTGATGAAGGACTCCGAGTACTTGATGAACATCGTCTTGCGGACGAAGAAGTAGCGGAAGTCCATGGCCCGGTCGACGTACTCGTTGATCTTCTGCTCAAAGGGCAGCTCGATGTTGCAGCCGATGGAGAGGGCGCCGGCCTTGCGCGCGCCGCGGTTGGCCGCCTCCATGATGCCGGGGCCGCCGCCGGTAATGACGGCGAAGCCGGCCTTGCCGAGGAGCTCGGCGGTGCGCACCGCCTCCTGGTAGTAGGGGTTCTCTTCGCGGGTGCGGGCCGAGCCGAAGATCGACACGGCCGGGTAGACGTCGGCGAGCTGGTCGAAGCCTTCGACGAACTCGCTGGTGATGCGCAGCACCCGCCAGGAGTCGCTCTGCAGCATCTCCTTGCGCTTGGGACGGTCGAGGAGCTTGCGGTCTTCGAGTGCGCTGCGCGGTTTGGGCGGAATGTGGATCTCGCCCGTGTTCGGGGATTTGTCGATGTCCATGCGACGGCGATTATCCGTTGTCGCTTCCCCCTTGTCAGTGGCTGGGTGTGTGCCCTGAGACCCCATCGCCTGTAAAGTGGGTCGAAATGAGTGACGAACCTACCTATTTTCTCGGTGTGGACGGCGGCGCGTCGAAGACGGTGGCCCTGGTCACGGACGAGACCGGCGAATCGCTCGGCGATGGGCTGGCCGGCCCCTCCAATCACCTCCGTGTCGGAATCGAGACGGCCGCGCGCAACATCGAGCGTGCCGTGAACAAGGCGCTGGTGGCTGCCGATGTGACCAGCCGCGAGATCGTCTGGGCGTATTGCGGCATCGCCGGCGCCGATCACCCCGCGCACCGGCAGGAGGTGATCGACTCGCTGTCGATCTTCTTCCCGCGCGGCAATTTCACGGTGGACAACGACGCGCGCATCGCCCTGACCGGCGCCATCGGCTACGGCGGTGGCGTGGTGGTCATCGCCGGCACAGGCTCGGTGGCGTTCGGGCGCAACGAGGCAGGGGAGGAGAGGCGCGCCGGCGGCTGGGGCCCCATCGTCGGTGACGAAGGGAGCGGCTTCGGCATCGCCCGGGCCGCGCTCGGTGCCATCGTCCGCGCCTACGACGGCCGCGGCCCCCAGACGCGCATGACGGAGATGTTGCGCGACGGGTGGAACCTGAAGCCGGAAGACATCCCCCGCTTCGTCTACGCGCCCGCGACGCACACCGACGACATCGCCCGCTTCGGCAAGCTGGCCATCGAAGCGGCGGAAGGAGGCGACGCCGTGGCGCGCGAGATCCTCGACGACGGCGGCCGCGAGCTCGGCGCCTGCGTGGTGGCCGTGGCGAAACGCCTGGGCATGCTGGCCACGGCCTTTCCCGTCTCCTACACGGGCGGCGCCTTCAACGCCGGCGCCCTGCTGCTCGATCCGATGCGAGATGTCATCCTCGCTGCCGCGCCGAAGGCCACCATCGCTCCGCCGGCGAAGACGCCCGTACAAGGAGCGGCCATGATGGCCATGCGCGCCGCCCGCGAACCGCGGCCGGCGACTGCGCAAGCATGACCCCGGCACTCGGTAGGAGTGCTTTTCCGGCACACCACGGGCCTGTCGCAACTGCGACCAGCGATTAGGCGACTAGCGAATAAGCGAATAAGCGATTAAGCGACTCTACTTCTTTGCCGCCGCCAGCGACTTGTCGCGGACGGCGCGGAACTCGTCGCCCGGCAGCCAGTTCGGCTTCGTCGCGGCGTTGGCGGCGTCCCAGCCCAGCCAGAAGCCGAGCTGGGCGATCTGGACACCCTCGCTCCAGTCCCAGTTCGGATCGAATTGATCGCTCGGCTGGTGATAGCGATGCTGGCGGTAATCGTCGCTCATTTTCTTCCCCCACCCGGCGGGCTTGCCGATGATGTCGTGCCCGGGGTCGACCGAAAAGGCGGGCACGCCGGCCTTGGCCAGGTTGAAGTGATCGGAGCGGTAGTAGTGCCCCTGCTCCGGCTCGGGATCGGGAACGATGCGGATGCCCATGGCCTTGGTGATGCGCTGCGCATCGGCAAGGAAGGTCTGGCGCTCGATGCCGTTCATGTAGACGTCGCGGACGCGGCCGATCTCGGGGATGGCATCGTAGTTGATACCGAGGGCGATGCGGCCGGCGGGTAGCGGAGGATTCTCGGCCAGCCATTGGGAGCCGAGGAGCCCCTGCTCTTCGGCGGCCACCGCGGCGAAGTAGATCGAGCGCTTCGGCTTCACGCCGGAGGTCGCCCAGACGTGCGCGGAATCGATCAGCAGCGCACACCCGGAGGCGTTGTCGATCGCGCCGTTGTAAATCGTGTCGCTGGGATCGCCGTTCGGATCGGGCTTGCCGATGCCGAAGTGATCGTGATGGGCGGAGTAGAGCACGGCTTCGTCCTTGAGCGCCGGATCGGATCCGGGAAGCCTGGCGATGACGTTCCCGCTGTCGAATCTGCGGACGGTGCTGACGATCTTTCCGCTCAGGTGATAGCCGAGCGACACCGGCTTGAAGTCGCGGGAGGAGGCGGCCTTCGTCATGGCATCGAGGTCGAGGCCGGCGCCCTTGAAGAGCTGTGCGGCGAGCTGCTCGGTGATCCACGATGCAAAGCGGAGAGCCGGCGCGCCGGCCTTCACTTCGAGATAGGACTTCTCGCCGCCCCACGAATTGCGCACCACGCCCCAGGAATAGCCCGCCGCATCCTCGGTGTGGATGAGGATCACGCCCTGCGCGCCCTTGGCCGTGCCGATCTCGTACTTGTACGTCCAGCGGCCGTAGTACGTGCGGGTTTTTCCCTTGAACAGGTCGGGCTCCGCCGGCGAAGCGGGTGGATCGTCGACGAGCATCACCAGCGTCTTCCCGCGTGTGTCGAGGCCCTTGTAGTCGTCCCACTTGTATTCGGGCGCCACGACGCCGTGGCCGACGAAGACGAGCTCCGAATCGAGGTCGTTCGACTCCTGCTGGGTCTGGTCGCCGGTGACGAAGTCGTCGCCGAACTTCGGCGTGATGGCGGGCGCGCCATCTTTCGTGAACAAGATGGACGACTTCTCCGGCACCGTGCGCGCGCCGACGAGCGGCACGCGCTGGTAGTACGTACCGTGATCGCCGGCTGGTTGCAGGCCGAACAGCTCGAACTGGGTAGCGATGTACTGCATGGCCAGGTCGTCCCCACGGGTGCCGGGACCGCGGCCTTCGAGCAGGTCGCTGGCCAGGAACTTGTCGTGAACGGCCAGGGCGCGGGCGTCGAAGCCCTTCATGGCGTGCTGCACGGCCGGCGGAGCCGTGGCCGGGATGTCGTTCGCTGCGAACGCGAACGAGGCGGCCAGGACCACCAGTAGTAGGGAAAGGCTGCGTCGCATCAGGGGCCTCCTTCGGTGAAGCGCGAAGAGGATAGACCAAAGAGGGTTGCGGGGTTGCGGGGTTCCGAGGTTGCGGGGGGTGATAGTCTTCCCGCCGCTCAAAATCGGTTGTAAGCAGGCGGAACGTTCCGCCGTCACTTCAGGGAACGAAGGAGGAGATTGTCATGAAGGTACGTCGTTTCTTTGCTGCTCTTCTGGTGACCCTCGGAATCGGTGCAGGTTTCCTCGCTGGCCGCGTGAGTGCGGATCAGCCCCACATGCAGGCGGCTCTCGATCATCTGCGTGGAGCCAAGGCGGAGCTCGAGCTGGCGGACCGGGATAAGGGCGGCCACCGTGAAGCCGCTGTCCGTCTCGTCAACGATGCCATCGTGCAGGTCGAGAAGGGCATCAACTTCGCGCGGCACTGACGCTCCGGCGAGCGGGTGGTAGCGCGCGGCGAGCGAATCCGCCTCAGCTTGCCGCCCTCACGCCATTCCCCCTGCGGCGGGCAGGCCCTCCCGCCGCACCTCGTTCGACGACAGGATGACCGAGACGCTAGCCGCGGCCGCGGGCACACCCCGCCCTCCCGCTGCTCGTCCTGAAGACCGCGCCCATACGCGGACAGAATTCGAAACCCGAGGAGCGCGATCGAGGATCGACGTGCAACCGAGGGAGCGCATCTCGATCACAGGCGACGTGGATTCCTGTTACAAAACGTTGAAGACGACTCCTATCCGCTCCCCTGCACACGAAAAAAGTGCGATTTGTTGCAAATCCAGGGTAGGGAAGGAGGTCATTAAATCACTCCTAGGATGAGTGAACGAGAAAGCCATCGCCTTCGCCGAGGCCACGATCGGGCTGCAGATGCCCATGCAGGAGCGGATCGCCGACAAGCTCGGGGACATCCTCCTGGCCAGCGACGAGATCCTGGACATGATCCGCTGCGGACGGGCGGAGCACGAAACGGATGAGACCCTCTTCAACATCGAGCGGCTGGTCAGCTCGGTCTACAACCAGGTCAACGAGGCGATGAAGCGGGTTTGCGACTGACTCGTTTTTCGCTGATCGCTGATCGCTGATCGCTGTTCGTTGTTCGTGGGGGCTGATGGAGGCTTGACGGGCTCGGCCCTCGGCCCTAGTCCTCGGCACTCGGCACTCGGCACTCGGCACTCGGCACTCGGCACTCGGCACTCGGCACTTTTTTCGTCCCCCTACCTAAACCCTCTTGACAATCCTAACCAGGCAACCTAACTTAACACCGTTAAGTAACGGAGATTGGTTATGGGACCGAGAGAACGCAGGGCACGCGAGCGCGAGGAGATCCGGACGGTCATCCTCGACGCGGCGCGCGAGATGTTCGCCACCGAGGGGTACGAGGCCGTGACGATGCGCCGCATCGCCGAGAAGATCGAGTACTCCCCCACCGCCATCTACTTTCACTTCCGCGACAAAGACGCGCTGATGAAAGAGCTCTGCCTGACGGACTTTCTGGCCCTGGCCCACCAGCTCACGAAGATCGCCCAGATCAAAGACCCCATCGAGCAGCTTCGCCGGACCGGGCTGGCCTACGTCGACTTCGGTCTGCAGAACCCGAACCACTACCGGCTCATGTTCATGACGCCCCATCCGCGGATCGAGTTCGACGGCGAGGATGCGGAGCGGAAGGGCAATCCGGAGGAAGACGCCTACGCCTTCCTGAAGGGAATCATCTCGGCGGGCATCGCCCAGGGCCGCTTCCGTGGCGACCTCAAAGACGTCGAGCTCATCGCCCAGACCGTGTGGGCCGGCGTACACGGCGTCATCTCTCTGCAGATCGCGAAATGCAATGACGACTGGGTGGAGTGGAAGCCGCTGAAGAAGCGGGCCACGTTCATGATCGAAACGCTCATCGACGGATTGAAGAAGTGAGTGCCCGGTGCTGAGTGCCGAGTGCCGCGCGGAAGCTCGCAGGCAACGGACATGACAACTCGGCACTCGGCACTCAGAACTCGGCACTCGGAACTCGGCACTAGGAACTAAGAAGATGGTCGACCTCGCTACCAGAAGTCTCCTGCACGACAAGCTCCGCTTCTTCATCACGGTGAGCGGCGTGGCCTTCGCCGTGGCACTCGTGTTCGTCCAGGTCGGCCTGTTCCTCGGCCTGATGGACAACGCCTCGCTCACCATCCAGCACCTCGACGCCGATCTGTGGGTGACGTCGCACAACACGGCCAACATCGACTTCTCCCACACCTTCAACGAGACCTACATCAAGCGCGTGCGCTCGATCCCCGGCGTGGAGCGCGCCGACAACCTGATCATCTGGTTCATGAACGTGGCCCTGCCCAACGGCGCCGTCGAGGGCACCGAGGTCTATGCGCTCGAGGACTTCCAGCGGTGGGACTTCCCCTGGAAACTGGCCGAGGGGAACCGGGAAGACCTGCGCCGCGGCAATTACTGCATCGTCGACGAATCGGCGCAGAAGCGGTGGGGACCGTTCCAGGTGGGCGAATACCGCGAGATCCTGGGCCGCCGTCTGAAGATCATCGGCCGTGCCCAGGAGGCGAAGTCGTTCACCACGTCTCCGCTGACGTTCATGGACTACCGACTGGCACAGAGCCTCAATCCGAGCGAGCTGCGCGGCCGGACGACGTACATCCTGGTGAAGCTCGCGCCGGGTGCCGACCGGACCCGCGTGGCGGAGGAGATGCGCCGCCGCCTCCCGTTCAACGACGTCTACACGCGCGATGAGTGGGCGCAGCGCTCCCGCAACTACTGGATCGTCTCGACGGGACTCGGCCTGAACATGTACATCACGGTCTTCCTCGGCTGCCTGGTCGGTATCGTAGTGGTGGCCCAGACGCTCTACACCTCGACCATGGAGCACATCCGCGAGTTCGGCACGGTGAAGGCCATCGGCGGCGGAAACCGTGACATCTACGCCATCCTCGGCAAACAGGCCACGATCGCGGCGGTGGCCGGCTTCGCCCTCGGTGCGGTGATGGCCTATGCCATGCAGCCGCTCATCCACAAGATCGATCTGAAGCTCGTCATCCCCAACTCTCTGTCGGTGGCCGTGTTCCTCGGGGCGATCGTGCTCTGCCTCGCCGCGGCCATGGTGTCGTTCCGGAAGGTCGCCTCGATCGATCCGGCGCTGGTGTTCCGCGGGTAGTTCCGTATCGAAGAGTCTGAAATGCGCGGCGGGCGACCGTCGCTCTGCGGTAGCTGTCTCGAAAGTGAAGAAGGAGTGATCATGTCCATTCTCCAGGCACGTAACGTCATCAAGGATTTTGCGGAAGGGCGCGAGAGCGTGCGGGTGCTCCGCGGGATCAGTTTCGAGGTCGAACGCGGCGAGATCGTCGCGCTGGAAGGGCCCTCGGGCTCGGGCAAGACGACCTTCCTGTCGATTCTCGGCTGCATCCTCACTCCGACCACGGGCGAGGTGACCATCGACGGTGTGCGCGCGGAGGAGGACACGCTCGTGGAGATCCGCCGCCGCTCGCTCGGTTTCGTCTTTCAGCAGTTCAATCTCTTCCCGTCGCTCACGGCCGTGGAGAACGTCGAGTACTCGCTCAATGTGAAAGGCGTGCGCGGCCGCGATGCGCAGCTCGAGGCGGAACGGGTCATCGAGGCGGTCGGCCTGGCCGAGCGCAGGAACTACCTGCCCCGCGATCTGAGCGGCGGGCAGAAGCAGCGCGTGGCCATCGCACGGGCCCTTGCCGGCAGCGCGCCGATCCTCCTGGCCGACGAGCCGACCGCGAATCTCGATTCGGTCGTCGGCACGCAGGTACTGGAGATGTTCCGCGACCTGGCCAGGAAAGAGAACCGCGCCCTCGTCGTCGTGACGCACGACCCGAAGGTGCGGTCCATCGCCGACCGCGTGGTCACGATTCGCGACGGGCAGCTTGCAGCGTGAGATTCAGGCCGCCGTCGCGGACAACAGTCGATACCGGACAACTGGACCCCCGACACCCATAACCCCGCCCCGCCCCGCACTTTCTCCCTCCTCGACACCAACGCAGCAATCACAAACGACCGCCCATACAGACGCGCACGAACCGTCGAGCAAGCCCTCACCGAAATCGACAAAGCCGCCGGCAGCCAATTCGACCCCGAAATCGTCAAAGCATTCATCACCCTCATCACCGAAAACCGCGCCGCTGCATAACTGTCGCCAACGCGCCACAGCCGCCTACCCACGCCCGGCTTCGGCCTAGGTGGCATCAAGGCTCTAACCTCAGACGGAAGCCCGCGGCTGGCGGACGCCGCCTCCGGCTGAGCCGTATCACTTCGCTTAGCAAAAGGTGTCCAGTCCGACATCCGGCCCGAGCTCGCGTCCGTCTAGGGTTGCGCGGCGGCGCACGGGATCACACGGGTTCTCGAGCATGAGACCGGTA
>CAZYTO010000147.1:0-14391 GCA_964650405.1 uncultured Thermoanaerobaculia bacterium | reverse complement strand
GGATCGGGTTCAACCAGAGGTCCAGCCGCGAGGTGAAGGTCTTGCGGATGGAGCTCGCGGTCACGGGTGCCAGATCGATGACGTCATAGAGCGCGCGCACGCACTCGGAGGACAGGGGAAAACGGCCGGAGTTGCGCCCCTCGATCAGCCGATTACAGGTCTGCCCAAACCCACCATCGCCCAAAACCATGGCCTGGGCGAAGCACTCCCCTGGCCACGGCGACACGCACATCGACTCGCATCGCTCTCTGCCCACGCTCGGGGTCACGCGTGAGCGTCTCGAGCACGTCGAGCTCGTTCCCTTCCGGGCCGCCGTGGCAGCCGGCATCGGCTCGGTGATGATCGCCCACCTCGCCGTTCCGGCCCTTGACCCGAGCGCGGTGCCCGTGCGCACGGACCGTCCGGCGGGCGAGAACGCCTACGGTACGCGCGCCGAGGAGGTGACGCAGAACGGCACCATGCCGGCGACGACGTCGAAGCCGATCATCACCGGTCTTCTTCGCCAGAGCCTCGGCTTCGACGGCCTGATCGTCAGCGATGCCATGGACATGGGCGGCATCACGGAACACTACGACGCCGGCGAGGCGGCCATCCGGGCCATCGAGGCGGGGCAGGACCAGATCCTCATGTCGCCGAACATCGATGCTGCCATCGCGGCGGTCAAGGCTGCCGTGCGCAGCGGCCGGCTCTCCCAGGAGCGCATCGACGCCTCGGTGCGGCGCATCCTGGCGGCCAAGGCCAGTGTGAGTGCGCCGGCGGCTTCGGCGGACGAGATCTTCCGCACGGTGGACACGGCCGAGCATCGCGAGCTCGCGGCGAGCATCGCCAAGCGCGCACTCACGCTCCTGCGCGAACAGAGCGGCGTCCTTCCGCTGAAGCAGGAAAGGAAGGTACTGATCCTCCAGGTCAGCGACTTCCCGGAGGTCGCTGCTCCCCTGCCGGACCTCGACCGCGAAGTTGCGCGGCGGCTGAAGACGCGCCCGCAGACGATGCTCATCGACGGCCGTACCTGCGCGGAGGACGTGACGAAGATCGCCGCCTCGGCGAAGAGCGCGGACGTCGTGCTCGTCGCCCTGGCCGTGCGGGCCCGTTCCGGCGCCGGCCAGATCGCCGTTCCTGCCGCGGCACGCCAGCTCATCGCGGACCTTGCACCGGCGGTGCCCCTTGTCGCCGTTTCCTTCGGCTCGCCCTACCTGCTGCGCGAAGTGCCGGCCGCCGGTACCTACGTCTGCGCCTACGGCATCTCCCCCGTCATGCAGGTGGCCGCGGCGCAGGCCCTCTTCGGCGAAATACCGATCCGAGGAAAGCTGCCGGTCACGATTCCCGGGCTGTACGAACCGGGCGCCGGGATTGCTCGGTGAATCGCTTAGTCGCTTAGTCGCTTAGCCGCTCGTCGCTGGTCGCAACCCCGTAACCTCGCAACCCCGCAACCTCGTAGCCTCGCAACCCCGTAACCTCGCAACCTCGGAACCGGTTCACTTGATCTCCGCCTGCACGGTCAGCTCCCCGTGCAACGATGCATTTCCCTTCGCCGTAACGGCGAGCGTCTCCCGGAGCGGACCGTCTTTCGCTTTTGCTCCGTCGACGGTGACGGTGATCGTCTCCTTCTTATGCGGGGCGACCTTGTCGTGGTAGTCGTAGAAGAGGCAGCGGCAGGCGGAGCGGGCCACCTGGATGGTGATGAGCGTCGCGCCGTTGTTCAGGACTTCGAATTGCCGCACGGCGCGCGTGCCCTTGCGGATCACGCCGTAGTCGGCAATCACGGGCGTGATCTTCAGCGATGACGTTGCCGGGGCCGTCGTCTGGGTCGTCACGGGCGCGACGGCAGGCGCGGTCGAGGGAGCGGCCGTTTCCGCGGTTTGGGCGACCGACGGGGACTCGACGACCGGCGTGCCCTTTCGTTCCGAGCCGCGCCAGATGAGATAGACGATCGCCACCAGGACGATGACGCCGCCGATGATGATGATGGCCACGCGCGACGCGGGGTTGGGAGGCGGGGCGCTGCCGATGACGCCCGGATCGGGGCGCAGGTCGGCGGGGGGTCCGGCCAGGGGCCGCTCTCCGGCGCTCATCGTCGAACGGAACGAAGAGGACGACGAGGACGTTGGCTGCGGCGAGGCCGGACCGCCCGGGCCTTCGAGCTCGTCGAGCTTTGCCAGTGAGGCATCGAGGTCGCCGATGAGCCGCTGGTACTCGGTGGCCAGGTGATCCGTCGGCGCATCCGCCACCATCCGCTGCAGCGCTTCCCGGTGCGCGCGGTACCGCTGCCGCATCATCTCCAGCTCCCGGGCCCGATCGCCGCGCCGCACATTCACCGTGCCGAAGTCATCCGACATCTCGTCACCTCTTCCGATGATTATTGCAAAGAACATGAATGCTCGCTGGACTACACCGAAGCACTGTCCAACGGCATGCGGTATGTTTGTAACGGGAATGCAGATCTACCTCGGACAGATCAACCCGACCGTCGGCGCCCTGAATGCGAATGCGGACCGCATCCGCAAGGTCTATGCGGACGGGGTCGCGGCGGGGGCGGAGCTGGTGATGGTCCCGGAGCTTGCCGTGCCGGGCTATCCGCCCCGCGACCTCCTCGACCGCGAGGTCTTCCTGCGCGCGGCGTACGAGGCCAACGACTCGCTTGCGGCCATGACCGGCGAAGTTCCGCTCGTCTTCGGCAGCATCACTCCCAACCACGGCTGGTGCGGCAAGCCCGTTCACAATACGGCCCTCGTCGCCCACCGCGGGCGCATCGTTCACCTCCAGCACAAGTGCCTCCTGCCGACGTACGACGTCTTCGACGAGCTGCGCTACTTCGAGCCCGGCTGCAGTCCGAAGGCCATCGAGCTGGCCGGCCGGCGCATCGGAGTGCTCATCTGCGAGGACTTCTGGTTCGACGACGAGATCTTTGGGACGAAGCTCTACTGCCGGAACCCGGTCGACGACCTGGCCCGGCAGAACGTGGAGGTCATCCTCAACATCTCCGCCTCTCCCTTCAACGCCGGCAAACGAAAGGCGCGCTACAACCTCTTCTCGGCCATCTCACGGCGCTATGACGTTCCTCTGGTCTACGTGAACCAGGTGGGCGGCAACGACGAGCTGCTCTTCGACGGTTCGTCCATCGTCATCGATGCGAAGGGCGACACGGTCTACTGCGCGCCGGCTTTCGTCGAGCACAGCGGCCTGGTCAGCCTGCAGGGTGACCGCTGCGACTCCGTGCAATCGCTGGCAGGCGAGGCGGAGATCGGCATGGCCCTGATCATGGGGCTGCGCGACTACATCGGGAAGTGCGGCTTCCGCGACGTGGTCATCGGCCTCTCCGGCGGCATCGACTCGGCCGTGACGGCGGCCATCGCCGTCGAGGCCCTCGGCGCCGAACGCGTCACCGGCATCGCCATGCCGTCGCAGTTCTCGTCGCAGGGCTCGATCGACGATGCCCGCGACCTGGCCGCGAACCTCGGCATCGCCTTCCATCTCGTCCCGATTGCGCCGATCTATCAGCCCTACGGAGGAGCATTCGACGCGCTGTTCGGCGGTGAGACGTTCGACACCGCCAACGAGAACGTCCAGGCCCGCATCCGCGGCAACATCCTCATGGCCTGGTCCAACCGGACCGGAGCCATGGTCGTCTCGACGGGCAACAAGTCCGAGCTCGCCGTCGGCTACTGCACGCTCTACGGCGACATGTGCGGCGGCCTGGCCCTCCTCGGCGACGTCTACAAGACGATGGTCTACCGCCTGGCTCGCTGGCTCAACCGCGAACGTCCGGTCATTCCGGAGTCGTCGATCACCAAGCCGCCCTCGGCCGAGCTGCGGCCCAACCAGACCGACCAGGATTCACTTCCGCCCTACGACGTGCTCGACGGCATCCTCAAGCTCTACATCGAGAGGTGGAAGGAAGTGGACGACATTGTCGCCGCCGGATATGACCGGGAGCTCGTGGCCCGCATCGTGAAGCTCGTCGACACGAACGAATTCAAGCGCCGCCAGGCCGCCCCCACCATCCGCGTCTCGACGAAAGCCTTCGGCAGTGGACGCCAAATGCCCATCGCCCAACGCTGGCGCCGCGAGCCTCGGAGCTCATCCTGAACCACGCACAGCGCTGGCGCGCCGCACCTGAGAGAAGAAACGACGAGGGACGGTTCACGCGGAGACGCGGAGATCGCGGAGGTTTGCTTTTCTCCGCATCCTCCGCGTCTCCGCGTGATGCTTCACGGAGCGTCCTTCGCTGGCTCCTCATCGCGTTGCTCGTGTTTGCCTGCGGTCGCACGGCCATCGATCGCGGCCGCTGGGAGCACATGTCGCCGAACGAGAAGACTCTGTACGTGCGCTCCCTCCTCGGCCACGAGCAGGCCAGGGAATCGAAGGGAGGCACGCCTCTCGTGCACACCCGGCCGGCGGAGGCGTACGTGCAGGCCATCGACGCGGCCTATGCCCACGGCGAGAAGCGCGACGTCGATGCGTTGTTCGACACGATGGGCACGCCGCGCCGGTAGGTTATGATCGCCGCCGTGGCTGGCAGAGACCGTCGCCGCTCCGAGCGCTATCCGACCGCATCGATTCCGGTCCAGCTCTCCGACATCAACGCCGAGTTGATCGATCTCAGTCTCAACGGCGCGGCCGTCATCCACCGCTCTCCCGTCAAGGCAGGCACGCCCTGCACCCTCGTCTTCCCCAGTCACGGCGGCTTCTACATCCCCTGCCAGGTCCTCCGCTCGGTGGTCCAGGTGCGCCGCGGCGAAAGCGGGCCGGAGTACGTATTCCGCTCGGCGATCCAGTTCTCTCCCATTCCGCGCGAGCAGCAGAGCACCTTCCACGAGTTCCTGGAGCTACAGATGGCCCGCCTGCGGGAGAAACAGCGCGAAGCGGAGTCACGCTGAAGCGACCGTCACGCGGTCGCCTCGCCGCAGGCCGAGCGCTTCCGCCGCACTCGCATTCGCCATCGAAATCTCCAGGCGGCCCGTCGAACCGATGATGAGAAACGGACCCTCTCCCGCGTCGCCATAGCTCCGGGCCAGCCGATCGACTTTCCGGCCGCCCACGTGCACCGCGAAACGCGACAGAACGACCCGCGACGCCTCGAGGTCCGTGATCGCATTGCCGAAACGATCGATCTGGACAATCGTCCCCTTGACCGGGTACGAGCTGTACACCGGCGGCGCGTAGTCGAGTTGCACCAGCTCGGCCAGCGGCGGACCGAGCGCCTCGAGCGGCGTACCGTTAGCCAGAGCCGCGGCGACCGGAGCAAAGCGATCGCGCCCGTGGAATGTCGACGAACCGTCGGGCAGGAAGAGAGATTCGTTCTCGACGGAGACGATCGTCCAGCCTCCCGTCCCGGTCACGATCATCGTCAGCAGCCCGTTGTCGGGCGCCAGAAAGATCTGACCGTAGAGCTGCATCGCGGCGATCCTGCGCGCCGTGCCGACACCGGGATCGACGACGCAGACGAAGATGGTCTCCGGCCACCACGGCGCCGCGCACTTCAGAAACCACGCCGCGCCGAAGATGTCGAACGGCTCGATCTCATGGGTCAGGTCGTGGATCGCCGAATTCGTCCGCGCGGCGATCACACCCTTCATCGCTGCGACGTACGGATCGCGCGTGCCGAAGTCGGTGAGAAGGGCGATGCGCATTCCGAGTGCCGAGTGCCGAGTGCCGAGTGCCGAGTCTATCCCTTACTGGCCCATGCCTCCTCGGCACTCGGCACTCCGCACTCGGCACTCTCTATACTTCGCCCCGCGTGTTTCCCACCATCACTCCTCCTCCGAATCGTCTGCTCGTCTTTGCGCGGCTGCCTGAGCTCGGATCGGTCAAGACGCGGCTGGCCGAGGCGGTCGGCGCGGAGCGGGCCCTGGCCGTCTACGAAGCGATGCTGAAGGACGTGCTCGACGGCATCGGAGACTCGAATGAGACCACCGAGATCGAGATCTGCTGGGCGCCGGCGGCGACGGCGTCGGCAAAATCGCTGGCGCGCGCCTTCGGCACACGCACCCTCGCCATGCAGACGGGAGAGACGCTCGGCGACCGCCTGGCCATGGCCTTCTCCGAGCGCTTCTTCTTCCATCGCACGCAGAAGATCATCGCCATCGGCGTCGACGAGCCGCGCCTCGGCCGCGACGCCGTGGACCATGCCTTCGCCCTGCTCGACTCCTGCGACTGGGCTCTAGGCCCGGCCCAGGACGGCGGCTACTACCTGATCGGCTGCCGCGCCCCCGCCTTCGACGTGGCCATCTTCCGGGACATGGCCTGGGGGACCAGCGAGGTCCTGCCGGTCACGCTCGAGCGCATCCGGGCTGCGCAGAACTGCGTGGCCATGCTGCCCCTGCGCTACGACATCGACACGGTCAAAGACTTGCAGCGATATGCTGCCGAGGGGAACGAGGGGGCGCTGGGAGCGCTCCTGCGCGAGACGTCATGAAGATCCTCACGGCCGAACAGATGAAAGCGATCGACCGCCGGGCCACGGAGCGCTTCGCCGTGCCGTCGCTCGTGCTGATGGAGAACGCCGCCATCGCCGTCGTCGACGCCATCTTCGAGCACTACCCCGACTGCGAGCGCGTGGCCATCGTCTGCGGGACCGGCGCGAACGGCGGCGACGGACTGGCCGTGGCCCGCCATCTCGAGAACCGCGGTGTCGTGCCCCAGATCCTCCTCATCGGCGACCGTACCGCCATCACCGGCGAGGCGAAGACGAACCTGACCATCTGCGAGCGCCTGGCCATCCCCATGCACGACGTCACCGACAGCGAGTCGCTCGCTGATGCCCTCGTGCGCGCCGGCGACGCCGGCCTCCTCGTCGACGCGCTCTTCGGCACGGGTCTCAACCGGGCTCCGTCGGGACTGCACGCCGAGGTCATCCGGTCGATCAACGACCTCGGCCTGCCGGTCATCGCCGTCGACCTGCCGAGCGGCGCGAATGCCTCCTCGCCCGAACCGTTCGATCCCTGCGTCCAGGCCGCCGTCACCGTGACCTTCGCGGCGCCGAAGCTCTGTCACGTCTTCGAGCCGGCCGCCATGGCGTGCGGCGAAGTGATCGTGGCCGACATCTCCATCCCCCACGCCGCCATCGAGGACGAAAACGTCACGCTCGCACTGACCACGCCGGGCGACGTCCGCCCGCACCTGGCGCCGCGGCGCGCCTCCACGCACAAGGGAACGTACGGCCACGTGGCCATCGTGGCCGGCTCGCCGGGCCGAAGCGGCGCAGCCGTCCTCGCCGCGCGCGGCGCCGTCCGGACGGGGGCAGGGCTGGTCACCGTGATCACCGATCGCGAGACGGGGAAGCTCGTCAACTCAGGCTCGATCGAGTCGATGACGTACTCCGGCGACGACATCCTCGGCTTCCTCGCCGCGAAAGACGCCGTGCTCGTCGGACCGGGACTGCGCGACGACGACGATAACTATGCTGCTGTCCGGGCCCTGGCCGGCGCGATCGAGCTGCCCCTCGTCCTCGACGCCTCGGGACTGAACGCATTCGCCTCGCGCGCCGCGGAGATCAATCCGCAGCGCCGCCCGCGCGTCATCACCCCGCATCCCGGCGAGATGGCGCGCCTCCTCGGCCGCGAGACGAGGGACGTCAACGCCCACCGCATCGACACGGCCCGCGACGCCGCGCGCCTCTGCAACTGCGTCGTCGTGCTGAAGGGACACCAGACCCTCATCGCCGATCCGGAAGGTCACATCAACGTCAACCCCACCGGCAACCCCGGCATGGCTAGCGGCGGCATGGGCGACGTCCTCGGCGGCATGATCGCGGCATTTCTCGCCCGCGGCCTCGATCCGTTCGACGCTGCCGTGACCGCCGTCTACCTGCACGGCTTCGCTGGCGACCTGCTGCTGGAAGAGCAGGGCGACACCGGCCTGGCGGCACTCGACCTGGCGGAGAAGCTTCCCGTGGCGATCAAACGGTTGCGATGACGCAACGCGCCTCGCTTTTTTCACGGAAAAGCCGATATGAAGATTGTTCTATCGATACCGGATGAGATTCTCGAAGGCGTACGACGAGTTGCTCGACGCAGGAAGAAATCCTTCGAAGAGGTAATCAGCGCAGCACTCCGTGAATACTTGGCGCGCCACGATCAAGACGGTGTCACTGAAGCGATCAATCGAGCGCTCGACGATATCGAAGATCCAAGTGACAAGTTTGCCGACGCGGCTGCACGTCGCATCCTGGAGAGAACTGAGTGGTGAACTCACGGACAGACAACGCCATAATCGCGCCGTGAAACAGTTCCTCTGCCACAACGAATCGGAGACGGCCGCCGCCGGCCGTGAGATCGCCCGTTCGCTCGGCCCGGACACGGTTGTTCACCTCGTCGGCGACCTCGGCGCCGGAAAGACGTTCCTGGCACGCGTCATCGCCTCAGAACTGGGCGCCGACCCGCGCGAGGTGGCGTCACCCTCCTTCGCCATCGTCCACGAATACCCCATCCCCGGCCGCCCACCCGTCATCCACATCGACAGTTATCGCCTTTCGGAGAATCGGCGCGAGTGGCTGGAGATCGGCATCCCCGAAATGCTGGCCGGCCCCGGCGTGAAGCTGATCGAATGGCCGAAGGAAGCCTTCGCCGAATTCGAGGACGCGCACGTCGAGATCCGCATCGACGTGCAGCCGGACGAGTCGCGGGTCGTCAGCGCTGAGATCTGAGCGATATCCATCCTGACGACTGGATATGCGTCCAACAACCTTGGCTTGGCCGATGATTGCCGACGAGAGACCGTTGTGAGACCCTACGAAAACAATGCGAAAGCGCTCTGTTCGGCCTCGGATCTTCATAGGATCCTCGTCGGAGGGACGGCGAATCGCCTATGCGATTCAGCAAAATCTTGATGACGACGCCGATGTCACCGTGTGGGACCAGAACGTTTTCCGCCTAACAAAGAGCACGTTGGTTAGCCTGACGGCTAGACTGAAAGAGACCGATGTGGCGATCTTCGTGTTCTCAGATGATGACATAGTGCGTCTGCGCGGAAAGGAATTCTCGTCCGTGAGGGACAACGTGATCTTTGAGCTAGGCCTATTCATGGGTAAGCTCGGTGAAGACCACACCTTTGTAGTTGTGCCCAAGAACGCAAAGGCAATGCGCATTCCATCAGATTTGCTGGGAATAACGACCGGACGCTTCAACCCAAACCGATCTGACGGCAATTTGCGTGCTGCGCTCGGACCCTTCTGTCAGGAAGTCCGCGATCATCTAGTCATTAAACCACCTCAGACGGCGCAAGCAAAGAAGCGACGGACACGCAGAGGCGAGCAGGATGCGCGGTTAGTTGTGATCGGCGCGCTCTATGGGTTGCGTGACCACCGGATTAATGTGGCACGCAAGCTAAACAACCTCGTAAAGGGCGACCAACTTCACGCTTACGTTGGCAATCAACTGGGAGGCGACCCGTGTCCAAACTCACGTAAAGATCTGATCGTCGAGTACATGTGGCAAGGTGCTCGACGAACTGTAGTGGTGCAAGAAGGCGATGACTTAAACCTTCCGCTACCAGAGCCGTCCCCTGATTCTTCGGCCGAATCACAACACATACCAGAGCCAGGTACGCTTCGTGCCATGATCAACGCACGGTCACGTGATCAGATCATCGCGACATTAGTGCACACAGGCGGGAACGCGTCTTCGGCAGCGAAGATACTCGGCCTCAGTCGCGTCACTTTCCATAAAATGCTCCAGCGCCTGGGCATAGACTCCCGCCACTACCATCGTTCTCGCCTTTAGTTGTCGGCGCTTCACCAGGCCAGAGACAGACGGAATTTGCAAGTCTCGTTGAAGGACTTGCTGAAAATACTGAACCTGGCAGGAGTACTACCCCACGAACTTGTACCCGAGGCCGTGCACGGTCACGAAGAACTCCGGCTTCGAGGCGTTGCGCTCCAGCTTCTGCCGCAGGGCGGCCACGTGCACGTCGACGGTCCGGGTGACGGGCATGGCTTCGTAGCCCCACACCTTCTCCAGCAGCTCATCGCGCGTAACGAGCGCGCCGCGATGCTCGACGAAGTAGCGCAGGAGCTTGAATTCGAGCCCGGAGATCTCGACGGCCCGGCCGTCGCGCAGGACGACGGCGCCGCGGAAGTCGATGCGCACGTCGCCGAAAGCGTAACCGTCGGCGCCCTTCCCCTCGACGGTGCGGGAGCGGCGGAGCAGCGCCTCGATGCGCGCCAGCAGCTCCGCCGCGTCGAACGGCTTGGTGAGGTAGTCGTCCGCGCCGAGCTTCAGGCCGAGGACGCGGTCGATGACCTGGCCGCGCGCAGTGAGCATCAGCACGGGCGTCTGCACGCCATGAGCACGGATGTCGCGGCAGACGTCGAAGCCGCTGCGTCCGGGAAGGGCCACGTCGAGCAGGATGAGGTCGAAGAGCGAACGGGTGGCGGTCTCGAACGCCGTGTCGCCGTCCATGGCCACGTCCACCGCGTAGCCCTCCGCCGTCAGGCGGTCCTGCAGGGTGAGCACGAGGCTCTCCTCGTCCTCCACGACCAGGATGCGCCGGTCAGGCATGCTGTACCTCCGGCAGGGCCAGGACGAAGGCCGCGCCGACGGTCCGCTTCTCCAGCCGGACGCTCCCGCCGTGGGCGACGGCGACGCGCTTCACGATCGACAGGCCTAGGCCGCTCCCGCGGATCTTCGTCGAATGCCGGCCGCGGTAGAAGGGCTCGAAGATGTGGCGCGCGTCGCGCGCGGCGATGCCCGGCCCGCGATCCTCGACGCGGATGAGCACCTGGTTCCCGTCGCGCTGCGCGGAGACGCCCACCCACTTCCCATCCGCGCCGTGGCGGATGGCATTGGCGATGAGGTTCTGCACGGCGCGCGTCAGCGCCAGCGGATCGCCGTCGACCGCCGGAAGCTCGCCCGGCACCTGTTCTTCCAGCGACACCCCGTGCTCCTCGGCCAGCCAACGGCATTGGGCCACGGCCTCGCCGATCATGGAGGCCACGTCGATGGTCTCGCGCCGCGGGGCGCGGTCGCGCCGCTGCATGCCGGCGAAATCGAGCACCTGGGCCACCGTGTCCGAAAGCCGTCTCGCTTCCTTCGCGATCATGGATCCGTACTTCGCCACCTGGGCCGGCTCGCGCACGATCCCATCCGCCAGGTTCTGCCCCGCCGAGCTGACCGCGGCGATGGGTGTGTTGAGCTCGTGGGTGATGCCGGCCACGAACTCGATCTGCTGCAGCCGCAGGCGCTCGGCCCGGCGCATCAGCACGGCCAGGAGCACGATGCTCGCCGCGAGGAGGAACAACACCGCCGCGCCGACGATGAGGTTGCGCTGCCGCGCGCGCTCGACCAGATCGCTCACGGCCCCGGCGCGCCGGTGCACGATGAGCCGCCAGGGCGGGTCGCCCCCTTCGTTCGGCGGCCGCATGGCCAGAAAGCGCGTCTGGGCGTCGACCCGCATCCGCGGCTGCTCGTTCCCATGCAACACGGCCACGTCGTAGTCGCCCTGCAGGAAGCGTTTCGCCAGATCGGGGACGAGCGTCTTCGTGATGTAGTCGCCGTCGAGGCGGGCGATGAGGATGGCCGGACGCGGCGGACGGCGGCCTGCCAGCGGCAGGCTGCTCACACCGGCAACCGTCTCTCCCGAAGGACGCTGCCGGACCTCATCGTTCCGTCGGCCGGGTGGAAGCTGCCGGAGGATGTCCCCTTCCCGCGGTGGCGGCGGGCGGAATCCGTCGCCGTCCGGCGGTGGCGGCCGGAAGCCATCGCCATCCCGAGGGGGCGGCGGCGGACGAAAGTCGTCACCGTCGCGTAGAAACGGCGGGCGGCGCGGAGGAGGAGGCTCGGGGCGCGGTGCGAGCGGGCGCACCGGCATGAGAAACGCCGGGATCGACGTGATGACGGGGGGACGGGGACGCTGCTCCGTTTCCGGAGTGGTCAGCAGCGTCTGCACCGGCTTCATCTCCGCGGGCCAGGGGACGACGACGAGATAGCCGGCGCTGACGTGGAGGCGAGCCAGGGCCGGCAGCCCTCCCTCCGGCCTTTCGGGCTGGGCGAGGTAGAACTCGCGCACCAGCCGGGCATCGCGGGCATTGCTCTGCCATTCGCGGGCATGCCGGGCCAGCTCCGGTGGATCGGCCACGGCGTTCTGGAAGTTGGCGGCGATGCGGTTGACCTCGTGGTCGACCTCCTGACCGATCTCCCGCGTGGCCTGCTCCATGGCGCCGCGCATGCTCCGGGCCTCGGCGTCGCTGAGCGCACCCAGCCACCGGAATTGCAGCGTGGCCAGCACAGCCAGCGTGCCGACCATCGTCGCCACGAGCGCAATGAACCCGATGGTGGAGCGCCGCATGTGTGCGGCGAGTCTAGCATCCGCAATTCGCGCAAACTCCCGCAGGAATTGAGGTTTTACGTTTCTTACAAACGGCTTGCGGCGCTGTGAAGACTGACCCGGCCCGGCTCTCTATCGTGTCAGCATCGAAAGGAGCTTCACAGGCCATGAACCGATTCCTCAATGCCGCAATCCTGCTCTTCGCCGTCGGGTCGCTCGCCCTGGCGCAACCCGTCCCGCCCGGCCCTCCCGGTCCGCCTCCCCCGCAGCGCATGGGGAACGGCGATCCCCTCGTCACCTACCTCGGCCTGACCGCAGACCAGAAGACGCAGTGGCAGACGGCGCGCCAGTCGTTCGACGACAGCATCAAGCCCCTGCGCGATCACATCGACGCGGCTCACCAGCAACTCGAGCAACTGATGGATGCCAAGTCGACGGACGCCGCCGCCCTCGGCAACCTGATGATCGACATCCGCAACACCCACGATCAGATCACGGCCAAACACGATGCGCTCGACACGACGCTCGAGAGCTTCCTCACCGCCGATCAGAAGGCGAAGTTCGAGGCTTTCCGCGCGGCGCGGCCGCCGATGCCGCCCCACCCGCCGCGCCCGCCTCGTCCATAAGCGACGGCGGTTTGACAGAATGGCGACATGCACCGCCCCAAGGCGCACCGCATGTCGCCATTCCTGTCGCTTGCGGCGGCGGCATGGGGTCTGGCCTGCGCCATCTCCCTGGCAACACTGACCATCGGACCGCCGCATCCCGGCCAGCTTGCCGGCGCGCTGCTCCTGCACGGTCTCGACGCGCGAACCCCAATGCGGATGATGCTGCTGGCAATTGTTGGTCCGTTCGCCGGCGCGCTTCTCCTCACACCATTGTTGAAACGCCTCAACGGCTGGAGCCGCACCGCTGCGGGAGCGGCACTGGCCACCGGCCTATGGATGGCGACGGTCGAGCCGGACAACATACTGGCTGTCGTCTTCCTCCCGATCGTTCTCGCTGCCGCGGTGTTCCTGGCGCGCGATGCCCGGCCGCGCTTCACGCGACGTGACCTGATCCTCATCCCCGCATTCCTGACGCTCTTCGCGTTCCTGCCCTTGCCGCTCGTCCTCGCGGCGCCCCTCAGTGCGGCCATCGTCGTCGCCATTCGCGTGGCGCTGGCGGCGCGGATCGAGCGCCTGCTCATCCGGCACCGGCGCGTGGTCGTCTACCTGCTCTATCCGCTCTTCTGTCTCGCCCTTGCTTACGGCCTGTCGTTTCTCCGCGCCGAGGGCGTACCCCGGCTCGACATCTTCGAGGACGGACACTGGCTGACGCCCGCCGATGCGATGCTGCGCGGCGAAACACCGTACCGCGACATTGTGCCCGGCCACGGCTTTCTCAACGACGGCCTGCTCGAGTACGTGGTCATGCGCATGGGCGCCGCGAACGCCGGGTCCGTTCTCGTCGTGCGGCAGTCGCTGGGCCTCCTCAACGCGCCACTGCTGTATGCCGTGGCGCTGGCGCTCACGGGCTCGGGCGAGGCGGCGCTCCTCACGGTCCTCGCGGCGGCAGCGATGATGCTGACCGGGACGGCGTACCCGGTGGCCCTGAGCGCCCTCGAGACGATGCCGCTGGTCCGGCCGCTGGCGGCATTTGCGGCACTGGCCTGTTGCCTTGCCTCCCTCCGGCGACGCGAGCCCCGGCTGGTGGCCGCGGCCGGCGTGCTGGCGGTGCTGGCGGGCCTGACGAGCATCGACTACGGCGCCTACGCCGCGGTCGCCGTCCTCGTCACGATCCTCCGCTTCGGCCGCGGCCGGCTCCGCGCCCTGGGACACGCTGCGGGCGGCGCGGCGGTCATGAGCTTCCTCGCCGCAGTAGCGATGGCGGTGGCCGGCTGCCTGGGCGCGTTCCTGCGGGTCACATTTCTGGAGATCCCGAAGCTCACTGAGGCGTATGCCGTGCAGTTTTTCTGGTGGCCC
Source organism: uncultured Thermoanaerobaculia bacterium (assembly GCA_964650405.1). Classification (GTDB taxonomy): domain Bacteria; phylum Acidobacteriota; class Thermoanaerobaculia; order Gp7-AA8; family Gp7-AA8; genus CAZYTO01. The sequence goes on along the minus strand of CAZYTO010000147.1, from coordinate 166 downwards.
CAGCAGCATTTGGACGTCCTGGGGATCCCCGACGCACTGGCCGGATTGTTTCTGCCGCGCGTGGTCTGGATCATCGTCTGGGCTGCAATCCCCGTGGGCACCGCCGCTCACGTTGCGACCATGGTGGGCCACCCTTGCATGAGCATGCCATGAATTTCGTGCTCAT
>CAZYTO010000146.1:0-14418 GCA_964650405.1 uncultured Thermoanaerobaculia bacterium | reverse complement strand
TCCGGGCCCGGGTTTGCCGGGCCGGCGTGGTACTGACGGGCAAGACCGTTGGACTTGCCGTTGGGGAACTTTTGGGCGAAATGGATCTCGCCTTGGGGGCTAGTATTGAACGTGTGCTCGACGGGAAAGTGGAAATGGAACTCCTCGAGTGTCGCCGTGAAGAAGCCCGAGCTCGTCTGGCGCGTCACGGTTGCCGCTCCCGACGGCGAGACCTTGATCTCCCGGGACGTGTTCCTTACGGTGACGTCGCGCTGCGGGTAGTTCCTTGTGAGCAGAGGCAGAGTGTTGTCCTGGGGCGCGGACGCGATGGCGATGGGCGACTGGATGTTTCCCGCGTCACATTGCTTCCATTCGGTGTTGAGGCTCGCCCACCTGGAGGGTCCGTTGGTTGCACCATAACCCCACGCCGGTTCGCACTGGGGATTCTGGGCCAGAAGCGGAAGAGCAAGGATGATGACTGCTACGACGGAAATGGTTCGCATGGACATGACGTCCTCCTTACTCAGCTAGGCTGGCAAGGCGAACCGGTTTTCCAGGCTGCGTTGCCATTTTTTGCGGCGCACCAATTCTGTCGCCGGGCCGGCGAAGTTATTTCTTTGCCACCACCCTGACGTGGTCGACGCGATTGCTGTTCTGCTGCAGCGGGCGGGCGTTCGGCTGGAACCTCGCCAGCTTGTTGAACTGTGCCCGGCTGATCTTGATCGCCCGCGGGTAGATGAAGAAGCGCACACCCTCGGTGCACTCAGGCGTGGTCAGCGAACCGGTGTAAGTGTAGTAGTCGGATCCGATGGTCCGCAGGAGCGCGTTGGGATCGAAGTCCCTGGTTGTGTCGTCGCAGAGATGGAGCGGAAGCTTGTCGAACAGCGGATTGAGCGGATTGTTGTTGCCCTCGACCTTGATGAAGAAGGCCACGACCGCGATCTGGTCACCGCGCTTGTGCACGAGGTGCACCTCGCCGTCGAAACTCTGTCCCGGCAGGATGTGCTCATTTGGCGTATGGAAGTGGAAGTTGTCGAGGCGGTACCCGGCGGCGGCGCCGGGGTCGTCCGGCAGGAAGAGAAGATCGTTTGCGTCTTCGGGCGGGATGGCGCGGAAGTCGTGCCCGCTGTTGACGAGCTTCATGGTCGATGGGTGATAGTCGAAACGGAGGGCGGCTCCCTTCGCTGTCCGCGTGTTTGCCAGCCGGACTGGTGATTGCGTCGTGCCGTAGCCGCACAGAGAGCTCCCTTCGAGATACCTCCACTGGGACGGCTCGGCGAATCCCTTGTAGCCGTAGGTGACCGGGCACTTGGGCGAATCGGCGAACGAGGTGGTGGCGAACAGCGCGATGAGGGCTACGATCGTGTTTCGCATACCGAGGAGTGTCGCCTAAACGGCGAAGCCCTACCTCATTTTTCGTCAACCTTCAGATCCGGCCGCAGATCTCGGCCAGCCGCCGCAGCCGCTCCGCGTGCTCTCGCGTGAGCGCACCGGCGCGCAGACGCCACGCCCAGTTGCCGGCGGTGGCGCCGGGACGGTTCATCCGCGCCTCGCTGCCCAGTCCGAGGATGTCCTGCACGGGCACGATGGCCGTCTGGGCCACGGACGTCCAGGCCGCGCGGATCAGTGCCTGCTCCACCGGCTGGCCGTCGATCCCCAGGTAGCTGCGGGCCGTCTGCCGTTCGTCCTCGGCGGCGGTCTCGTACCAGCCCTGGGCCGTGTCGTTGTCGTGTGTTCCCGTATAGACGACGGTGAGCGGCTCGTAGCAGTGCGGAAGGTGGGTGCTGTTGGCCTGGGCGAAGGCGAATTGCAGGATCTTCATCCCCGGGATGCCGATGGCGCGCCGCAGCTCGTGCACTTCGGGCGTGATGAAGCCGAGGTCCTCGGCGACGAGCGGCAGCTCACCGAGGCCGTCGCGGATCGCGTCGAAGAGCGCCTTCCCCGGGCCGGGCATCCAGCGGCCGTGCACGGCGGTCGGTTCGCCGGCCGGAATCTCCCAGTACGCGGCGAAGGCGCGGAAGTGATCGAGCCGGACGATGTCGGCGAAGCGGAGTGCGGCCCGGATGCGGGACACCCACCAGCGATAGTGCGTCTCGCGCAGCACGTCCCAGCGGTAGAGCGGATTGCCCCAGCGCTGGCCCGTCTCGGAGAAGTAATCGGGGGGAACGCCGGCCACGAACGACGGCCGGCCGTTCGGGTCGAGCTGGAACAGCTCGCGGTTCGACCAGACGTCGGCGCTGTCCTCGGCGACGTAGATGGGAACGTCTCCCATGATGCGGATGCCGCGGGCCGCCGCGGCCTCGCGCACGGCCGCCCACTGCGTGAAGAAAAGCCACTGCGCGTACTTGTGAAAGCGGATCTCCCCGGCCAGGCCGGTCGCCGCTCCGGTCATGGCACCGGCCTCGCGGGAGGCGAGGGCGGACGGCCACTCCGCCCATGGGCGATCGCTCTTCGTCTCCTTCAGCGCTGCGAAGAGTGCCCAGTCGTCGAGCCAGACGTTCTCGCGCTCGAAGGCCGCCAGCGATCCGCGCTGCGCGTCCGTAGCACGCTCGTTGAAGTGCTGCCACGACGTGCGCAGCAGCGAGGTCTTCAATGCGTTCACCCGCTCGAACTCCACCGCGTCGTCGTCGAACGAAGGCACGTGATCGATGGCGTGCTCGGGGAGCAGGGAGGCCTGCAAGAGCCGCTGCGGCGAAATGAGCAGCGGGTTGCCGGCGTAGGACGAGACGCAACCGTAGGGCGATGAGCCGTAGCCGGGCGGATTCAGCGGAAGGACCTGCCAGACGCGCATTCCCGCGCTGGCCGCCCAGTCCAGAAAGACGGTCAGCTCGTCGCCGAAGTCGCCGATGCCGTAGCGGCCGGGGAGGGAGGTCGGGTGGAGCAGCACGCCGGCAAACCGCTCGGGCTTGGCAGGTGCTGCGGACGAGTGTTTGCGAGCCATGGGTCAGGGAGCCCTCATCCCCGGGCCTCGGGTGAGATCGAGAGCTTCTCGCCGAGTGCATCGAAGTGCGACAGCCAGCGGCCGGCGGTCGGGGAGCCGTTGCCGGCCGTGGCGGCGACGACGGGCCGTACGGTCCGTTTCATCCGGTAGTACTCGTTCTGCGGCCGGCGGAGATCGACGTCGACGCGGCTCTCGCGGACGAGGGAGACGAGCGTCTCCCAGCGCTCGAGCAGCATCACGTCGTCGGGAGCGGCGGCGAAATCCTGGGAGGCGCGCTCGACGGCCCGCTTGAGCGTCATCAGCGTCGTCTCGTCGAGCATGACCTTCTCATCGCATGCTTCGCGCAGCCGCTCGTCGATCTCGCTGAGGCGTAGCTCGTCGTCGTCCAGCAGCCGTCGCAGTTGGATGTTCACGTCGAACTCCGCGGCGGTGCGCAGGACTTTCGGCAGCGGCACGCCGAGGGTGGCGTGGAAGCGCATGAGCGGATCGTAGCGCTCGTGGAGCTGGCGGAAGGCGCTCTCCGCCTCGCTCAACGTGGCATTGCACAGCAGGTGAAGGATGCGGCGCTGTTCGTCGCGGAAGAGGGCGCGGATGGAGAGCAGCGGTTCGGCGAAATGTTCGTCGAGGAGGCGGATGACGGAGGAGACGCCGTTCACGCGCAGGTCCTCGGAGAGGGCACGCTTCATGGCTCCGTAGTGCTCCGGGCCGGAAGCGGGGCGGACGCCGCCGGTCAGCTCCGTCTCGCCGAGATGCAGGATGGTGAACTCGAACGCCGCCTCCTCGCGAGTGATGCGGGAGCTGACCACGATCGAGCCGATGGCCATCTTGGCCCGGCCGGCGCGGAACGTGTCGAAGTCCACCTGCCGCACGCGGTAGCAGTACACCTCGTCCAGCGGCTGGAAGTCGTCGAAGAGCGAAAGGACGGCGTAGTGTCCGGCCACACGGCGCAGATCGAGGCGCGTGCCCATCACGTCGCGCTCGTAGATCTGCCGGCCGTCGCCGTGCTGGGGGAGGTTGCTCTTCGCCGGCGCGATACGCTCGAGGAATTCCAGCTCGAGAGTGCGGCCGGAGACTTTCTCTGCGAGTTGGATCACACGCGTGGCGTATTGGAGGATCTGGATGGTCTCGATGCCGGAGACGTCATTGAAGAACCAACCGCACGAGGTGTACATGAGCATGGCGTTGCGCTGCATCTCCAGCAGCTCCAGGACCGGCGTGGAGACGGCCGTCTCGCCGTTGTTCGAGACGCGCCCCTGCGTACAGTGCTTCGCCAGAAAGGCGTCGACGTTCTCGTCGGCGCGGTCGAGGATGATGTCGATGTACGCGTCGCGCGCCTTCCAGGGATCGTGCAGCAGGCGCGCGCCGAAGCGCTCGAAGATGTCGATGCACTGGTCGCGCAGCCAGTCCAGCGCGCCGCGGAGCGGCTCGCGCCACTGCTGATTCCAGCCCGGGCCGGCCCCGGTGTTGCAGCCGCAGTCGCGCTCCCACCGCCCCACGCCGTGGCTGCAGCTCCACGAGGTCCGTTCATTGAGCTCCACTTCGAAGCGCGGCGGGTTCTCGGCCAGAAACGCGGCGTAGTTGGTGATGCGGGTCAGCTTGCGCTCGTTGATGTAGTCGAGGGCGTAGGCCAGGGCCATGTCGCCGAACCGGTGATGGTGCCCGTACGTCTCGCCGTCCGTGGCGATGTTGACGAGCTGCGCGCGCTCGCGGCCGTCGGAGAAGGCGGCCAGAAGGCGGTGGGCGAAATTCTCGCCGCGCGCCAGGAGGTGCTCGAAGGCCACGGCGCGCGAGATCAGGCTGTCGTAGAAGAAGACGGCGATGGAGCGTCCGGACGGGAGGCGGCACGTGTACGTCGTAGTCGGGTCGATGGCACCGGCGTCCTCGGTCCAGTCGTCCTCCCCGATGCGTCTCCACCGCGCGGCCTGGTGCGGCTCGAGGATGGTGAAACGGATCCCCTCTTCGGCCAGGGCCTCCAGCGAATCGACGTCGACGGCCGTCTCCGGCAGCCACATCCCCTCCGGCTTGCGGCCGAAGCGATGCTCGAAGTCGCGCACACCCCAGCGCACCTGGGTTCGCTTGTCGCGGTCATTCGCGAGGGGAAGGATGATGTGGTTGTAAGCCTGGGCCAGGGCGGAGCCGTGGCCGTCGAAGCGGTCGCGCGCCAGGCGGTCGGCGTCGAGGATGGCCGCGTAGATGCCGGGCTCGCGCTGCGCGAGCCACGAAAGGAGGGCCGGGCCGAAGTTGAAGGAGATGGAGGCGTAGTTGTTGACGATCTTGGCGATGCGGTCGCGCGAATCCAGGATGCGCGAGGAGGCATTCGGTCCGTAGCACTCGGCGGTGATGCGCTCGTTCCAGTCGTGGTATGGATGGGCAGAGTCCTGGGTCTCCACCGCCTCCAGCCACGGGTTTTCGCGCGGCGGCTGGTAGAAGTGTCCGTGAATACAGAGGAAGCGGGTGCGCATCGGGTGCGGATCGTAGCGCAGCTCACCGCGCGGCCGGCGCCTCCCCCAGCAGCTTCGCGACGAGCTCGGCCAGCGCGGTCATGTCCAGCGGCTTGCGAAGGACGGCCCGGACCATGCCGGGGAAGCGCCCTTCGAGAACGCCGGCGGGGAGGGCGGAGGCGGCCGTGGCCGTGATGACCACCGCGGCGGGAAGCGCCTCCAGGGACCTGACGGACGGATCCGAAAGCATGGCCTGAAGGGAGTCGAGCAGATCGACGCCGCTCATCTTCGGCATCATCACGTCGAGGACGAGGACCCGATATTGCCGCGAGTGGATGAGGTGCAGCGCCTCCACGCCGTCGCGGGCTCCGTCCACGCTCACGAACGAGTGCTGCCTGAGGTACTCGATGAGAAGGCGGCGGATGGTGTCGTCATCTTCGACCACCAGGACATTTGCGTCGCGCATGCGCCGCCGGGATTGTTAGCATGAAGTCCGCCAGAGCCAGGGACGGCATGGCCAGGACCACCACCGGGCGCATCGCCGGATGGCTCGCTCCGGACCAGACCGCCTGACTGAAAACGAGGGAAGCCCTTCGCCCTTCATCCTTCGCCCTTCAAGCGGTCTCTCACCTGGAGTAACTGGGCGATGACGGAGACGGCGATCTCGTACGGATGAGACGTACCGAGGTCGAGGCCGATGGGGCAGACGAACCGCTCGTGGACGTCTTCCGGCAGGCCGGCCTCCCGCAGGTCACTGTGCAGGATGTTCGCCTTGGCGTCGCTGCCGATCACGCCGAGGTAGGGGAAGGTGCGCGTGCGGAGGATCTCGATGAGGATCGGCTTGTCGGTGGTGTGTCCCATGGTCATGAGGACGACGTAGGCGTCGGCCGGGAGGCCGGCCACCATCGAGGGCATGTCGCCGGTCCGTACTTTCGTGAGCTTCGGTGACGCGGGCAGCTTGTCCAGCCATTCCTGGCGGGGGTCGATGCAGGTGATGGCGCAGTCGAAGTGCACGAGCAGGGTGATCAGGGCGTTGGAGACGTGGCCGGCGCCGAAGACGACGATGTGCCAGCGGCCGGCGTTGTGGGTCTCGAAGTAGAGCTTGACCACGCCGCCGCAGGTCATGCCGACGTCCTTGTTGAGCTGCCACTGCACGAAGTGGGTGGTGCCGGGCAGCTCGCCGCGGAGCATTTTCTGCGCCTCGGCGATGGCCTTGGTCTCGACTTTGCCTCCTCCCACGGTGCCGTAATGGAGGCCACTCATGGTCACGATCATCTTGGCGCCCCGGTCCTGCGGTACGCTTCCCATCGTGTCGACGACCGTCACGATCACCAGCGGCACCTCCGCGGCGATGAGCTCGTTGAGGGTTTCGAGAAACGTCGGCATCGTTGCGATTGTAGCGATGCTGCTCTGTTGTGCGCGCGCCGCCCCATCGAGCGGGATGACCATCACCAGCCGCGAGTTCGCCGACGGCCAAGCCATCCCGGCGCGTTTTACCTGCGAGGGGCAGAGCTCTCCGCCGCCGCTGGCCCTTCGCGGCGCGCCGCCGAAGGCCAGGTCGCTGGCCCTCCTCGTCACCGATCCCGACGCCCCGGGAGGCACGTTCACGCACTGGCTGGTGTGGAACATCCCGCCGTCGTCGCCCACCGTCGCCGGGATGCTCGGCACGAACGACTTCGGCAACGTCACCTACGGCGCTCCCTGCCCTCCCAGCGGCGAGCACCGCTACATCTTCACCCTCTACGCCCTCGACACGGAGCTCACCCTGCCATCCAGGTCCAAACGGGCGGACGTCGAACGGGCCATGCAGGGACATGTGATCGCCCAGGCGGTCCTGACGGGGAAGTACCGGAAGGGCGGGAGTCGCTGATCGCTGGCTGTTCGCTGCTCGCTGATCGCTGATCGCGGGTTGTTGTCTGCGCAGCGTTTGAACCTCTGCCCCCGACCCGCGAACAGCGATCAGCGAACAGCGACCTGCGACCAGCGATCCGCGATCCGCGATCCGCGATCAGCCATCAGCGACCAGCGAGCAAGCCATCTCGAGCTGCGCGATCATTTTCTGTGCGCCGCAGGCGGTGAGAAAGGCCGCGACGTCTTCGTGGCGGGTGTCGACGTTCATGATCCGGAGCGGCTTGTTGGCCAGCGTGTGGGCGGCCTCGAGGAGGGCGCGCCCGCGACCCTGGCGGCGATGGGCGGGATCGACGGCGAGTTGAGCGACGTCGCCGTTCGAGGGAAAGACGACGGCGTAACTCTGCCCGTCGCCGAGGATCTCGTAGCGGTCGCGGGCGCGTTGAATGGAGGCGGTGGTGTTCTGCCAGGCGGGCTCGACGTCGCACCATTCCGGCGTAATCGCGCCTTGCGAGGCGGTGCGCCTCGGGGCTGACCCGCTGCCGGGCTCGCTGCCCGATTCATACGTCCAGCACTGCAGCCGGCGCGTGACGTCGAAGCCACAGTTGCGGTAGAGCGCCGCGGCGGGGGCGTTCGCTTCGAGGACTTCCAGCACGTAGCGCGTGGCTCCCGCATCCCGGAGGCGGGCTCGCGACCACTCCATCGTCTGCCGCGCCAGCCCGCCTCGCCGATGCGAGGGGATGACGCCTGTGCCGCTGTCGTAGCCGGTCGTCCCGTCGAAGCCGTTGAGCGTGAACGCCACGAGCCTCCCGCCGTCGTACACCCCGACCGAGAGCTCCGGCACCCAGCCGCGGCGCGTGAGCATCTCGCGCAAACCATCCGGCGTCGGCGAGAGGCGGACGATGTAGTCGCTGAACGCCTCGGCGAACGCGGCATGAATTGCTTCGAACGATTCACCCTCGAGAGAACGCGGGTCCACGATTTCCGATGCTACGTTTTTCCACACTCGGCGGCGGTGACGAAGTCGTAGCACGCGACTTCGATTACACTTCGCCCACCTCGGCCCGGAAAGGATCTCCGCCTTGAGCTACACCGCACAAGAGTGGCTGAACATCGCCCTTCGCTGGACTCATGTCTTTGCCGCGATCATGTGGGTGGGGCAGACGTATTTCTTCACGTGGCTCGACCATACCTTCCACCACGAGCAGCAGGTGTGGATGGTCCACAGCGGCGGGTTCTACGTCGTCGACAAGCAGAAGGAGCCGAAGCTGCTCGACCAGACCTTGCACTGGTTCAAGTGGGAGGCGGCGTTCACCTGGCTCAGCGGCCTCCTCCTGCTCGGCCTCGTCTACTACCACGGCGGGCTGATGTCGGCAGATGCGAAGCTGCCGATGTCGAACGGCGTGGCCATTGGCGTGAGCCTTGGAATCATCGTCGTGGGATGGTTCGTCTACGACCTGCTCTGGCTCTCGCCGATCGCGAAGTACGAGACGGCGGGCGTCATCGTGTCGTACCTGCTGCTGGCGGGAGCGATCTGGCTCTTCTGCGAGAAGATTTACGGAGGCCGTGCCGCCTACATGCAGACGGGCGCGATGCTCGGCACGTTCATGGCCTGGAACGTCTGGGTGCGCATTCTCCCGGCGCAGCGGCAGCTCATCGCGGCGACGAAAGCGGGCCAGCCGGCTGACATGCGCCTGGCCGACCGCGCCAAGAACCGCTCGAAACACAACACGTTCATCGTCCTGCCGGTCGTGTTCATCATGATCAGCAGTCATTTCCCCGTCACCACATACGGCAACCAGTACAACTGGGCCGTCCTCTCGGCGCTCGTGCTCGCCGGGTGGGGGGTGGCGTCGGTCATCCGGAGCCGCTGAATTGATCAAAGTCTCGCTTCCTGAATCCGACCTCGACGCGGCACGCGCGCCGCTCCTTCCCTCGCTTGACGCCCTCAACCGCCGCTATCCGGGCGAGTCGGGCGCGCGCCAGCCGGTGCACACGGTGTACGGCGGCGCGCAGCTCTTCAAGTCCGACACGCCCCAGCGCCTCGGTGTCCTGGCCCTCCGTTCGCTCGACGAGTTCGCCCCCGATCCGCAGACGTTCGCCGCGGCCATCGGCATCGCAGACGCGGAGAAGATCTACGCGCGCGTGGTGGAGAAGCTGAAGCGCGAGCCGGTCGAGGACTTCCGCATCGACTTCGAGGACGGATACGGCAACCGCCCCGACGACGAGGAGGACGGCCACGCCACCGGCGCCGCCCGCGAAGTGGCGAAGGGGATGGCGGACGGCACGCTGTCACCGTTCCTCGGCATCCGCATCAAACCGTTCACGCACGAGCTGATGCGCCGCAGCGTCCGCACGCTCGACATCTTCCTCTCCACCCTGCTCGACGCCGCAGGCAAGCTGCCGCCCTGGTTCGTCGTCACCCTCCCGAAGATCCAGGTGCCAGAGCAGGTGACGATGCTGGCCGACCTCTACGACGCGCTGGAGCCGAAGCTCGGCCTGCCTGCCGGCACGCTGAAGCTCGAGTTCATGATCGAGACGACGCAGTCGATCCTTGGGCCGGACGGCCAGTCGCACCTGCCGCTCTTCCTCGATCGCGCCCGTGGCCGCTGCGTGGCAGCGCATTTCGGCACGTACGACTACACGGCGAGCTGCAACATCACCGCTGCCCATCAGCGCATGGACCATCCGGCCTGCGATTTCGCCCGGCACATGATGCAGGTCGCCTATGCCGGGACAGGGATCTGGCTCTCCGACGGCGCCACGAACATTATGCCCATCGCTCCCCACCGCGGCCAGCTCACGCCGGAGCAGGCGGACGAGAACCGCACCGTCTTGCACCGCGCCTGGCGGCTGCACGTCGATCACATCCGCCACTCGCTGGTCAACGCCTACTACCAGGGGTGGGACCTCAACCCCGCCCAGCTCCCGACCCGCTATGCCGCCGTCTATTCGTTCTTCCTGGAGTCGCTCGGCGCCGCGACGGAGCGCCTGCGCAACTTCATCCAGAAGGCGGGGCAGGCCACGCTCGTCGGCGACGTGTTCGATGACGCCGCCACCGGCCAGGGACTGCTCAACTACTTCCTCCGCGCCATGAACTGCGGCGCCATCACGGAGAAGGAAGCGATGGCCACCGGTTTGACGCTCGATGAGCTTCGCAGCCGGAGTTTCGTGAAGATCATGAAGGGGAGGCGGGGCGGGTAGAGAGGCAAGAGGCTTGAAGGCTGAAAAGTTGTGTGGAGGACGGACAATCCTGTCCGTCACGCGTGTTCGTCGGTACAACCGATAGGGACGGGTCACGCGGAGGCCACGGAGACCGCGGAGATCACGGAGGACTGAGTGCCTTCTCCGCGCCCTCCGCGTGAACTACGTTTTCGTCGCCTGCACGGCGATGCATCGTGGCGGCAGCTCCCAGCCCCCGAACGTGACGGAGAAGCCGGCCTCGTCCAGCCAGGCGTATAGCTCATCGCGGGTGAACGTCCAGGCATGGTGGACTTCGCTGGCACGGCGGTACAGTTCTCCTTCGGCGCGGTACATCCACACTCTCCGTGTGATCTGCCGTCCCTCCTCGGCGACGTCGACGGCGATCATCCAATCGTCGCCCTCGGCGGACCAATTGCGGTAGCGCATCGCGTCGCCATCCACGTGCTCGATGACGTCGAAGAGCAGGAGGCCGCCGCGGGGGAGCGCGGCGCTGCAGCGGGCCAGCGTTCGCCGGAGTGCGTCGCCATCCGCGTACGTGAATGGCTCCCCGATGGCCGTGATGGCCGCGCACGCCGGAAGCTCGACCTCATGGAGCGAGGCCACGGCGAACGTCGCGTTCGGCACATGCTCGCGCGCCAGGGTGATCATCTCCTCTGAAACATCAACGCCGAATACGTTGAAACCGTGAGCCAGCAGTTCCGCGGCCAGCACGCCGCTGCCGCAGCCGAGGTCGATGACGAGACCGCTGTCGATGCCGCCGGTGTGCAGGAGCTGGATCACCACCGGGGCCGCACTGCGTGCAAAGTCGCTGAACCCGTGGTGGTGGATGTAGGCGAGGTCGCGCTCGTACATGAAGCAATTGTCATCCCGAGCGTACGCTCGCGATGACTTGGCTTGTAATATGCCAACCGAATGAGCGGAATCTCCACCCACGTTCTCGACACTGCCAGCGGACGTCCGGCTGCGGGCGTCCCGGTCAGCCTCGAACGGGAGAAGGAAAGCGGATGGCAGGTGGTGGGCAACGGCGTGACCGACACCGATGGCCGGCTGCGGACCCTCCTGACGACGCCCCCCGAAGCCGGCACCTACCGCATTACGTTCAATACGGGCGCGTACTTCCCCGCAGGCTTCTTCCCCAGCGTCACCATTACGTTCGCCGTGGCGGAAGGCGAAGAGCACTACCACGTACCGTTGCTCCTCAGTCCGTTCAGCTATTCGACCTACCGCGGGTCGTAGGGCACGACTGCGTCGTGCCGAATTCCCGTGGGCGGGCGGTTACACGTGTCGGCGCGGTACACGCGTACGGCGGTTCGGCACGACGCAGCCGTGCCCTACGCAACCTCGCAACCTCGCAACCCCGCAACCCGTTACACCAGCTTCAGCAGCCGCAGCCGCGTGATCTTCCGCTGCTCGTCTGCAGCGATGCGGATCTCGTCGGCGGGTGTGTTGCCGAGGCGCTGGCGGGCGATGGCGAGCATCTCGTCTGCGGATTTGCCGGTGGCGCAGACGATGTAGATATGGCCGAAGCGCTGCTCGTACTGACGATTCACCTCGGTGAGCTCGGACATCGTGGCCACTGCCGCACCGCGGGCTCCCGATTGTTCCTGGCCCGAGAAACGGTCGGCCTTCGTCTCGCCGATCCGCGGGTGTGCGGCGAACGCTTCGCGCCAGTCGTCGGGAGAGAGCGCGTTCCAGGTCGCATCGGCCGCAGCCAGTAGATTGTCGAACGGCCGCGCGGCCATCATCTGCCGCACCCATTGCGACGAGCCGCAGCAGGCGGTCAGCTCGCGCGCGGCGTCGGACGCGGTGCGTGTGTTCAGCCGCCGTGCCGCCGCCGCCGCCCGACCCGTTTCCGTGGCCAGTGCGTGCACGCGCATCCGCGAGACGCCGCCGTCGGGATAGACGTTCAGTCGAAGGTGTGTGACCGGTCCGGCGTTCCGGAGCTCTTCGAGAAAGAGATGCCGCGTGTGCGCCAGCAGCTTCGTTCGGGGCAGCAGCTCGGTGTACTCCTCGCCGCCGTTCGAGGCGTCGATCGACGCGGTGTCGGGGAAGTTGCCCTTGAAGTGCGCCGTGTCCAGCTCGATGCGGCGGACGACCGCCTCGGTTGCCAGGCGGACGATGACCCAGTCGTGGCCCGGGCCGCGGCGCCGCTTCGTCTCCCACCCGTCGCTCATGTTGTGGGCACTTCCGGGCATGATGAGGTTGTGCTTCGGCCCGAAGAACATGTCGCTGCAGGTCAGCACCTGGCCGCCGTGTTCGACGGCCGCCAGATCGACCTCGTTCGCAAGGCCGCCGCTGCGCCGCCACTCGGGGACGACCTCACCGTGCACGCGGAGGCGCGCCACGCCGCCGTCGGGGTGGATGCGCAGGCGGAGGTGGCTGAACGCAACGGGGGAACCGATGGCGAAGAGATTCTGGGAGTCGCCGCGCAGCGGCTGCTTCGGAAGGATCTCGACCCACTCCGTTTCCGTTCCGAGCAGCGCGCCGACGCCCGTCTCCGGCCGCGCGACGCAGCCTTCGATTGAGCAGTGCTCGGGATAGTTGCCGCGGAAGAAGGCCGTGTCGACGACCACGCCGCGGACGACGCCGGGTGCGCCGAGCCGGATGATGGCGAAGTCGTGTGTGGCGCCATCCACCGCTGGATCGGCGTCAACGGCGATGCGTTTGCGGCGGCTCTCCCAGCCGTCCATCCACTTGCCGCGGTCCGTGTACTCATGTTCCTTCCACACCGCGGCGTGGGGCTTGAGCAGGTTCTCCTTCTCGGCGAAGTAGTCGTCGGTGGCGTAGAGCACCGAGCCGCCGAGCCGCTCGGACGCGAGGTCTACCAGTTCTAGGAAGTCCACGGGCGAAGTATGAAGGATGAACCGGTTATACGTTGCGCCGGATCCACCGTCCGCGCGCCGCTCCGAGGTGTAGCCCATCCGCGAAGATGCGCTCGCCCCGCAGGTAGGTCGCGCGCACGACCCCGGTCAGTTCCGCGCCGGCGTACGGCGTCTCTTTGTGCCGGTGTTCAACGCTGTCGGGGGTGACGACGAACGGCGCGTCGGGATCGAAGACGACGACGTCGGCGTCGTAGCCGGCGGCCAGGCGCCCTTTGCGATCGCCGATGCGGGCGATGGAGGCGGGACCGGCGCTCAGGAGCTCCGAGACTGCGGCCAGCGTGAGGCCGCGCCGGCGTGCGTCAGTCCAGATGACGGGCAGGCCGAACTGCAGCGAGGCGATGCCGCCCCAGGCGCGTTCGACGTCGCCGCGCTCGAGATGTTTGAGCTCTGGCGTGCAAGGTGAGTGATCGCTGACGATGCCGGCCAGCGTCCCTTCCCGCACGGCGGTCCAGAGGCGCTCGCGATTGTCGCGCTCGCGGATGGGCGGCGCGCATTTGTACTCGGGCGCCGCGTCGGGGATCGACTCGGCGGCGAAGTAGAGGTAGTGCGGCGTCGTTTCGGCGGTGAGGCCGGTTCGAGCGTCGCGCGCCCGCCGGATCGTGTCGAGCGCATCGGCTGACGAAAGATGCACGATGTGCGCGGCAGCCCCGGTGGCGCGCACGTGGCGGTCGACGAGCGCGATGGCCTCGTCTTCGGCCTGGTGCGGCCGCGAGTCGAGCCAGCGCTGGTACGACGTAGCGTCACCGTGCAACGCCGCGGCGGCATGCTCGATCGGTCCCGGCAGCTCGGCGTGGACGAGCAGCGGGGCGCCGGTTCCCCGCAGGGCGGCAAGTGCCGAGGCCAGGCCGTCTTCGTCGAGGTGGCGAAACTCGGGAACGCCGGAATCTACGAGGAAGCACTTGAACCCGAGCGCGCCTTCATGGAGCATCGCCCCGAGGACGGTGTCGTTGCCCGGGACCGCGCCTCCCCAGAGGCCCACGTCGACCCGGCACTTGCCGTCCATCGCCTCGGCCTTCTTCAGCAGCGCGGCGACCGAGGTCGTCGGCGGGATGGAGTTGAGCGGCATGTCGACGATCGTCGTCACCCCGCCCGCGGCCGCGGCCCGCGTGGCCGTCTCGAACCC
>CAZYTO010000145.1:0-14439 GCA_964650405.1 uncultured Thermoanaerobaculia bacterium | reverse complement strand
GCCTATCCGCCGCGCCCCCTGTTCACCCCACTTTCCCTCGCCCGCGGTGCTGCGGGCTGTGAACGTTTGGTTGAAGGCCAAGTCGTACGTTGCCGCGGTCGCCGCCGGGTTGGTGACGGTGATGGTCTGGCAGACGATCGTCAGCGTGTAGGTGGGGCCGGTCCCCTGGCAGCCGTTCGAGTCGGTGGCCGTGACGGTGATCGGGAAGGAGCCGGTCTGCGACGTCGTGCCCTGGAGGTGACCGGTCGAGGTGTTGATCGAGATGCCGGTGGGCAGGGATCCAGTCTCCGACCAGGTGATCGTGCCGTTGCCGCCCGACTGGGTGAAGGTCTGGTCAAACGCCGTGCCGGCCGTGCCGCTGCTGACGCCGGGGTTGGTCACAGTGATCACATTGCAGGCGATGACCAGCGTGTACGTGGAGCCCGTGCCCGTGCAGCCGTTGCCGTCCGTGACCGTGACGACGATCGGGAACGAACCCGATTGGAGCGGGGTGCCGGAGAGGAGGCCGGCAGCCGACAGGGTGATGCCCGTCGGCAAGGTCGATGCGGTCGTGAAGGTCGCGCCGCCGATGGCCCCCGTCTGCGAGAAGGACTGGCTGAACGGCGTGCCCACCGTGCCGGTCGTGACACCAGGATTCGTCACCGTGATGGTCTGGCAGTTGATGACCAGGCTGTACGTCGCGCCCGTTCCCGTGCAGCCGTTGCTGTCGGTCACGGTCACCACGATCGGGAAGCTGCCGTGCTGGTTCGTCGTGCCGGAGAGGACGCCCGCCGTGGACAGCGAGAAGCCCGTCGGCAGCGTGCTGGCCGTGGTGAACGTCGCCGACCCGTGCGCGGCGCTCTGCGTGAAGGTCTGGCTGAAGGCCACCCCCACCGTGCCCGTCGTCGTGACCGGGTTGTTGAGGGTGAGGGGCTGGCAGTTGATGACCAGGCGGTAGGGGGTGCCCGTGCCGGTGCGGCCGTTGGGGTCGGTGACGGTGACCACGATCGGGAACGTGCCCTTTACGGTCGGCGTGCCGGAGAGCGTACCGCCCGTGGAAAGCGAGAGGCCCGCCGGGAGCGTGCTGGCTGTCGTGAACGTGGCCGTGCCGTGCGCGCCGCTCTGGGTGAACGTCTGGCTGAACGGCGCGTCGACCGTACCGGTCGTCGTAACCGGCTTGGTCACGGTGATGGTCTGGCAGTTGATCGTCAGCGTGTAGCTCGACGTGCCGAAGCAGCCGTTGGTGTCCGTGGCCTTGACCGTGATCGGGAAGCTGCCGTTGACGGTCGGCGTACCGGAGAGCAGGCCGCTGGCGCTGTTGAGCGTGATGCCCGCCGGCAGCGCGCCGGTCTCGCTCCAGGTCACCGTGCCGAGGATGCCGGTGGCGGTGAAGGTCTGGCTGAAGGCCGTGTCCACCGTGCCGGTATTGACACCGGGGTTGGTGACCGAGACGGTCTGGCAACTGATGGTCAGGTTATAGGTCGCGCCGGTGCCCTGGCAGCCGTTCTGGTCGGTGGCGGTCACCGTGATCGGGAACGTGCCCACCTGGCTGGTGGTCCCCGACAGAACGCCAGTGCCGCTGGCGAGCGTGATGCCCGTGGGCAACGCTCCCGTTTCGCTCCAGGTGATCGTGCCGATACCGCCCGACTGGGTGAAGGTCTGGCTGAAGGCCGTTCCCGCCGTTCCCGTGCTGACGCCGGGGTTGGTCACGTTGATGGTCGGGCAGGTGATGGTCAGCGTGTAGCCGGAGCTCGTGCCCGTGCAGCCGTTGCCGTCGGTCACGGTGACAGTGATCGGGAAGCTTCCGCCCTGCATCGGAGTGCCGGAGAGGACGCCGCCCGTGGTGAGCGTCACGCCGGTCGGGAGCGTGGAGGCGGTGGTGAACGTCGCCCCGCCGATCGCGCCGCTCTGGGTGAAGGTGAAGTTCGCGGCGAAGAGAGCCGTACCCGCCGGGTCGCTGTTCGAGGACGGGTTATTGACCGTGATCAGTTGGCAACTGATGGCGAGGTTATACGTAGCGCTCGATCCGGTGCAGCCGTTCGAGTCGGTCACGGTCACGACGATGGGGAAGGAGCCTTGCTGCATCGGCGTGCCGGCCAGGAGGCCGCCCGTCGAGAGCGTGAGCCCGGTGGGAAGCGTGGAAGCGGTGGTGAACGTGGCCGTGCCCACGGCGCCGCTCTGCGTGAACTGCTCGCTGAACGGTGCATTCACCGTTCCCGCGGCGTTGACCGGCTTGGTGACGGTGATGACCTGGCAGCCGATGACGAGGGTGTAGGTCGGGCTGTTCCCGGTGCACCCGTTGCCGTCCGTGACGGTGACGACGATCGGGAAGGAGCCGGCCTGCGTGGGCGTGCCGGAGAGCGTGCCGTTCGTGGCCAGCGACAGCCCGGTGGGCAGCGTGCTGGCCGTGGTGAAGGTCGCCGTACCGATGGCGCCGCTCTGCGTGAAGGTCTGGCTGAAGGCCGCATTGACCGTGCCCGTCGTCGTGGCCGGATTCGTGACCGTGATGGTCTGGCAGCCGATGACGAGCGTATACGTCCCGCCCGTGCCGGTGCAGCCGTTGGCGTCGGTCACCTTGACCGTGATCGGATAGCTGCCCGTGGTGAGCGGCGTTCCGGAAAGCGTGCCGTTCGTGGCCAGCGTGAGCCCCGACGGCAGCGAGCCGCTGGCCAGGGTGAACGTCGTCGCGCCGATGGCGCTGGTCTGCGTGAACGTCTGGCTGAACGGGCTGCCGGCCGTGCCGGTGGTGACGCCGGGGTTGTTGACCGTGATGGTCTGGCAGGTGATGGTCAGCGTGTACGTGGCCCCGGTTCCGGTGCAGCCGTTGCCGTCCGTCACCGTGACCACGATGGGGAACGTTCCGGTCTGGGTCGGCGTACCGGAGAGGACGCCGCCGGTCGAGAGTGACAGACCCGTGGGGAGCGTGGAGGCGGTGGTGAACGTGGCCCCGCCCAGCGCCCCGCTCTGGGTGAAGGTCTGGCTGAACGGCGAGCCGGCCACTCCCGTGTTGGTGGCCGGGTTCGTGACCGTGATGGTCTGGCAGCTCACCACCAGCGTGTAGGTTGCGCTCGTGCCGGTGCAGCCGTTGCCGTCCGTGACGGTGACGACGATCGGGAACGAGCCGAACTGCGAAGGCGTGCCGGAGAGCGTGCCGTTCGTCGCCAGCGACAGCCCGGTGGGCAGCGTGCTGGCGGTCGTGAACGTCGCGCCGCCCACCGCGCCGCTCTGCGTGAAGTTCTGGCTGAAGGCAGTGCCGACCGTCGCTGTGGCTGTGACCGGCTTGGTGACCGTAATGGTCTGGCAGCCGATGACCAGGGTGTAGGTCGCGCCGGTCCCGGTGCAGCCGTTGCCGTCCGTGACGGTGACGACGATCGGGAACGAGCCGGTCTGCGTCGGCGTCCCGCTGAGCAGGCCCGCCGTGGAGAGCGTCAGTCCGCCCGGCAGCGTGCTGGCGGTGGTGAACGTGGCGCCACCCACCGCGCCGGTCTGGCTGAAGCTCTGGCTGAAGGGCGTGCTGACCGTGCCGGTGGTCACGCCGGGGTTGGTCACGGTGATGGTCTGGCAGCCGATGACCAGCGTATACGTCGCGCCGTTTCCGAAGCAGCCGTTGGCATCGGTGGCCTTGACGACGATCGGGAACGAGCCGGTCTGCGTCGGCGTCCCGGACAGGACGCCGCCCGTCGACAGGGTAAGGCCGCCGGGGAGCGGCGACGCAGTGGTGAATGTCACCGCGCCGATCGTGTTGGCAGCAGTGAACGTCTGGCTGAAGGGCGAGGAGACCGTCCCGGTGGTCGTGGACGGATTCGTGACGGTGATGGTCTGGCAACTGATGACCAGCGTGTACGTCGCGCCGTTTCCGAAGCAGCCGTTCGAGTCGGTGGCCTTCACGACGATGGGGAACGAGCCGATCTGGGTGGGCGTGCCGGAGAGAACGCCCGCCGTGGAGAGCGTCAGACCGGTGGGAAGGGTGCTGGCCGTGGAGAACGTCGCGCC
This sequence comes from uncultured Thermoanaerobaculia bacterium, assembly GCA_964650405.1. Classification (GTDB taxonomy): domain Bacteria; phylum Acidobacteriota; class Thermoanaerobaculia; order Gp7-AA8; family Gp7-AA8; genus CAZYTO01. Next base: position 10,467 of record CAZYTO010000145.1, on the reverse strand, counting down.
GCCGATGGCGCCCGACTGCGTGAAAGTCTGGCTGAACGCCGCGTTGGCGACGCCGGTGGTCGTGGCCGGGTTCGTGACGGTAATGGTCTGGCAGGTGATCGTCAGCGTGTACGTGACCGAGCCGGTGCAGGAGTGGCTGTCCGTGGCCGTGACGACGATCGGGAACGTGCCCGTCTTCGTCGGCGTGCCGGAGAGGACGCCGCCGGAGGAGAGGGTCAGGCCGGTGGGCAGCACCGACGCCGTGGAGAACGTCGTGGCGCCGATCCCGCCGCTCTGGGTGAAGGTCTGGCTGAACGGCGCGGCCGCCACTCCCGTCGTCGTGGCGGGAGGTGTGACGGTGATGGGCTGGCAGGTGATGATGAGGTTGTAGACGCCGCTCACACCCGTGCAGTTGTTCGAGTCCGTCACGCGCACCGTGATGGGGAAGGTGCCGCTGACGGTGGGCGTGCCGCTGAGCAGGCCGCCGGTGTTGAGGGTCATACCGGCCGGCAGCGTGCCACTGGCCAGGGTGAAGGTCGGGCTGCCGATGGCGCCGGTCTGGGTGAAGGTCTGGCTGAAGGCAGCGCCGACCATGCCGCTGGACGTGGCCGGAGGCCCGACCGTGATGACGTTGCAGTCGACGATGCCCAGCACGACCTTGGCCGTATTCGAATCCGCCAGCCCGTTGTTGGCCTTGTAGCGGAATCCGTCGATCGGTGCCGGCGAGCCGTCATTGGCGTAGGTGAACGAGCCATCGGAATTGAGCACGAGCGCGCCGTGCTCGGGACCGGAGATCTGAACCGCCGTCAGGGGCCTGCCGTGCGGGTCGAAGTCGTTGCCCAGCACACCCGGAGCGCCCACGGTGAGTGTCTTGCCGCGCAGGACCGTGTAGCCGTCGTCGTTTGCCTGCGGGGCATTCGAGTTCGACTGGATGCTGAAGTTGAAGAAGACATCGTGGGACGTCGCGTAGGCGGCTACGCCGCCCAGGAAGCGGAACTTGCCGCCGCCGGTCACGGCCAGGCCGCTGACGAGCGGGTGAATCCCCAGCCAGTCGTCGAACTTGCCGTCCAGGATGATCTCGCGGGCGCCCCGCGGCCCCACGATCCGGGGGTGCGAGAGCGGAGGCTCGGGGAAGAGGATGGGTTTTCCGGTCTCGTTCTCCAGGACCAGCTCGAGGTTCGTGCCCGACACGCCGATGAAGTACCAGCGCATGTGCGTGTGCAGGGGCATCGGGAGCTCTGCGGTCGGGACATGTGTTTCAACAAACACATTGCCTGTCGTATCCGTCCCCACCGGCCATCCGCCGGAGTCGAGAGTCACCGGGCCGGTGAAGTTGACTGTCCCCGGCTGCGCGCAGGTCTGTTTCGTCACCCCGGTCACGACCGGCTTGCCGTCCGGACCGTTGTCGTAAGTCGTTGTAAAGATGGCCTCGATGCCATCGACGTTGCCGAGATTGGTGATGACCCGGCAGCCCGTCGACGTGTTGTTGTCGCCGTCGAGCAGGACCTGCAACTGGGCGGGTGCGGCCAGGAGGGACGTCGTCCCGAGCAGCAGGAGGACGAGATACAGAATCGTGCGGCCACCGCGCATACTGTTCATGAGTTTTCCCCTACGGTTTGTCGGACCTGCACCAAGGGCAGACGCGGCTGCGCGCACCCTGACCTCGGGATCGTGGACGCGTTGAATAATACAGCAACAACTTCGTAAACACGTTCAAAAAAGGAGACGGTCGGAGAGGCCTCGATTTCCATCGGCGTCCCCTTTTCGGGTCGCATGGGCGCTGGCTTGACCCCTGCTTTGCGTAGCGTTTAGATGTCGGTGGATCGCTGATCGCTGGTGGCTGTTCGCTGGTCGCCAGACCCGCTTGTCAGTCCCCGCTCGCCGCTTGCCGACAGCGACCAGCGATCAGCGAAAAGCACTAGCGGAAAAGGAAAGGACCGGTGGAGCTCCAACCCCACCGGTCCCTTCGCAGGAGAGAGAGAGTCGGCGGACGCGCCGACGGCCGCTACGCCCTGAGTTAGTGGTGCCCCGACACGCCCCGCACTTCGATCTGGATGGCCTTCTCGGTATGGTCGTCCACCCGAGTGCCCATCGTGTTGACCTCATCGCCCGCGGTGATGTCGGCCAGGGTGATGATGCTTCCCTGCCGGCGGATGACCGTGCTTCCGTCCACCTGTACCGTGACGTCGCCGTGCGGAACGGTGGTGACGACGAGCTGGCCGGAGCCGACGCTCTTGACCGTCCCATTGGCGGTCATGGTCGTCCCGCCCTGGTTGCCACTGTCCCCGGAGGAATCACCCGAGCCGGTGTCCTGGACGAGGATCAGAGTGGCGGTATAGGTGTTGTCCTTGAAGGTGGCCTTGACGTGGATGCGGTCGCCTGCCTTCAAGTCGCCCGCGGCGATGGTCGTGTCGCCGTGCCGGATGACGGTTGCGTCGTTGAGGAGGATGGTGACGTCGATCTTGTGGGAGTCGGTCACGACGATGGACGCGGTGCCGGACGTTCTGATCGTCCCCTCGAACTCGCTGTACGGAGGCTGGATGGGATTGACCGCACGGACGCGGCTGGAGCGCGAGGCGGAGGTGGGCGAAAGCTCGATGGTCAGCGGCGCGCCGTCAGCCGCGACCGTCAGGCTCGCCGAGATGCCGTCCTCACGGGTGAAGCGCAGCTCGGCCCTCTCCGGGACTCCGGCGAAGAGGAAGTTGCCGTCCGGCCCAAGCACCCTCGAGACGCCGGTGCCGGCGACCGATAGCCGCACGCCTGCCGGACTGCTGTTCGACACGCCTGCGGCCATCGTCACCTTCCCCGTCACCACACCACTCCCATACCCGCCCGTTACCGATTCGCGCCCGTTGCACGCGCTCAGGAGCGCAACGACTCCAACGACTGCTCCCCACTGGATACGTCGTCTCATCGTTGCCGGCATCGTTTTCTCCTGAAACGCCGAAAGGGGCGTTACGCCCCTTTCGTGAACTGCGCGCTGCTGTTAGCAGAAGAGAGGATAGGCGCGTCGATGGTGGAGTTGTGTGAGGCAGGTCACAACCCTTGAAAAAGGGCGAAGGAGGAAGGGCGAAGGAACTGCTTCGTCTGCTTCGCCCCTCGCCTAACCACCCACTTCGCCCTTCTTCCCTTCGCCCTTCGCCATTACGATGTCCATCCCATGGCCTGCGAACATCTCGAAGCGATCACCTCCGACCAGTACCAACGCAAACCCAATACGCCGAATGGCTGCGAAGAGTGCCTGAAGATGGGCGACCGCTGGGTCCACCTCCGCCTCTGCCTCGAGTGCGGCCACGTCGGCTGCTGCGACTCGTCGAAGAACAAGCACGCCACGAAACACCATCACCGCTCCAAACACCCCGTCATCCGCTCGATCGAGCCCGGCGAACGGTGGGTCTGGTGCTACGTGGACGAAGAGATGGCGGAGATGCAGGGTGAGTGGTTAGAAGGGCGAAGGGCGAAGTAATTGAAGGGCGAAGAAAAACCGCTCTTCCTTCGCCCTTCGCCCTTCCGCCTAACCACTCACCTTCTAACCACTAAGCTAACCACTTCCTCCCCGGTTCAAGCATCGCCCGCAGCGCCCGGCGTCCGCGATGGAGCCGGATCTTTGCCGCATTCGGTGTGACGCCGAGGAGCCTGGCCGTCTCTTCGTTGGACCGCTCCTCGATGTCGCGGAGAAGGACGACCTCACGATAGATGTGCGGCAGCGCATCGATCGAGGACCGCACCAGCCGGCGGAGCTGTGCGCGCTCGAGCATCGCGTCCGCCGGCTCACTCCCCGGCCGGCCCGATTCGATCACTCCCCCATCCTCGCCGGCGCGGATCAGGTACGGTTCGAGGTCCTCCTCGGCGCGGCGGCGCTGCGTACGAAGGCGCATCAAGCAGGCGTTCACGGTGATGCGATGGAGCCACGTCGACAGCCGCGCACCGGCCTCGAAGCCGCCGATGGAGCGGAAGACCGACAGAAAGGCGTCCTGCACCGCGTCCCGGGCGTCGTCTTCGTTCTTCAGAAAGCGCCGCGCCACGCGCAGCAGGCGGCCGGCATGACGGCGGACGAGATCTTCGAACGCTGCGTCGTCGCCCGTCCGCAAGCGGGCCACGAAGCGGGGATCATTCACAAGGGAAGGCTCGGCGTGCGCGGTCAGGTGCATGCATTTCTCCGAGCACCCAATCTCGCGGCAAATTCTCACGAGACTATCCGCCACCCATCGCACGGCGGAAACATCTCTCGCTGTTTTCGATCACGGGAGGTGGGAGTGGTTAGTGGTTAGTGGTTAGTGGTTAGTGGTTAGTGGTTAGTGGTTAGAAGGTGGTTAAGCAAAGGGCGAAGGGCGAAGGAACCCGGATTGTTCTTCGCCCTTCGCCCTTCGCCCTTCTAACCACTCACCTTCTAACGACTAACCACTTCCATCCTTCTCTAACCACTAACCACTTCCATCCCTCTTCACCCGCTCCATGGCGATGAACGTCACGGAGTCCCAGGCGTTGTGGATGCCGATGAAGAGGAGGAGCAGCGCCCCGGCCCCTACCATGAACAGCGCCGGCCGCGCTTCGCGCCACACTCCTGCCGCCGAGCCGGCCAGCATTGCGTACGAGGCGGCCGGGAGGATGAAGTGCCACCACCAGTCCTCCGCCACGAGCTGGTAGCCCGTCTGCCGGCGGGCGTGGAGGAGGACCAGGAACAGGTAGACGAGCCCCGCGACGCCGAAGACGGCGAGGCAGATGGCGGCACTCAGCGGCGCCTGCCACGGCGCACACAGGATCGCCGAGATCAGCAGCGCGGCGCTGAGGTGGACGATCGTCGGCGATCCGAAGGCCCGGAGCGCGGCCGGATTGAGCATCCCGATCTGCGCCCCGAGGACGATGACCACGAATTGCAGCCCCGTCAGCGCCGCCGCCGAGGAGCCGACGATGACGTAGAAATTCGCCCACGCCCCGAACGGCGGCAGCAAGACATGGCTCATGCTCGACTCCTCGAAGCGCGCCGGTGGGCGCGTTCGTGGGGATTCTAGCCGGTCGAGGTTCGGTGCGCTTCAAGCTGAAAGGCGGTGTCATCCCGAGCGAGGGGCGGGCGGGCGTTGGGGGAGCGAGGGACCTGCTTCTCAAACGCCGGCAGCACCTCCGGGAACTGCCCCTCATCCGCCTTCCTTCGGCTTGGCTCAGGACCACCTTCTCCCCCCCCACTGCGAAGGGCCGGACTGCTGGGGTCAGATCTTCGCTTCTCCGTTGCAAGGCGAAAACAGAAGCTCTGATCCCAAGCGCGTCCCCCTGAAAGCGCCCCCGGACCCTTCGCCCCCCGTCCGGATTCACATGCGCCGTCCAGTTTCTGAACAGCGCCGGCAGCCCGCTCCGGGGGGCTAAATCGTTGAAAGAACGACGAGTGCACGGACGGCACCGATCCCGCTTGGGTCGGGGTCATGGCAACGTCTGACGACGCGAAGACCCGGGAGACGCAGTCGGTCCTGATCATCGACGACGATTCGGTGATGCGCGAAGGGTTGGTGGCCTGCCTGGAGCGGGCCGGCCGGACATTGATTACATGCAGCGACCTGGCGGCGGCGGAAGTAATCGTGCAGCGGTTGCAGCCGTCGCACATCGTCACCGACGTACGGCTGTCCGGGCTGTTCGCCTACGAAGGCCTCGACCTGCTGCCGTTCGTCCGCGAGCACGCACCGGACACGCGCGTCATCCTCATGAGCGGCGATCACTCCGACGCCCTGGCGCAGGAGGCGGCGGCGCGGGGGGCGGTGGCCTTCTTCGGCAAACCGTTCGAGGTGAGCGACCTGGAGGCGACGCTCGACACGATCGGCTGCGGTGCGGCTGCCGCCGGGGCGACCGCCGTCTCCGACGATTCGCGCGTCGAGCACGTTCCCCTCCTCGAGGAGATCATCGCCAGCCCCGAGCTCACGCCGTTCTTTCAGCCGATCGTCACGCTCGGCGGCCGCCGCGAGGCGATCGGGTATGAGTCCCTGGCCCGCTACCGGTCGGATTCGCTCTTTCGGGCGCCGGACCTCCTCTTTCAATATGCGGCCCGGAAGAACCGCGTGGTCGAGCTCGAGCTGGCGTGCCTCGAGGCCACGGCCCGCGCCGTCGCCGGCCTCCCCCGCGATCCGCTGGTCTTCATGAACCTGCATCCGGACGTCTTCCGCGCTCCGGGCAGGCTCGTGGAAACGCTGCAGGCCGGCGCCGTGACCGGCGGGCTGCCGCTGAGGCGCATCGTCCTGGAGATCACCGAGCAGGCCTCCCTGCCGGCCGCGCCTGAGGTCCTCACGGCGATCGCCGCCCTGCGGGACCTCGGCGCGCGGTTCGCCTTCGACGACGTGGGCGTGGCCTATTCGCACCTCGCCCTCATCGACCGGATCCGGCCGTCGTTCCTGAAGATCAGCCACGAGTTCGGAATGGACTTCGAGACCGATCCGACCCGCACGAAGATCGTCCGGAACATCGTCGCCCTCGCCCACTCCTTCGGCTGCGACGTCATCCTCGAAGGGATCGAACGGGAGTCGACGGCCACCGCCGCCGAATCCCTCGGCATCCGTTTCGGTCAGGGCTACTACTTCGGCCGCCCGGCCAGCTACTCCCCGGAGCCCCGCCGCGCGAACTGATCACGGCGGCGCATCGCCACCCGATCGAATCGCCTCACTCGCACGCTCGACGGACCCGCCGGCGCCGGCATCGCTCCAGTCGTTCCGCTGCCGCCGGAACGGCAGCAGAAGAATCCTTCCGATCGTGACCTCGGCCGGATCGCGGTACGCCGGCACTCCGATGACGATCTGTTCGTCGGGCACGTCGAAGCGCATGGTTCGATGCAGGAAATCCCAGGCCGACAGGATGCTGGACCAGTTGCTGTCAGTCGCGTCCCGGCCCAGGGAGTGATGGATGCCGTGCAGGCGCGGCGTGACGATCAGCCGCACCAAGACGCGCTCCACGCGCCACGGCAGCCGCACGTTGCTGTGGTGGAAGAGGATCGCCGCGAAGAGGATGGTCTGCCACAGCCACAGAATCCGCGGATCGACGCCGATGAGGATCATCTGCGCCGCACGCACGGGGATCGACAGGGCCAGCTCACCGAAGTGAAAGCGGAGGGCGGTGGACGCGTCGAGATCACGGTCGACGTGATGCACGAGGTGGAACCGCCAGAGGAACGGCACGCGATGGGTGGCCCAGTGCCACCACCACAGCGTGTAGTCGAGCAGCACGACGCCGGCCAGCATCTCCAGCCAGCGCGGCCACTGCACGAGCTGCAGCAGTCCGATCCGGCTGCGCACGATCCAGGCGGCCACCGGCTGCAGGAGGGGCGCCTGCAGCAGGGACATGAGAGCGAGGGAGACGCCGCCGGCGGAGAGGTTGCGCGCGACGTGGCGCAATTTCGACTCGACCGTACGGCGGAGCGGGGTGATTCGTTCAGCGAGAAGGAGGGAGCCGCCGACGATCACGATCACCGCAGCGGTGACGGCGAAGGACGAAGCGGAGCGGAACTGCCCCGCGAGCTCTGCTCAAATACTACACATGCTGGTGGTTTCCTCCCGGAAGCGATTGCGGCACGGGGATGATACGCCCGGCCGGGAACGCGGCTACCGGTCCCTGCGGCCGCAGCGGGTCTCCCTTCCAGCCTTTCAGCCTTTCAGCCTTCCAGCCTTCATGCTTCGAACCGACTTAGTCGCCCCACCCATCTGCGGCGGTCGACAAGATGGTGTAGCGCGCGCCTCAACGCCACCGCAGCTCGAATACGCAGGCCTCGTCGCCGAAACAGCGGCAGAATTCCTCGACCACCACGGGCCGGATGGCGCCGTGGTGGACGAGGCACTGCTCATACCATCCCGCGGCGCTGGCGCAGTAGACGCGGCTGAAGCAGCGGTAGTCCGACAGCGTCATGACGCCCTGCGTAGCGCCGTGGCGGCGATAGCGCGCATGGCCGAAGTCCTGCAGCTCATGGTGCAGGCGCGTCGACTCTTCGAAGAACCGATGGTGATCCTCAGCGGGCCACTGGGCGAAGCGCATGGACAGGTTCAGCCGCGCGGAGAAGCGGCCCAGGTCTTCGTAGACGGCCGTCTCGTCGACGGAGTCGGCGAAGTGCGCGGCGATGGCCCGGTCGAGGGCGATGATCGAGGCGAAGGGATACCACGCATCCGGATCGAACCCGTCCAGAAGCGAGCCGGCCAGGATGGCTTCGTCCTCCGCCGAGCCGTACTCGCGAATCCACAGAAGATGCGCGCGCAGCATCCACCCGCGGACCCGGCCACCCGTCAGGACCTCGTCCGTTTCCACCAGCCTCACCGCCGTCGCGCGCATCGCCGTCAGTAGTACGCGAAGAACGCCACAAGGGTCTCGCGGCTCACGTAAAGGAAGCGTAAAGGCGCGAACCCCGCGGGCGGGCGATCAGCGATCAGCAGCGATCAGCGACCCCCTCATACCGCCACGGCCACCGCGGCTTCGCTCAACTGCCGCCGCAGGATCTCCGGCAGGAGCGCCGGCGCCGTGGCCGGCCGTCCCAGGAGGAAGCCCTGCGCGTAACGGACGCCATAGGACACGAGCGACTCCAGCTCGTCCCATCTCTCCACTCCCTCGGCCACGAGCTCGGCGCCGATGTTCTCGGCCAGGGCCACCATCGACTTCACGATCATCTGCTTGTAGGGATCGCCGTGGACGCCGCGCGTGACGGCCATGTCCAGCTTGAGGAAGTGCGGCCGCGAGGAAATGAGCGTGACCAGACCGCTGTGGCCGGAGCCGAAGTCGTCCAGCGCGATCCGGAATCCCTGGCTGGCGTAGTGCCGGATGGCGGCCTCGAAACGGCCGTAGTCACTGATCGAGACGCGCTCGGTGATCTCGATGACGATGCGCTCCTGGCTCAGGCCGTACCGCTCGACCGTGTGGAGCGTGAAGCCGGCCACGAAGCGCGGATTCTCCAGCGCATCCGGACTGACGTTGATGAAGAAGAGGTACCGGCCCCGCACGACATCCGGCAGATCGGCGATGCCCCGCAGCGCGGCCAGCCGGCAGGCCCGCTCCAGCTCCCACGTGCTGCCGCACCGCCGCGCGTGCTCGAACAGCGCCATGGGCGAGCGCAGCGTCCCCGACCCGCGCGAGAGCAGCTCGTAGCCGAGCACCTCCCCCGTAGTCAGATGAACGATGGGCTGGAAGTGGGGCTCGATGGTGAACATCACCCCCGACGATGACAGAGGCGCCGTGCCAGGACAGCCCGCTGACGGTGAAGGAGAGGTAAAGAGCGTGTGCCTACGTCACGCTCCTTCCACCCATACGCTGTCCGGGCAGTCGAGGCCGAGGGTCTTCTTGAGGCTGCGCACGAGAGCCTGCTCCAGCTCCGGATCGGAGATGAGCCGGTCCTCAGTGAAGCGGAGTGTCTCGATGCCGTTCCGCTTCAGCAGGGTCGTGTCGACGCGGACGAAGACGCGGTAGACGTCGAGCTGTCCGGCCTCGCGGCTCGCGGCGCGGCCTTCGATCAGGTTCATCAGGGCACGGATACTGAACCGGCGGGTCTTCGCCATACGTGGGGTCTCCCTCGCATCGTCAGCGGGCATCGGCAGTGGCGTGAAACCGAAGGTGGGCGGCGCCGTCCGCACGGGACGCGTGATCCGCGAAGGGGCCGGCGGTTTCTCGGCCGTCACTTCGCGGAGCACGGGCTGCTGCGATGAGGCAGCCGCAGCCGGCGGCGCTACACGAACGGCCGTGTTGTCCGCATCGCTCGCCTGCTGGACGAACGGCACCTCGGCGAGACTGGCAACGGCAGGCGTTGCCGGCGTTACGGCCGCATCGGATGGGGAAGACGCGCCGGCCGAAGGATCCGCGGGACCCGCGGCGGCCGCGAGGAACTCGCGCAGCGTCTTCTCCTCGCGATCACCGGACGCCGCGAGGGCCCGCACGTACTCCGACGCATCGAGCTCCGCCTCGGCGATGAGGCCGAGAGTCGCCAGTCGCAGCAGAGCCGTGTCACGATCCTCGACGGCCGCCCGCATCTGGCGGCCCAGCTCCGCCGCCGTGTGTGCGCCGGTCACGGCGAAGTAGAGCGCCCACTCCAGCGCCTTCAGGCGCAACGACCGCGGCAGCTCGGCCGGCTCCTTCGCGCGGCGATAGACGGTCTGCGGCAGCACGGCCGTGGCCTTCATGCGGCCTCCTGCGCCGCGCGCAGTCCCACCACCAGCAGCGACTGCTTCTCGCGCCAGAGGATGGGCATGACGAACGTCGAGTCGGGCAAGTCGAGAGCCAGCACTTCCGGCCGCGTCAGCGTCCGGGGAACGGAGATCCGCCAGTTGCCCCCGAAGGCCTTGCTGGCGTTGCCCGACAGCACGTTGGAGAACTCCTGGCACATGTCCTTGAGGTGGGCGGGAGAGTCCTGGACCTCGCCGTTGATCAGGAGCACGTCCTTGAGCATGGCGATGGCCGAGGTGAGATAGATGCAGCCTTCGTACTCGCCGTCGATCTCGATCAGGCTGGTGTAATCGAGCAGCTCCGGATCACCGAAGTGCATGT
>CAZYTO010000144.1:0-14442 GCA_964650405.1 uncultured Thermoanaerobaculia bacterium | reverse complement strand
CAACGCAGTTATCGACCCAAAACCGTGTCGTATCCGTCTTAACTGAAGGCCATTGCGCCTAAACCGCTCCAGGGCCGCCCCGGACACCCAAATCCCACGCAGCTACTCGTTCGCGGACATTCGATAGTACCTCGGATCATGGTGCCATCGTTGATCGTAACTCGGATGACATCGTTCACTTCGAGCTGCGTGGGCTTCGAAGAGGAGCGGGTGTAGGAGCCTGGACAACCTGGACCGGGGCGGGCTGCGGCGCGGGAACCTGAACCCCTCAAACTTCGGGAAGCACACCCTCCGACCCATTCTCAGAGAGCCGCAGGAGACACTCAAGACTCACCCCAAAATCACTTCGAGTACCTCTTCGAGGAGAAGACAGAGTGCGACGAGCCGGAATAGCGTCAACGCATGCGGGATGTCCACGAGAACACCAATGTCGCTGTCCGAACCCGAATCGTTGCGAGCGGCCGAACCGAAGAGCGCGATTCGTTCGACGCCGAAATCCCGCCGCAGCTCGTCGCGATGCGCCAGGAGGAGGGCGATGATCTCGTCGCGGGAATGCATGCTCGAATCGTTGTAGATGACGCATGGCCCTTGGCGTCCCAAAGCGTAGATTGGCCTCGTCGCACTTCAATCCCGATCCCCCGCCGTATGGCCGCGACGCGCTATGGTGCGTCACGGGGAAGTCCTGATGAGATCGCGCCTTGTTCTTCTCGCCTTTGTCCGTGGTGGGTCTGGGTCCGCTTCGCCGCTGCTTCCTCGCGGTCTTCGCCCTCGGTCACCCGTTCGGCCGCCACCTCACAGTGATAAATGGTTCTACCGCATGATGCCCATCGCGACGGCTTGCTTCGGGGTGGCGGCGCTCACGAGCCAGAGAGCTTCGCCGCGTCGCGGACGGCCTGCAGACGGAGGAGCCGCGTGAGCGCGTCGCACGCGGAGTGGACGGCCAGCGAGCGCCACGTCCCCTTTTCGGACCGATCGAGCTCCTTCTTCCGCTCGTCTGAATAGTCGGAGATGCCGCGCAGGATCAGGAAGGGGACTGAATGCTGGCGCGCGGCGGCCGCGGCGGCGATGGCGGCGGCCTGCTCCTCCAGGGCCGAGAACCTCCGGTCGATTCCGGGCAACTCTACGCGGAACGCCTCGGCCGCTCCGACGGTGTCGCCCGACGCAACGTGCGCGATGTTCATGCGCGGCCTTCCATCGTCGAGCTGCGGCGCCCTACCGCGGATCCCATTCTGCCACTCGCGGTGATCGTCTTTCGCCAGGTGCGGCCAATGGACGATCGCCTCAATCAACGAATAGTCGGCGCGAAAGTGGAAGCCCGAGTAGACAAGCTTGAATGCTGTGTCGCCGTCCGGTACCGCTTTCGAGGCGGCGTTGAACTCCGCGACCTCGTCAGCGATGACGATGTCCCCCAACTCCACGTCCGAGCTCAACGACCCGGCGATGCCGACGAGGACAACGAGTGAGACGTCGGCAAAGTTGAGGAGCTTCTCGGTGCGGCTGGTTGCCACCGAGAGACCCATTTCGCGCTGCACCGTTGCGATGCAGGTCACGCCGGATGCAGACATGTCGAGTTCGAGGAAGGTCGTCCCCTCGCTTATCTGACTGTCCTTGATCGGCCAGTGTGAGCTGACGACGTTGAATTCCTCGTGCAGCGGGACGATGAGACCGATGTCGAAATTGCGCTTCCTCGGCGCGATGCGGCGCCCGCCTCCGATGGAGTCGATGACGTCCGCAAGCAGCGCCGGCCAGTTCTTGTCGAAGTGATACGTCGTGCGGTCCGGCTCCTTCCGATACTCCTCCTCAAGTTCGAAGATCCCGCGAATCGCCACGGTCGGATAGAAGAGCCATTCCACGAGCAGAACGATCTCGCGATCCGTATCGCGCTCGCTCCGGATGAGGATCGGGCCCGTCCCAAACCTGAGCCGAGCCATTTCTGCGAGCAACTTTGCGATGTCATCGCTTCCCTCGATGTTCCTGGGGACGAGGAGTGTGACGACTGTCCGTGCCGACGGTGCAGCATAGCGCTGGCGATCGAAGACGGCCGTGTCGATTTTTGCAAGTGCAGCCGCGGCTTTGTCCGCGAGCACACTCGAAAAAGCGAATTCTTCAGCGGTCTCGACGATGACCGCGATGACCCATCTGAGAATCTCTCTTTCGCGCTGCCGCCGTAATTCGGCGACCGCGCCCTTCACGGCTTCGCGCACCAAACGTTGCCTCAAGAAGAATTTGCGGGAGGCGTTTTCGACCGTAGAGAAAACGAAGCGGCGGCGGTTATCGTCGAGCTCGCGAGGCGGGAGCTCGGGGAGACGGCTGTCTTCTTCAGAGATAATCGAAGCTGGAACGTGGCGATGAGCCCTCAGTAACGTGCGAACGCGCTCCCGAACATCGTCATGCATGCGATCCAGCGCGCGCGCGATCTCCGCTTGTTGCGCTTCCCAAGCCTGGATCAGCGCGGCGAGGCCGACGTCCTCGATTCGGCGGATCAGCTCTTCCGCGGATGGCTCTCCTACGATTCGGATTCGCTCGTTCACGAGCGCGCTGAGGTCGTCGACGAGCTTCGCAGGAATCTCGTCCGAGGATTCGCGCCACGCGAAGGGCTCGGCCAGGCGGACCGCCGTCGTTACCGCCGCCGAAAAGACGCCTCCGTCCTCATGGCTCACGCGCGGCTCATGTCTACTCTGCCGTTGATGGATGTCCGCGAAGCTCATCATTTCGACGGTCTCCGCGACTGTGTCGAAGGTCGCGTAGGGGTCCGCCGCCGATTGAGCACCTTGTAAATACACGCGGCGGAAGAGGCCCTCCTTTGCAGGCTTGAATGGCAGGTCAATGCGCTCCGTCTCCAACGCGGCAATCTCCACCAGGGTCGCGAACGCCGTCGGCTGCATGCGGTTGCCGGCAAGGCCGTAGAAGACCTGCGGCAGGAGGAGGACGGCATCGACGGAACCAAGGAAGCCGAGATCCTGGAGGATGGCTGCGACGTCGAACAGCATGCCGGTGCCCGTGCCGCCGGCCAGTGATGCAATGACGTATGCGCGTGCGCTGTCCGCCGCGGGACCGATCTTCGCCGCCGCGACGGCGATAGCTTTCGCGATCTCTTCGCTATGGAGCGTCAATGCAAGGCGGCCGAGATGGCGTTGCTGTCCCGCGCCGGAGTGCATAGCGGCCAGCGACGAGGGGGCGAGGGCCGGTGCCAACCACCTCAGAGCGAGCGCCGTGAGCTCGTTCACGCGACTCATGACTGGCGGAGCTGCGTAGAAGAATTCCTCTTCTCCTAACGCGTGATCGCGCCGCCGCCGGTAGTCCACATCGATGCCGAGGAAGGCGAGAGGCTCTGTTTGGAGGGCCGAGTCCGGTATTCGCTGCTTCAACCGGCCGACGATCTCGACGCCCGACCCCCCGAGCCCGATGTATAGAGTCGGCGCGTACCGGCTCTCTGCTTTTTCGGATTTCACTCTCCCATGATGATAGCGGCTCACCCCATCGGAAATCGTGAAAGACATCGTCCACTGGCTTTTTTTTGCAGAATTCGGCTCGACGCGCCGTCGACATGCACCAGGACACCGAAGCGGCGAGACGATCGCGAGCCCAAGCGAAGCAGGTCCCTGAGTCCGTCAGGTCATTGGGTCTCCGGAGTTTGACCGACGGTCCGAGATCGGAATCGGCGGGCCATCTCCAGTTCCGCTGACGAGGGGTAGCTGATAGCATTCGTTCAACCCCGGCCAAGTGACTACTGTCGATACCCACTGAAAACGAGGTGTGGAATGCGTAGCAATTACTTGTGGCTGTAGGGGCTGTCGGCTTGAGTTTTTTGGTCCTCCTTTCAGCTTCGGCCCAGAATGCCGTCACGATCGACGCGCTGGTCAAGGTCGTCGAGAATCAGGGAAAGACGGGAGACGAGCGGTACGCGGCGATACGGCAGATCGAGGAGAGGCGAGCGGAGGCCTCGCCTGCTATTCGGGTGCTGATCAGGGTCGTCGAGCGGAGGAGTCGCTCCGGAACAGCGCGGCCTCGGCTTTGCGGGAGATCCACGCCGCTCCCGAGATCGTCGTCCCCGCGAGGATTGCGGCGATCGTTCATGGGAATGCCGATGTCCGGAGCACCGCTGCGTGGGTCCTCACCGCGTACGATGTAACCACCGAAAGCCACGTGGATGGGTTGATCAGGACGCTTTCCGATCAAGGCGATGGCTACTCGGCGCGTTACTACGCAATAGAGGTGCTTGCGAAGTCCGCCTCGGCGGCAGAACGACTCCTTGCGCTCATTTCGGATGGGATGGCCGACGCGCGGAGCCGGCAGGGCGCGATCGAAGCTATCGGAAAAATGCATCCCGTTCCCCCCCGCGGCGATCGTACCGTTGATGCAAGTGCTGACCGTGCCGGACTTGAGCCGCGTGGCGATCGTGGCACTCGGCAATGCCGGCGCCGCTGCATCACCGGTGATCGATCCACTCGTCAATCGTCTCGACGAAGCCGCAGTGCGCGAACAAGCGGCCTAGGCCTTGCGAGAAAAGCGATGCGTACGATCGGTGTGGTTGCCCAAAGCGAAACCGTTCACGGGCAACGTCCCGCAACCAGAATGACCATGGCAACTTCGATCCTAAACGACTGATTCTAAAGTGGCGTCCCCAACGGGATTCGAACCCGTGTTGGCGCCGTGAAAGGGCGCTGTCCTAGGCCTCTAGACGATGGGGACGAAGGCGAAGCTGAACTGCCTGGTGAGCCCGGTAGGGATCGAACCTACGACCAACTGGTTAAAAGCCAGCTGCTCTACCGCTGAGCTACGGGCCCGCGATGAGAGGCGTCAGGGTACGGAGCACACCTGCCGTTGTCAACCGCTCGGGTGGGAACCGGAGCCGAGGGCGGGATAATCCGGGCCGGCGAGCGGGTGTCAGGTATCGGGTACCAGGTATCGGGTTGCATGGATGACGCGCTCACGATTCATCCGCCGACGGACCGTACGTGCCGGGGACCTTGCCGCCCATGGGACGGATGTAGGTGCTGAGCTGCCCGCGGTGGTGGATGAGGTCGAAGAGGAAGTCCCACAGCGTCGCTTCGATCGTCGAGGAGCGGAAGTAATTGCCGTGGATGAAGTACTTCGCCTCGCGGGTCCACTTCGCGTCGTCGAGGGTCACGACGGCCCGGTCCACCTGCGCGGCGGCATGATCCCACTGCGCCAGCAGATCTTCGAGCGTGCCGGGGACCTTGCCGCCGACCCAGCGCAGCTCGCCGGTGTCGATGGTTTCCGCGAGGACGCGGAATTCCTCCGCAATCTGCCAGGCCAAGCCCGCGGCGCTGTTCGAGCGCGGGTGCGGCCGATAGTCGAGACGATCCGGCGGCAGGGCCGCGATCATCCGGCGGAACTTCGGCTTTTCGTCATTCCAGGTCTTGATGAAGAAGGTGCGGGTGGACATGAATCGCCTATTCGCTTAGTCGCTTAGTCGCTTAATCGCTTAATCGCCCCGGTACCTGTTACCCGGTACCTGTTACGCGGACTCAACACCTCAACAGCGATCGCGCTACGCCTGCGCCACAAGCGCCCCCATCTCCAGCCAGTGGGCGACGAGACGGCGGATGCGGTAAGCGTCGGTCTCGAGCTGGCGCTCGCAGTCGATGACGGTGATGCCGGACGAGGCCTTCATCCACACTTCACGGACGAGGGCGGGGTCGGTCTCCTCCTCGTGCGGGGTGGGCTTCGTTCCGGTCTTGGTCAGGGTCATGGTGTCGGGGACCATGGCCATGATCCGCTGCAGTTCGTCATGGCGGCGGACGCCTTCGAGGAGGACACTCATCATCTCGCGCGGCTCGATGGTGCTCTTCATCTTCTCGGCGGGGTGGGGGACGAAGGCGAACGAGCCGGCGATGGGGTGTTCGAGGATTTCGTAGACAGCATCGACGCCGCGGATGTTTCCGGTTTGGGCGTTGAGGAACTTGCCGTCCACGAGGACGAGCTTGCAGGCGGCGTCGCCCTGCTTCGTGCGCAGGGTGAGCATGCCGGTGGCACGCATCTCGGCGAGCGACTGGAGGACGGACGGCAGGCCGAAGAACTCCAGCTCGCCGGCAAAGGTGGGCGCGGCCTCGGCGCCGCGGGGCGGAGGCTTGGGAGGCTCGTACTTCTCGAGGGCGCGGGCCGCGGCCTGGCCGACGTCCTGGTCGGGGAAGCGCTGCACGATGTCCCGGAAGACTTCCGCGGCGGCTTCGGACTGGGTGCCGGAGAGCGCCTCGATGAGCCGGACCGTCGAGTCCTGCCGTTTCGGGAGGAGCCGGCCGAGGAGCTTGCCGGGGATCTCGTCCTTCAGCGCTTTGAGCAGCACGCCCACGGTGGCTTCGTCGAAGGAGAGGTCGTGCTGCTGGAGGGCGCTGAGCCGGGCCCGGGTGTCGCCGAGGACGGCGTTGGCTTTCATGCCGTGGCGGGCGATGGTCAGCAGCGCCGGCGGGGTGCCGATGCGTCCGAGGCTGGCGATGACGCGGTCGAGGACCTTCTGGATCTCGTCGGCAGGATAGGATGAGGTGTCGTTGCGAATGAGCAGGGCTTCGAACTCGGCGAGCCGCTGGGTGAGCAGGCGCACGGAGTAGTCGCTCTTCAGCAAGCCGACGGCGGTGACGGCTTCTTTGACGACATAGATGTTCTGCCCGCGCGCAGAGGCCCGAGTCAGGGCGTCGAGCTCGCGGTCGATGCCTTCGTCCGAGTCGCGAGGGATGCGGTGGAGGAGAAAGATGAGGTTGCGGAGATAGTAGGTATCGAGGTCGGGGCGGGCCAGCTCGCGGGCCAGCTCGGCCAGGGCCTCCTGCCGTGCCGCGCCGGCGTGCGCTTCGAGCAGGCCGAGGAGTGTGCGGCGGCGCTCGGCGCGCGGCTCGCCGCGGAGCTGCTGAAAGAGCGGCGTGATCTGCAGCGTCGGAAAGAAGCCGAGGGCGATGCGGAGCGCGGCCTGCTTGCTCTTCGTCTCGGCGTACTTGCGGAGCTGGACGGAACTGAGGGCCTCGGCGGCCTCGGCCCGAAGGCGGTCGACGGCCGCGAGGTCGAGTTTCTTCTCGGTGATGGTGTCGTGGGCCACGTCCAGCATCCAGACGGTGGCGGCGAGCGAGCCGTCGTTGAACTTCTGCACCGCCGCCGCGACGATGTCGCGGAAGCGCTGCATGATGACGGCCGGATCCTCGGCCAGGTCGAGGATCTTCTCCATGGCGTCGACCTGCGCCGGCGGCCGCGAGGCGAGGTCGGGGAGGTCCCACGACGGCAGGGCGCCGCCGAGGACGATGAAGACGTTGCCCTCCTTGCCTCCGGTCAGCGGCTTGATCTGCTCGAGGTACTCGTTGAGCTGCTCGCCGCTCTGCGAGCGGGCGGCGGCCATGGTCAGGAGTTGGGCGATGGCCTGCGAATCGGCCGGCGTGGCCTGCGCGCCGGGCGCGCCCGGAGTGCTTCCGCTCGGCGCGCCGGCTGCCATCTGCCGCTTCAGGCGGTCCACGATGAGCGAGAAGCGCTTCGCCATCTGCGCGTCCTCGGAGGTCACGGGCGTGTGCCCGCTGAAGGTCGGCATGGCCGCCGGCCGCGGCGCGATGTTGACGTCCCGCAGGGTCGTGGTGGCGATGTTCCGGGAGACGCGCATGGCGGTGAGGTTCGACCGCAGCAGGTCGCGGTCTTCGACCGGGCAGAGGCGAATGGCCAGGCCGGTGACGCGGTCGAGGTAATTGGCCACGGCCTCGCGGTCGAGGAGCTTCAACTCGCCGGTCATGAAGACTTTCTTCAGCGCGTGGAAGATGAGGTCGGAGAGGGGGATGGCCTGCGAACGGCTGTGATCGACAGCCCAGGCCCCGACCTGTTGCATGAGGAGATCGGGCGGCTGGGCCATGAGCGTGGACACAGCCTCCGCAGCCGTCAGCGGCGGGATCTCATCCTGCAAATATCTCTGAAAGTCGAAGAGTGCCCCTTCGACCTGACGCGTCAGTCCTTCCGCCACAATCCACGCCTCGCCTGTCGAGGGATTCTAGTGCCTTCGCCTCCGAGCCAGGCTCTTGTTTGAATCCAATATAAATGAGAAGGCGGTGGAGCAGCACGTGCAGCGGCCCGGTACACTGCCCGGGAGGAGATGGCGATGAACGACGACCTCTGGCCCGCGCTTCCTTACGAGGCCTGGAAGGACACGTACGACATACTCCACATGTGGTCGCAGATGGTGGGGAAGGTGGCGCTGGCGCTGGCTCCGCCGGAGAACCACGGCTGGGGCATCGCCCTGCATCTCACGGAGCGCGGCATGGCCACGAGACTGCTTCCTTATGGCCGGCGGTCGTTTTCGCTCGAGCTCGACTTCCTCGAGCACCGGCTCGTCATCGCCACCACGGACGGCGCAGTCCGGACGTTGAAGCTGGAGCCGCGGACGGTGGCCGATTTCCACCGCGATTTTGTTGCAACTCTCGAGGTCATGGGCCTCGGCGTCCGGATCTGGCCGGTCCCGGTGGAGTTCGCCGACCCGATCCCGTTCGCCGAAGACACGAAGCATCACTCGTACGATCCCGACTACGCCCACCGGTTCTGGCGCATCCTCGTCCAGGTCCAGCAGGTCTTCGCCGGTGCGCGCTGCACGTTCGTCGGCAAGTGCAGCCCGGTCCATTTCTTCTGGGGCGGATTCGACCTGGCGGTGACGCGGTTCTCGGGCCGCCCGGCGCCGGCACGCGAGGGTCCGGCTTTCATGCGCGAGGCGTACTCGCACGAGGTGATCAGCCACGGCTTCTGGCCCGGCAGCGCGCCGCTCTTCGAGACGGCGTTCTACGCGTACGCGGTGCCGGAGCCGGCCGGGCTGAAGGTGGCGAAGGTCGAACCGGAAGCGGCGTACTACCACCGGGAAATGGGAGAGTTCATCCTCCCGTACGAGGCCGTGCGGACGTCGCCCGATCCCGCCGCGGCGCTCGCGGCCTTCGTCGACAGCACGTACGACCGCGCTGCGACGCTGGCCGGCTGGGACCGCGACGCGCTGGAGCGGATCAGCGCGTAACCGGCCGCCATTCTCGGCGCCGCCGCGGCAGCGGCGGCGCCGAGCGCCTTATGACTGGGCGGCTTTCGTCACTACTTCAATTCCTGCAGCCGCTGGAGCAGCTCGTGGTGGGCGTGCTGGAGGGCGGCGGGGTCGTTGAGGGACGTTTCCAGTTGTTTGGCCAGTGGGTCGGCAGGCGTTAGCTGGGCCAGGTTGTAGAGGCAGGGGAGCTGGTCCTTCAGGATCGCGGCGTAGTCGCGCGTGCCGGCCTTGTGCGTTTCGATGGCGCGGAGGTAGGAGGCCGTTCTGGAGGCGGTTTGTTTGGCGCAGTCGCCGCCGGCCTGGCGGGGCTGCTCGAGGAGAGTGAGCTGCCAGCGGAGGGTCGGGACGATGTCGGCGGCGTCGCCGCGGGCGAGCTGGTGGTTCGTCAGCAGGGCGTCGAGGCGATTGAGCAGGGATGCGTGCGCGACGATGGCGGCGTCCGCATTGCCGCTCTTGGCCGAGCTGTTCAGACGGTCGAAATCCTTTGCCGTGCCGAAGTCGCTCCGTACGTCGAGCTTCGCAGCAGCGGCCAGGACGTCGAGGCGCTGAGGCAGGAAGGCAAGATAGTCCTTCGGCGAGACTTCCTTCAGCCCAAGGAGCTTCAGGAGGGCCTCGAGATCCGCCGCGGCCGGGCGTGACTGTGTGAGGGCCGTGAAACGCGCCAGAAAGCCGCGCCAGCTCTGCAGCAGGTCGTGGAGGGCCTGGGTGCTCGACGTCTGGCGCAAGCCGATGCCGAAGCCGCTATAGGCGCGTCCCCGGTCGTCGACTTCGTCGAAAAAGAGCGGCAGGATCTCGCCCTCGTGTCCTTCGACCGTTTGGAGCGTCAGGGCCAGCCATCGGTTCTCGCCCGGCTGCATTTTGTCGAAGTCGAGGACCGCGCCCTGCCGGAAGGGCAGCGGATCGCGTCCGCTCATCTCGACCTGCGCGCCTTTCAGCAGCAGATCGGCGATGGCGGGAGTGGAGCTGACGCGGATGTGCATCGTGCGAGGCCGGCCGGCGATGTTGTGGATGATGGCGTAGTAGGTGAGGGAGCCGAGCGAGCCGTGCGACGGGGTGGAGGTCAGTCCCATGTTGCGCTGGGCCTTGTTGTTGTCGTTGATGACGTTGAGGTCGGTGGACGGCCACCCCGGCGTCAGGCCGACGAGCGACGGCGCGATGATGTCATCGACGCCGGGTACGCTGATCTCGGCCGCCAGGCAGAGGTGCGTCGAGCTGGTGGCGTCGAGGTGCCAGTGATAGGGAGTGGTCACCTGGGGGCCCATGTCCCCGGCCGCCGTGAAGGCGACCGTCGTATCGGGATCGGGCATGTCCACTCCAGTCCCCGTGTACGTCATGTTGTCGACGTAAGGGCTGCCGGTGCCGAATTGCGAGACGAGGAAGTGCACGTTCACGCTTGTCGGGGCGATGCCGGTGCCGCGGCGGAAGACGCGCGCGAAGGCCCAGTTGTCGCCGAGCGAGCCCGCGCCGTTGCCGGCGTCCTCCTGGTCCGGCTGATCGGAGGGAAAGGAGCCGGGCCCGGGACCGCGGCGGTTCCAGACGTCGCTGTAGGCGTAGAAGTAGGGATAGGTCGACGGCTCCGCGCCGTTGTCAGCGTTGCCGGGACCGAGCGTCCAGTCGCGAACGTAGAAGTCATTGGCCGGATCGATCTCGCGGATGCGGAAGAAGTAGGGATCGATCGACGTGCCGACCGTCATCGTCATGGCCGCGTCCCTGAAGAGCTGATGCGTGCCGAAGTTCGCGTAGCGCTGGAACGTGATGCCGCTGGGGAAATTCGCCATGTCGGGATAGTTGCTGGCGGAGAAGATTCCGTAGAAATCGCGGCCGTCCGACAGGATGTGGGCATAGTCGCCGAGGTATACCGGCGTCGTGGAGGTGGGTGTGGTCGAGCTCGTGCGAATGAGCGTCACGCCGGGCGTGTCGAAGGTCGTGGCGTCGGCGTTGGTCGAACGGACGACGTGTGTCTCCCACTGACTGGTCCCGCTGAAGAACTGCTGGTACATGAGCGCCACACGGCCGTGGCTGTTGATGGCTAGGGAGACGCCGATCGTGTTCGGCACCTGGACCAGATCGGTCAACGACCAGCTCATGCCGCGATCGATGGAGCGCCGCAGGTGCAGCGTCTGGAAGGACGTGCCGCTGGGCTGGTCGGCCCAGACCAGATAAACGCGGTTGCTGTTGCGCGGGTCGACGGCGATGGAGATGGCCGACGAGCCGAGGCGCTCCTGTCCCATCGAGCCGAAGGGAAGGGCAACGCCGGTGGCCACGAGATGCCCCTGCACGCTGCTCTGCTGCAGGGAGGTGAACGGCGTGCCGCCGAAGGCCCAGGTATCGTCGCGGTCGACCACCACGTCGGTCGTGATCGGGGCGAACCCCGCCGTCCGCCAGCCGTAGTAGGCGGCGTAGATCGTACCGTCGGGATGGATGGCGCTCAGGTTCGCCCAGCCGTCCTGTCCTCCCGTCGTCCGCGATTCGAGACGGCTCAGCGAGAAGGAGGGAGAGGCGATGTCCGCGTTGGTGCAGGTGTCGATGGTGGCGCTCTTCGAGACGTTGAGATCGTTGTAGCCGACGAAGAGGCGGTCGTTGCCGGTGCCGGGATCGCGCAGTGCCGTGGCGGCGTAGACGTGCGGCTGGTCGACGGAGCCGGTACGAACGTCGAGCTGCGTCATGGGCGTCGCGCTCGTGTAGTCGTTCGTCCGGTAGACGCGCATCGAGATGTCGGACGCAAAGAGAATCCCGGTGTAGAGCACATTGGTCGTGCCCGAGTTGGTCGCCGAGAAATGGAGCGTGATGTCATCGGTCGGGAACATCGCGCCGACCACGCTCGGTACGTTCTTGACGAGCGACCAGATCGTGCCACCGTTCGTAGACACCCAGATCGGGGCGAGGGCGCCGACATTGGGACCGGCCGTGAGGTTGTCCCAGGTGAACGCCGAGGCGGCGAACTGCTGCGGGTTGGACGGATTGATGGTGATGGTCGGCTCGGAGTCCTGATTCGTCTCGCCGCTGCGCGTTGCGGGTACCATGTTGACCACGGTGACCTGCGCGAGTGCCGGGATGGCGGCCAGGATGGCCAACGTCAGCAGGATGCGTTTCATGGCTTCACCCCCTGCCCGGTGCGTGTGGCGAGCTTGCGGATGCGCGCCGCTTCGGCGGGCGGATAAAAGTCCTGATAGGTGACGAGGTAGAACACGGCGGCTGCGGCTTCGGGCAGGGCCCGCGGTGCGGTGCGGTGGAGGACGAACACGCCCTTCTGTCCGGCGGCCAGCTTCGGCGCGTGCATCCATGCGATGTCTTCACTCGTCGGATAGAGCGCCGTCACGCGTTTCCCGGTCTGTCCCTTCAGGACGCGGGTCACGGCAATTTCGGCGGGCGCCCAGAGCGGATCGTGCTCGGAGCGGACGCTTCGCCGTTCGTCGTTGCTGCCTTTGGCCGACACGACTTCGCCTTCGATCACGGCGTCCGCTTCGGCGAGGTGGGCGGCGACGCGCTCGTCGGCCACGGCGGCGGCCGCATTCGTTACATCGCGTACGACGGCGTCGCGGGACTGCGCCGGCCGGCGGTCGATTTCCCGCAGTTCCAGCAGATCGCGCCACGCCGTGACGTCCGCGAACCAGACGGCTGACTCTCCCTCCTTCACGGCGCCGCGCACGAGGATCCGAACCTGCTCGCCCGGTGCTCCTCCGGCGGTGTCCGCTCCCCAGTAGATGTCGTCGATGCGCGCCACGGCGAGGCCGCCGGGGGCCGCTCCCTTCTTGACGGTTCCCTGAAAAACGTAGGTCGCCGTGCGCATGAGCTCGACCGTCGAGAGCTGTGCCTGCGCGCTCAGCGAGGCCACTACCGCGAATACGGCAGCCGTTGCCAGTACCCCTTTCCGTCGTGCCATATGGATTCTCCTGTACTGATGTAGTGAAGGAGAGAGGCAGGACGTTTCGCGGGTTGCCTCTAAGGCCCGCCACCATCCGGCGTCCGACCGTCGAAACGGAGATCCGAGGCACCGCTTATCATCAGGGGTCGCCGGAGGTGCCTTCTGGCGGCAATCTCACGCAGATAGCGCCGGCGCAATTCGGTGGAGGATTTATCGGCATGAAGAGCCGAATCGTTACATCACTCTGCGTCCTCGCCCTTCTTGCCTGTGCCTCCACCCCTCCGCCCGCGGGGCCGTCGCCCGCCGAGTTGGCGAAGGCGGGGAGCGAAGTGATGGCATTTGTCAAAGGTGTCGGGGAGGGCGTGACACGGCGTGGGCCGGCGGCGTGGCACGACTACTTCTCGGAGATCCCGACATTCTTCATGGCGGTGAACGGAAAAGTCGTGTTCGCGAGCCCCGAGGAAGCGGCGCGGGGCATCGCGGAGGTGGCGAAGAGCATCTCACACATCGAGTTGAGCTGGGGCGTGGTACGCATCGATGTGCTGACGCCGCAACTGGCGATGGTGGGAGCGCCGTATCACGAGGTCCAGGTGTGGGCGGACGGTCATCAGGTGACGGAGGAGGGCTACTTCACCGGACTAGCGGAACGCGGCGCGGGCGGGTGGCGGTTCCGGAATGCGCACTGGTCGTCGGCGCGGGCGCAGGGACGATGATTGCCAGGCGCGACGGGGGTTCGGCACGACGCAGTCGTGCCCTACATAGGCCCGTGTTGGGCACGACTGCGTCGTGCCGAATCCCCGGTGCGATTCATATCCATTCACGAACGGCTTCCCTTCATCCTTTATCCTTCATCCTTTCGCCGGAGGTTGGAATGTCGCAACGCACCGGGATGTCCAGGCGTCGTTTCATGACTACAGCGGCGTCGGCGGGGCTCGTGCTCGCAGCGCCACCGATTCTCAACGCGAAGGAGACCTCGGCGGCTGCCACCGCCCTTCCGCCCGTCCCCTCCGGCACCGCCGCGCCGTTCCCTCTCTCCACTGTCCGTCTTTCTGATGGTCCGATCCGCGATGCCGTGGCGCTGCACCGGCGGTACATGGCCATGTTCCCGCCCGACCGGCTGCTGCACACGTTCCGCTTGAACGCCGGATTACCGAGTGCCGCAGAGCCCCTCGGCGGATGGGAGGCGCCGGACAACGAGCTGCGCGGACACTTCACCGGGCACTACCTGACGGCGAGTGCGCAGATGTGGGCAGCACATGACGATGCGGCGATGAAGGGAATGGGGGAGGAGCTGGTGCGGGAGATGGCCAAGTGCCAGCAGCGCAACGGGTACCTCAGCGCGTTCCCGGAGGAGCACTTCGACCGGCTGCGGGACGGAGTGCGCGTGTGGGCGCCGTTCTACACGCTGCACAAGATCCTGCAGGGATTGCTGGACATGCACGCCCTGGCGGGAAACACGCAGGCGCTGGAGATGGCCACGGCGATGGCGCGCTGGGTGCAGCGCTTCGTCCAGCCTTTCTCCGAGGAGCACATGGCGCGGATCCTCGACGTCGAGTACGGCGGGATGAATGAC
>CAZYTO010000143.1:0-14477 GCA_964650405.1 uncultured Thermoanaerobaculia bacterium | reverse complement strand
GTGGGGGTGGAGGCGGCGTTCGACTGCGCGTTGCGGCCGTCGCTGGAGGGGCGTGGGCCTGCGGAGGAGCGGGGGAGCGGGCGGGATGACGTGCGGATGCTCGTCTCGGAGCTGGCGACGGGACGGATCACGGACACGCACTTCCGGGCGCTGCCACAATTTCTGCGGCGCGGCGATCTCGTAGTGCTGAATACCTCGGCCACGCTCCCGGCGGCGCTTCGGGCCTGGCGCGCGGACGGGTCGGAGGTCGCGTTGCACTGGTCGTCACCACTGCCGCCGGCGAGCGGGAGAAGGCGGCGAGCGGCGAGCGGGCAGGCGACGGAGATGCGTGACCGCGTGGTCCCGCTCGCCGCTCGCCACAACCCGCTCGCCGGCTCAACGAACCCGCTCGCCCAGCCCGCCATCGTCGAGCTGCGCGCTGCGGGCGGCCGGACCCGATTGTCCGTCCTCCACGGCGGCGGGATTCGCTATGGCGAGCGGCTCACACTCGATGGCGGCGGACGGGCCACGCTCGTTGCGCCGTATCGTGATTCGGAGCGGCTGTGGGTGGCGCGGCTGGAGCTCGACGTCCCCGTCACCGACTACCTGCGGCGGTGGGGGAGGCCCATCCGCTATTCGTACATCGAGCGGCCGTTCCCGATCAGTGCCTACCAGACGGTCTATGCACAGAGCGAAGGATCGGCGGAGATGCCGTCGGCGGGACGGGCGTTCACCCGGTCAATGCTGGCCTGTCTGCGGCATAGCGGCGTCGGCCTGGCGAAGCTGGTCCTGCACACAGGCGTGGCCAGCCTCGAGTCGCACGAGAAGCCGTACGAGGAGTGGTACGAGGTGCCGTCGGCGACGGCGGAGAAGGTCCGCGCGGCGAAGGCGGCAGGAGGACGGGTGATCGCCGTGGGGACGACGGTCGTGCGGGCGCTGGAGAGCAGCGTCGACGGCGAGGGGAACGTCATGGCCTCATCCGGCTGGACGGATCTCGTCATCACTCCGGAGCGCGGCGTGCGCGTCGTGACGGGACTCCTCACGGGCCTCCACGAACCGAAGGCGACGCACCTGGACATGCTGGAGGCGATTGCAGGACTGGAGACGCTGGAGCGCGCTTACGCCGAGGCTCTGGGGCGGGGCTACCTATGGCACGAGTTCGGGGATTTACATCTGATGGTGTAATGGCGAGCGGGAGACGGGCGAGCGGCGAGCGGGTAAATGACGGTTCCCGCCCGCTCGCCGCTCGCCCGTCTCCCGCTCGCCCCAAACACAAAAGGGACGCCCTCGGGCGTCCCCTCATCGTCAACAGACTTTCGTGATCTCAGTAGCCGGTGCGGCGCTCTTCGGCGAGCTTCCGCAGCACCTTCTTGCGGGCGGCAATCGCTTTCCGTTTCCGCTTGGTGCTGGGCTTTTCGTAGTGCTGCCGCTTCTTCAGCTCGGAGAGGATCCCCGATTTCTCACACTTGCGTTTGAACCGGCGGAGCGCATTCTCGAAAGTCTCGTCTTCCTTCACGTGGACGAGAGGCATTCCCTAATCCCCCCCTTCTCTGTAACTTCAGGCCCGAAGGCCTCGTGATTGTAAGAACCAGGGCCGGCCAGTCAAAACCTGTCCGGACGCGCAATTCAACGGTCGCCGCAGGCCCTTCCATTCCTCCTCGGTTAAGGTTCGTTCAACCCCCTCAGAATGCTCGGGTTCGGGGTGTTACGGTTTCACAATAAGTTTCGACTCCCGAACCGGGCCGCGGCGGTAGAATCCGCCGACTCTACGCAGAGGAGAACGCCTGATGATCCGGAAGCTCGCCCTGTTTGCGGCCGCGCTCGCCGCCGCCGCCCTGTCTGCCGCCCCCTCCAAACCCGCCCCAGCCATTCCCGCGCCGCCCGCCACCGAGGTCAAGGCGGTCACGGACACCCTCCACGGCGTGGCCGTCACCGACAACTACCGCTGGCTCGAGGCGCAGGAGGCTCCGGAGACCCGGGCCTGGATCGAGCAGGAGAACGCCTACACCGACAAGGTCATCGGCAACCTCCCGGACAAGCCGGCCTTCTTCAAACGGATCGAGGAGCTGCAGAAGGTCGACGTCATGACCACGCCGGGCGTGAAGGGCGGGCGGTACTTCTTCGTGAAGCGCGCGGCTGGAGCGGACCTCTACTCCATGTGCATGCGCGAGAGCGCGGACGGACCGGACATCGTGCTCATCGATCCGGCTCCCATGAGCCCGAAGCACACCACGAGCGTCGCCTATGAGGACATCTCTTCCGACGGCAAGTTCCTCGCCTACAACGTCCGCGAGGGGGGAGCCGACGAAGTGGCCGTCCACTTCTTCGACATCGATGCCCGGAAGGAAGTGGGCACGCCGCTGGAGAAGGCGCGCTATTTCGGCGTGTCGATGACGAACGACAAGCAGACGATCTACTACACGCGCCAGACCAAGGAGGGGCCGCGCATGTTCCGCCGGGCCTTCAGCGGCGGCGAGGAGACGAAGCTTTTCGGCGACGGCTACGGTCCGGAGAAGATCATTCAGTCGGGGATCTCCGACAACGGCCGCTGGCTCCTGATCCACGTCTCCTACGGCTCGGCGCCGAAGAAGACGGAGATCTACGTCAAGGACCTGGCCGGTGACGGCCCGATCAAGACGGTGGTCAACGATCTCGACTTCCGCACCTCGGCCGACATGGCCGGCGACACGCTCGTCCTGCAGACGAACTGGGACGCGCCGAACGACCGGGTCCTGACCGCCAGCGCCGCCGATCCGGGGCGGGCGAACTGGAAGGAGATCGTGCCGGAGAACAAGAAGGCGGCCATCCTCGGCGTCTCCCTGGCCGGCGGCAGGGTCTTCGTCCGCTACCTCGAGAACGTGAAGCCGCGCGTGGTGCGCTACATGATCGACGGCAAGCCGGACGGCGAGATCCACTTCGACGAACTGGGATCGCTCAGCAATGTCGGCGGCACGTGGGACTCTTCCGTGGCCTTCTACGCCTTCAACTCCTTCGCCACGCCGACCACCATCTATGCCTACGACGTGGCCAGCGGCAAGACCAGCACGTTCTTCCGCCAGAATGCCAAAGTCGACTCCGCGCAGTTCACGGTGGAGCAGGTGTGGTATCCGTCGAAGGACGGCACGAAGGTGCCGATGTTCGTCCTCTATAAGAAAGGGCTGAAGCTGGACGGGAGCCATCCGACGTATCTGACGGGCTACGGCGGGTTCACCCAGAGCTCGCTGCCCTCTTTTTCGACGACGGCCGTGGCCTGGGCGGAAAGCGGCGGGGTCTACGCGCTGGCCAACCTGCGCGGCGGCGGCGAGTTCGGCGAGTCCTGGCACCAGGCCGGGATGCTGGACAAGAAGCAGAACGTCTTCGACGACTTCGCGGGCGCGGCGCAGTTCCTCATCGCGCAGAAGTACACCTCCGCCGCGCACCTCGGCGTATCCGGCGGCAGCAACGGCGGCCTCCTGGTCACGGCCATGCTCACCCAGCATCCCGACCTGGTGAAGGCCGTGGTCTGCAGCTATCCGCTCATCGACATGCTGCGCTTCCACAAGTTCCTCGTGGGCAGCTACTGGGTGCCGGAGTACGGCTCGGCCGACGACCCCGACCAGTTCAAGTGGATCTACGCCTACTCGCCGTACCAGCACGTCAAGAAAGGGACGAAGTACCCGGCCGTGCTCTTCATCACCGGCGACGCCGACACGCGCGTATCGCCGCTTCACGCCCGCAAGATGACCGCGCTCATGCAGGCCTCCACCGGCTCGCAGAACCCGGTGCTGCTCCGCTACCACGTCAGCGGCGGACACTCCGGCGGTGAGCCGCTGAACGTCATCGTCAACAACGCCGCGGAGACACTCTCGTTCCTCAGGTGGCAGCTCCAGTGAAGACGATCACGCTGACGCTCGTCCTTTTCGGAATCCTCGCGGCCGCTCCCTCCTTCGGGGCGGAGCCGCTGAAGACGGTCGAATACGTGGCCATGGGAGCGCCGTCGCCGGCGCACCGCTGGACGGTGGCCGACTTCATCGCCGCCCAGCGCTCCCTGGCCACGCTGCCGCCGGACAAACTGCCGCGCAAGGGGAGCGCGATGTTCTCGCGGATGATGTCGCTGGACAACTTCGTGCCCCTGCACGACGCGCGGCCGCTCGACGAGCGGGGAGGCATCGCCTTCGCCCTCCTGCCGTGCGTGCGCGGGCTGACCGAGGCGTACTTGAAGCCGTCGTCGGTCAACGCCGGCCTGGATGCGGAGGCCGTGGACGCCATGGAGACGGTGGTGGCTTACTTCACGGAGATCGGCGCGATCCTGGACGCCAAGGCCGCCACGCTCCCGGCCGGAGCGCCGCCGCCGCCGCTGCGCGGCCAGATGGCCGGCGTCGGCAGCAGCGCGCTGGAGCGGCTGGCTGACTCGAAGTCGTATCGAGCCAGCGAGCGCCTGCGCCTGGCCGAGTCCCTGGCCAAGTCACTGCCGGCGCTGCTGTCCCATGCCGACGCGAACGGCCGCCAGGCCATCCGCGGCCAGCTCACGGCCATCCAGAGCGCGGTCAAGGAGCCGGAATTGAAGAAGGCCGTGGCACAGATCGCGGCGAATCTGCCGCAGACGTAGGCTCCGCCGGGTGCATTCGTGCACGGTCTCCGTGCATGAATGCACAAGTCTGTGACGCATGGATGCATGCGCCGGACGTGTCCATGCGTAACCGTGAAACGGCATTACGTTCTCACGACGGAGACCACACGCAAATGACACTGTTCGGACTCAACCGGCCATTCCTGCGGTGGCCATCCGTTCTGCTGATCAGCGGCACGTTGATGCTCTTCAGCCGGCCGGGCTCTCCAACGATGTCGGACGAAACGACGTCCCCCGGCCGGGAGACGCCGAGCCAGTTGCTTCGAATCCTGCATCAGCCCGCGCCACCGCCGAGTGAGGTGGCTGCCCGCGACGAGCTTGCCCGGCGGCAGGCAGTGGCTGCCGTGGCTTTGTTGAAGCTCGGTCAGTCCGCGCCGGTCTGGCCGCTGCTCCGACAGAGCTCCGACAACAGCCGCCGAACGTATCTCGTGACGGAACTCAGCCGGCAGGGGATCGATCCGGCCCTGCTCATCAAGCGCCTGGCTGTCGAGCCGGACGTCTCGGCGCGGCGCGTGCTGATTCTGAGCCTGGGCGGATTTGACGGCGAGCAACTACCTCAGGAGACCAGGGACTCCGTCGTGACGAAGCTGCTGTCGTGGTATCGGGCCGATCCCGATCCCGGGATTCACTCCGCGATCGATTGGCTGCTGCGATACGGCAAGCAGGGTGAGACGCTGCGCAAGCTCGACTGGGGACAGGCACGCGCGCTGGCGGCGATCGACCTGGAGCTGGCCGGCCGGCCCGGCGGAAGACGGGGCTGGTACATCACCAGATCGGGGCAGACCATGACGGTGCTCCGCGGCCCGATGGATCTCCGCATGGGGTCACCCGCCTATGAAGAGGGACGGATACCGGCTTCCGACTCACCGGACGAGCCATTGCGGCGCGTACGGATACCGCGCTCTCTGGCCATCGCGAACCGGGAAGTGACCGTCGGCCAGTTCCGGCGATTCCTCGACGCGAATCCGGACGTACTGCGCAGGTTCGCGTACGCCGGGAATCCTGACCGGATGGCCCGGGTCCTTCAGACCTTCAGCCCCGAGGACGGCGACCCACAGATCGCGGTGACGTGGTACGAGGCGGCGGCATACTGCAACTGGCTGAGCGGCCAGGAGAGTATCCCGCAGTCGGAGTGGGTTTACCCCGCCAATCTCGAGGAACTGAAAGATGGAATGACCCTGCCGAAAGGGTACCTGCACAAGAGCGGCTATCGCCTTCCCAACGAAGCTGAATGGGAGTACCCGGCAAGGGCCGGCCCCCCGACGTCCCCACTCTACGGCACATCGGACTCGGTGTTGGGCGAATACGCGTGGTTCAGCAAGAATCCTCCCCGCGGCAAGTCCGACCCGGTCGATCCCTCCGATCCGCAACACACCTGGCCCGGCGGACAGTTGAAGCCGAATGACTTCGGCCTGTTCGACGTCTACGGCAATGTCTGGGAGTGGTGCCAGGACCGGATGCAGCTTCGAGCGCCGGCCGATACGGTCAGCGAAGATCGCGAGGACGAGGTGCGGCAGGTCTTTGATCGCGAGGCCCGTTCGCGGCGCGGAGGCGGATTCTCCTATGAGGCGTCCGCGCAACGTTCGGCGGACCGTGACACGAAGAATGCCTTCCCGGCGCTCCGGCGCGACAACGTCGGCTTTCGTGTAGTCCGCACCCTGCGGTGAGGACGCGCCGCAGCACCTTTGTCTCCGCAAGCCTGGCCAGGCGCGCGTGCAATCGCGCGAGGCTTCCAACTGGCAGAGGGAGCGTGACAAGGGATATAACCGTTGGCCACGGAGGGCTGCAACCAAGTGACGCTCGAATGTATCAATCCCCCCGACCTGCCCACTCCGAGCACCTACACTCAAGTCGTTGTCGCGAGGGGTACGCGGCTGATCTTCATCTCCGGCCAGGAGCCCGAGGACACGGACGGGAAGCTCGTCGGCCGAGGTGATTTTGCGGCTCAGGCGCGCCAGGTGTTTGCCAACCTCGGACGAGCCCTTGCAGGCGCGGGTGCGCTTCCCAGGGACGTCGCCAGGATCACGGTCTACGTCGTCAATTACGAGCGTGATCACCACCTGCCGATCATCGAGGCGGCGCGGCAGACGCTCTTCGGGGATCACAAGGCTGCCGATGTCGTGGTGGGAGTGGCGGCGCTGTCTCCCGACTATCTTATCGAGGTCGATGCATTTGCGGTAGTCGATGGTTGATACGACGGGTACCGCCACGGTCACCGAGGTTAACGTACCCTCTCACGGTCGTGCCAAGCTGCGAATCGTGTTAGCCTACGGCTCTCCTGGTACATGAACAACCTCAGGTTTCTTGCCGGACTCGCGTCGGTTGTGATGGCCACGTTCGTTTCAGCTGCGCCGCAGCCGCCCGTGGAGACGACCTCGATCACGCCGACTCCTGCGTTCTTTTCCTCCCGCTTCGCTCTCGACGGGAATCGAATCAGGCTCACGTTGACGCTCACGAATCCGAATCCGTCACCCCTTGGGGTGATCGTTGCCGCATTCTCGAATGGCGATGCCTATAATCTCGGTGGCGCGATTCCAAGCAACGCCATGAATAGCTGCGGGGGAACGCTCGACTTGTTGGGTTAGGGAATCGGTATTGGGAACGGCACGATTCCGCGGAACGAAAGTTGTACGGCGGCGACCGAATTCCTGGCGTTCCCCCCCGGCAGCTACCCGTTCACCGGTTCTCCGGCGCTTACGATCGCAGGCCCGTCGAATGCGACGTCGGCAACTCTGAACGTCATCGCCGCGGCGCCGACTGTGGCGAAGTCGTTTTCACCCTCGACAGTCGGCACCGGCATACCGTCGATGCTGACGATCACGATCAGCAATCCGAATCCGATGTCGTTCGCCTCGCTGTCGTTTACAGACACGTATCCAGGCGGTCTCGTCAACGCGGCCTCTCCAAACGCGTCATCGACATGCGGAAACGGCGCCGTCACGGCAATACCCGGTGGGAACAGCATTTCGCTTTCGAGCTCCGACTACATTTTTGGCGATTGCACGGTAAGCGTCTCCGTCGTCAGCCCAACACCAGGCAACTTCTCGAACACGATTGCGGCGGGCAGCATTACCTCAACAGGCGTCTTAGCTCCACAGTTCGTCGCGTTTCCTACCTCGAATGCGTCACCAGCCTCTGCGAGCCTCAGCGTCATTGCAACGACGCCCGCGGTGGGGACGAGCGCGCTACTGCTGCTCATCATGACGCTTGCCGTCATTGCGTTGGCTCGGCTGAGGTAGCGGGCGCTCGCGAACGGGTGAACCCGTGGGCTACGGATTCTGCCCGCTACGCGGGCAGTTGAGCGGCTTGGAAGCCGGCAAGCCGGCAGGATGCCGCGCTCCCGAGTCTGCGCAACCGTGAGGACGTGCCACCACGCGCCCGGTCCGCTTCCTCCGCGCCTCCGCGTGAGACGGGCTCTTTGTTTCTTCTCCCAGGCGCAGCGCTGCGGTGCTCAAGGTCGGAGTGATACAGCGTGTCACCCCGCCATCTCGCGCACCACCTTCGCCATCGCCTCCGGGTCCACCGGTTTGGCGAGGTGGCGGGCGAAGCCGCTGGCGAGGATGCGGTCGCGGTCTTCTGCGCGGGCGTAGGCGGTGAGGGCGATGGCGGGGGGGCGGACTTCGGACAGCTTGAGCTTGGCCATGAAGCTGTAGCCGTCTTCGCCGGGGAGGCCGATGTCGCTGACGATGACGTTGGGCGGCTGGGCCTGCATGGCGGCCAGGGCGGCCGGGACGGAGCTGACGGCGGTGACGCGCGCGCCGAAGGATTCCAGCGCGGCGGCGAGCATGCGCCGGGTGTCGTCTTCATCCTCTAATAGCAGGACCGTGATGCCGTCGAGGGCCACGGCGCCGGTGCGGTGCGCGGGCTGGGGCGCCGGCGGGGCGGGGGCGACGACGAGGGGCAGGGTGATGGTGAAGGTCGCGCCCTTGCCTTCGCCCTCCGACCGCGCCTCCACCGTGCCGCCGTGCAGCTCGACGATGCTCTTGACGATGGCCAGGCCGAGGCCGAGGCCGCCGTGGGCGCGCGTCGAGCTGCTGTCCGCCTGGCGGAAGCGCTCGAAGATGTAGGGGAGGAAGCGGGGCGGGATGCCGTGGCCGGTATCGCGCACGGAGATGCGGACGGCGGGAGCGGACGGCTGCGGGCCGGCGGCCTCTCCCGCTGTACCCACGGATTCGAGCGAGACATGGATCTCGCCGTTGGGCGGCGTGAACTTCACGGAGTTGGACAGCAGGTTCCAGATGACCTGCTGGAGGCGGGCGGAGTCGCCCATGGCCAGTCCGGTGACGCGGCCGAGCGCGAGGTGGAGGGTGAGGTTCTTGGCGCTAAGGCTGGGCCGGATGGTGTCGACGGCGGCCTCGATGATGGTGGTGAGGTTGAGCGGCGTGACGGCCAGCTCCAGCTTTCCGGTGACGATGCGGGAGACGTCGAGGATCTCGTCGATGAGCCTGGCCTGGGCCTTGGTGCTGCGCTCGATGGTCTCGACGGCCATGGCGAAGTTCTCGCGGGAGATGTCGGCCATGCGCAGCATCGAGGCCCAGCCCAGGGTGGCGGTCATGGGGGTGCGCAGCTCGTGGGAGAGCGTGGCCAGGAACTCGTCCTTGGCGCGGTTGGCGTCGCGCGCCTCGCGGTAGAGGCGGGCGTTGTCGATGGCCGATGCGGCGCGGCGGCCCAGCTCGACGGCCACGGCCAGGTCGTTGGCGTCGTAGCGGCGGGCGGGATCGGCGGAGACGATGGAGATGGCGCCGAAGGCGCGTCCGCCGCTGAGGAGCGGCACGACCATCATCGACTCGATGCCGAGGTCGGCCAGGATGTCGCGGAACTGCGGGTCATCCGCGTAGCGCTCCCAGTGACGGGCGTCGAAGTGCGTGAAGAGCTGAGGCTCGGCGGAGTGGACGACGTCGCGGACGATGCGCGACTGGTCGGCGCGGATGGGGTGGGCGAGGAAGCGCGCCACGGAATCGCCTTTCGCGGCATCACGGTAGCGGACGATGACCCGCCGCAGCTCGCCCTCGTCGCCCTCGCGCAGGTTGATGGCACACCAGTCGCCGTAGTCTTCGACGATGAGCTGCGCCACCTCCTGGAGCATGGATTCGTAGTCGAGCGACGCGGCAAAGACGGCGGAGACGTCGCTGAGGAAGGCGGCGCGGCGCTGCCCCTCCTCGGCGGCGCGCCGGGCCAGTTGGGCCTCGCGGAAGAGGCGGGCGTTGTCCACGGCGGAGGCTGCGCGGCGGCCCAGCTCGACGGCCGTCTGCAGATCGTGCTCGTCGTAGCGGCGCTCTCCGGAGGAGACGAGCGAGATCACGCCGAACGTCCGTCCGCCGCTGGCCAGGGGAACGATCATCCAGGAGGTGAAGCCGAGCTGATGGAGCAGAGGCGCGACAGGCAGGTCGCGAACGCGCAGCCGCATGGCGTCGTCGATCTCGCGGACGAGACTGGGCACACCGGTTTCGACGACGCGGCGGCCGAGCCCGATCTCGTGCGTGGAGGGAGGGAAGTCGCGGCGCAGGCGGTGACAGACGTCCGCCAGGGCCGGGTCGCGGTGGACGACGGCCAGGCGCTCGATCTCGCCGGCTTCGCTGAAGAGGTCGATGGTGACCCAGTCGGCGAGCCCCGTTACGGCCAGGCGTGCCACGCTGTCCAGCGTGGTCTCGTAGTCGAGCGACGACGCCAGGACCGTGGAAGCCTCGGCCAGGAATTCGAGGCGATGCTGCTGCTTCTGAGGGTTGTCCGGTGCCATCCCAGTGGCCGAAGAGTAGAAGAGTGGTTAGTGGTTAGGAGAGTCGCCCTGACACCACTAACCACGAACCACTCCTCCTCTTCTCCAACGCTGAATTGTACGGCGAATTGTTTGGTGGGACCTTCGCTGCTACACTGCGCCGTCTTTGAAAACCACCCCGTGAGTTTCGATTGAGTCCAGCCACGCAAACCGTCCTCAGCGGCCTCCGTCCCACGGGCCGCGTCCACCTCGGCAACTACTTCGGCGCAGTCCGCAACTGGGTGCAGTTGCAGGACAGGTACGACTGCTTTTACTTCGTCGCCGACTGGCACGCGCTGACCAGCGACTACGCCGATCCGTCGAAGATCCGGACGGCGACGTTCGAGGCCGTGGCCGACTGGCTGGCGG
The DNA here is from genome assembly GCA_964650405.1 of uncultured Thermoanaerobaculia bacterium. GTDB lineage: Bacteria > Acidobacteriota > Thermoanaerobaculia > Gp7-AA8 > Gp7-AA8 > CAZYTO01. The sequence continues at coordinate 3,765 of CAZYTO010000143.1, read as the reverse complement.
CGGGGATGGACCCGCAGAAGACGACCATCTTCGTGCAGTCGGACGTGAAAGAGCACGCCGAGCTGCAGCTCTTACTGTCGATGGTCACGCCCCTGCCGTGGCTGGAGCGCGTGCCGACGTTCAAGGACCAGCAGGCCCAGCTCACCGACAAGGACCTCAACACCTACGGCTTCCTCGGCTATCCGCTGTTGCAGACGGCCGACGTCATCGTCTACCGCGCGAACCTCGTGCCGGTGGGGGAGGACCAGGCCTCGCACCTGGAGCTGTCGCGGGAGATCGTGCGCCGCTTCAACAACTTCTATGGTCCGGTGTTCCCCGAGCCGCAGGTGCTGCTCACGGCCACGCCCAAGGTGCCCGGGCTGGACGGCCGCAAGATGTCGAAGTCCTACGGCAATACCATCGGCCTGACGGCGAGCGCGGACGAGATCCGCACGCTGGTGTCGACGATGTTCACCGACCCGAACCGCATCCGCCGCAAGGACCCCGGCAATCCCGACATCTGCAATCTCTTCCAGTTCCACAAGCTGTTCTCGGACGAGGCGACCATCGCCCGCGTCGACCACGAGTGCCGCACGGCGCAGATCGGCTGCGTGGACGACAAGAAGATGCTGGCGGAGATCATGATCGAGGCGCTACGCCCCATCCGCGAGCGCCGCGAAGCGATCGACCGCGATCCCTCGATCGTCTGGAACGTCCTGCGGGACGGCGGGCGGCGGGCCCGCGAGCGCGCCGCGGAGACTCTGACTAGCGTGCGCAAGGCCATGCAGATCGATTTTCCGGAGCTCGGATGAGCAGGGTTGGACGGGGCGAGCGGGAAGCGGCGAGCGGCGAGCGGGAAGAACAGAGCCCGGAAGTGACCGCGAGCGGCTCGCGGGATGGAGCCGGCGGGGAGCCGGACGAACAGGAGCAAGCAGAGAAAGCAGAGAAAACCGCCGCGGCCCCTCTGCTTCCTCCGCGGCCTCCTGTTCAAAATGACTTGGCTGCGGCTAGCGGCGAGGGGGAAGAACAGGAGAAAGCAGAGGTAGCAGAGAAAACCTCCTCAACCCCTCTGCTTCCTCTGCTGGCTCCTGTTCAAAAAGACTTCGTGGCGAACGGGGAAAAGGAAGAACAGGAGAAAGCAGAGGTAGCAGAGGAAACCTCCGCGACCCCTCTGCTTCCTCTGCTGCCTCCTGTTCAAAATGATTTGACTGCGCCGGACAACGAAGAAGACGAAACCGCCTACAAGATCACCCTGCCGTCCTTCCATGGTCCGCTCGATCTCCTCCTGCATCTCATCAAGCAGAACAAGGTCGACATCTATGACATCCCCATCGTCACCATCACGGAGCAGTACAACGAATACCTCGACACGATGGAGGAGCTGAGCCTGGACGTGGCCGCCGACTACATCTACATGGCGGCGCTGCTCATCCACATCAAGTCGAAGATGCTGCTGCCGCGCGACGAGAGCTCCGATCTGCCCGTGGAGGATCCGCGCGAGGAGCTGGTCAAGAAGCTGCTCGAGTACCAGCGCTACAAGGCCGTGGCGGAGACGTTCGCCGAGCTGGACGTCGTGCGCATGGGGATGTGGTCGCGGCCTCCCATGCCCCTGCCGGGTGCGGAGCAGGAAGAGATCGACATGAGCGAGGTGTCGCTCTTCGACCTCATCGACGCCTTCCGCACGGCCCTGAACCGCTACAAGGTCAACCACCCCCAGGCCATCGAGCTGCAGCGCACCATCCACAAGGTGTCGGAGAAGATGGCCGAGCTCTTCGCCAAGCTGAAGGAGAAGTCGCCCATCCGCCTGCAGTGGTTCCTGGAGGGCCGCGACCGCAACGAGCTGATCGCCGTCTTTCTGGGCATGCTGGAGCTGGTGCGCCTGGGCGGCATCTCGCTCAAGCAGCGCGACACGTTCGGCGACATCGAAGTGGCCGCGACGGGAGTGGAGGTGGATGAGACGCGGTTTGCCATGTTTGACAGCTAACGAAAGGCTGGAAGGCTGAAAGGCTGAAAGGCTGGAAGGGTTAGCGACTTTCCTTTCGGCCTTCCAGCCTTTCAGCCTTCTGCGTAACCACATATGCCCATGGATGCAACAGAACTTCGAGCGGCCATCGAGGCCATCCTCTTCATCTCCAATGAACCGGTGAAGGTCGACGACCTCGTGGAGGCGTTCGATGAAGGCCGTGAGGCCATCACGGCGCAGCTCGACGAGATCAAGCGGCTGCTGGAGGCGAACGTCGGCGGCTTCATGCTGGAGCAGACGGCCGGCGGGTGGCGCCTGGCCACGCGTCCCGATCACAACGAGACGCTGAAGAAGTACTTCGCCCGCAAGGGGACGAACCGTCTCTCCCTGGCGGCGCTGGAGACGCTGGCCATCGTGGCCTACCGCCAGCCGGTGACGGCGCCGGAGATCTCCGACATCCGCAGCGTGAATTCGAACCAGGCCATCCGCACGCTGCTGGAGCGGCGCATGATCCGCGTGGCCGGGCGGAAGAACGTCGTGGGCAGTCCGTTCCTCTACCGCACCACGAAGGACTTCCTGGTGCACTTCGGCCTGAACGACATCCGCGACCTGCCGCGGCTCGAGGAGTTCGGCGATCTGATCGGGGAAGCGATCAACGAGGACCTGGTCATCGCCATCGAGAACGCGCCGGAGATCACGGTATCGGCCGATCAGATCACGGAGCCGGCCACGAGCGAGGAAGCGGCGGAGGTCGAAGCGGCGGCGCTCGACGAGTTGTCGGGCCACGGCGCGCGCGGCGCGGACGACACGATCGACGAAGCGCCGCAGGAGATGGCCGACGCGCGCAAGCTGTCCTTCGACGAATGACCGCGGCGAGCAAGCGCGAACGCGGACGCGGACACCATTTCTCCCGTTCGCCGCACGCCGCACGCCACTTGCCGCCTGAACATTCGATGGAGAGAACGCGTTCACTGCGCGTGAGTTCACGTTACAATCCCTCGGCGACGCACGACGTCGAACATTGATGCACGAGCGATTGCAGAAAATCATCGCCCACGCCGGATTCGCATCGCGACGCGAAGCGGAGGCGATGATCCGGGAGGGACGGGTAACGGTCAACGGCCGTGTCGTCTCCGAGCTCGGCTCGAAAGCCGATGCCGATCGCGATCACATCAAGGTCGACGGAAAGCTCATCACCAAGGCGGAGCCGCACCGCTACATCCTTCTCTACAAGCCAAAGGAAGTGATGACCACGGTGGAGGACCCGCAGGGGCGGCGCACGGTGCTGCAGCTCGTGCGCGGCATCCGCGAGCGCATCTATCCCGTGGGCCGGCTCGACTATCACTCCGAGGGGCTGGTGCTGCTCACCAACGACGGCGAGCTGGCCTTCAAGGTCTCCCACCCCACCCACGGCTCGGTCAAGACCTACCACGTGAAGGTGCGTGCCGTGCCGGAGGACCGCGTCGTCGACAAGTTGCAGCGCGGCATCACCCTCGACGGCAAGCGCACCCTGCCCTGCGAGATCGAGCGCCTCAAGACCACCGGCCGCCGCGACGAGGAAGGCAACGCCTGGTTCGAAGTGAAGCTGCGCGAAGGACGCACGCAGCAGATCCGCAAGATGTTCCAGGCCATGGGTCATCCGGTGATGAAGCTCAAGCGCGTGGCCATCGGTCCGCTCTCCGATCCGAAGCTGACGCCGGGAGTGTGGCGCGAGCTGACGAAGTCGGAAGTGAAGATGCTGGCCACGATGAAGGAGCCGAAGCCGAAGGCCGCCGCCCGCCCGCGGCACGCGCCGAAGCGGCCGGCCTCGCACAAGAAGCCGG
>CAZYTO010000142.1:0-14519 GCA_964650405.1 uncultured Thermoanaerobaculia bacterium | reverse complement strand
GGGATCCGCGTCGGCGAGCGGGTCGTCGACCGCGGGCGGCGCGACGCCTTCGTGGCCGGCCGCGCCGTCGGCCTCACCCGCCGCGAGTTCGAGCTGCTCGTCTTCCTGGCCGAGCGCTCCCCGCGCGCCGTCCGGGTGGAGGAGCTCCTCTCCAGCCTCTGGGACAATGACGCCTCGGAAAAGATCGTCGCCGTCTACGTGCACGCCATCCGGCGCAAGCTGGAGCGCACGCCGCGCAATCCCGCCTACCTCCGCACCATCCACGGCTACGGCTATGCCCTGGTCGATCCGGCACAGCGGAGTTGGGCCACCGAAAGGCGCTTCGGAGCAGGAGGGGAGTGAGATGTTCGAGGAGCGGCCGAAACGCAGCCGTGGGCGGCCGCGACGGGCCGGCGCCGATGAGGAGATCCTCACCGTGGCGCTGTCCATGCTCCGCGAAAAGGGCTACCGCGACCTGACCGTCGACGCCGTCGCCGAGCGGGCCGGCGTGGCCAAGACGACCGTCTACCGCCGCTGGCCGTCCAAGGGCGCGATGATCGCCGCCGCCCTCTCCCCCGCCAACCGCGATCACTCCCCCAGCAGCGGCTCCCTCGAGCGCGACCTCGTCCGCCTCCTTAACGACATCCTCTCCCTTCTCCGCCTCGGCGGCGACGTCGGAAGCGACCCGGAGCTCTACGAGGTCCTCCGCGCGGCCATCGTCCCCGACCACAGGCGCCTCCTGGCTGTCCTGACCCAGGCGAACGTGAAACGCGACCCCGCCCTCGTCGCCGACCTCCTCATCGCCCCCCTCCTCCTCGGCCGCACGGACGTCGACGCCATCGTGCAGGCGGTGCTCGGCGGGGCGCTGTAGCGCGGGTGCCGGGTAACGGGTCCCGGTAACGGGTCCCGGGTAACGGCTGCCGTTGACGCGGCCCGTTGACGCGGCCCGCGTGCACGTTGATAAAGCCTGTGTACACTCGGCACTCGGCACTGGGGTACCCGGTACCCGGCACTCAGGACTCCGTCCCCTCCAGCCCGTGCTCTTTCAGCTTCGCGGCGAGGGTGCGGGGGGTAATGCCGAGGAAATCGGCGGCTTCCTGGCGGGAATTCGTGTGCTGGAGGGCGTCGCGGAGCTTCATTGCTTCGATGACTCTCGCGGCACGGTCGGTGGCTTCGGCGAGGGTACCGGAGAGGTCGAGCGTCTCGAGGGAGGGCTCGCCGGCGGCCAGGCTGAGGTCGCGGGGCTCGATGGTGTCGCCGTCGCAGAGGATGGCGGCGCGCTCGACGGCGTTTTCCAGCTCGCGGATGTTGCCCGGCCAGTCGTAGCCGCGGAGGGCCAGGCGTGCCGCATCGCTCAGGCGCAGCTTCGGCTTCTTCAGCTCGCGGGCGAACTTCTGCACGAAGAAATCCGCCAGCGGCTCCAGATCCTCGACCCGGGTGCGAAGCGGCGGGATGGTCACGGGAAAGACGTGAATGCGGAACCAGAGGTCTTCGCGGAAGCGGCCGTGCCTGACGTCGTCGGCCAGGTTGCGGTTCGTGGCGCAGATGATGCGCACGTCGACGTCCACGGGCGCGACTCCGCCGATGCGCTCGAAGCGGCGCTCCTGCAGCACGCGCAGCAGTTTGGATTGCACGGCCGTACCGAGCTCGCCGATCTCGTCGAGAAAGAGCGTGCCGCCGTCGGCCAGCTCGAACTTTCCGATCTGCCGCCCGGTCGCTCCGGTGAACGAGCCCTTCTCGTGTCCGAAGAGCTCGTTCTCGATGAGCGTGTCGGGGATGGCCGCGCAGTTGATGGCCACGAAGGGGCGGTCGCGGCGCGGTGAGAGCTGGTGGATGGCGCGGGCGAAGAGCTCCTTGCCCGTGCCGGACTCTCCCTGCAGGAGCACCGTGGAATCGGTCGGCGCCACGCGCTGGATGGCGTTCGACACTTCCACGATGCGGGGCGACTCCCCGATGATGGCCGGCAGGCGGTAGCGCTGCCGGAACTCTTCCTTCAACAGGAGGTTCTCCGTCCGCAGCTCGCGGTGCTCGCGGCAGCGGCGCAGGAGCAGCAGCAGGTGGTCGACGTCGACCGGCTTCTGGATGAAGTCGAAGGCCCCGAGCTTCATGGCCTCGACGGCATTCTCGATCGTCCCGAAGGCCGTCATGACGATCACCGGGCAGTCGGGATCGCTCTCCCGCACCTGCTTGAGCACCGTGATCCCATCGGCGCCGGGAAGGCGGAGGTCCGTGACCACGGCGAAATAGCGGCGACCGGCGGCAATCCAGTCGACGGCCGTGCTTCCGTTCGCCGCCACGTCCGGCTCCAGACCGTCGCTCTCCACCGCTTCCCGCAGCATGTGGGCGAGCGATTCCTTGTCTTCGACGATGAGGAGGCGCTTCATAGTCGCTTATTCGCTTATTCGCTTATTCGCCTATTCGCTTATTCGCTGTTCGCTTATTCGCAGAGCAGCAGATTTCAGCAGCGACCCGCGAATAAGCGACTCAGCGAATAAGCGACTCTAAAGCCCGAAGTATGCCCGAATCCGCGAGAGGATGGTCTGCGACTCCTCTTCCTCGTTCTCGGCGCGGACCATGGCCAGGTGATCGCGGCGCTCGATCATCTTCTCCGAGATGGCGCCGGCGAGCTCGGGGCTCTCCTGCAGGATGGGCTGCAGGGAGTCCTTGCCGATCTCCAGGGCCACCACGTCGGTGATGGCGATGACGTCGGCGGTGCGTTTCTCTCCGGTCAGCAGGGCCATCTCGCCGAAGACGCTGCCCGGCCCCAGTTGGGCCAGCTCATGACCGCCGGCCGCGCCCGGATCGCTGATGCGCACGGAGACCGTGCCGGAGTGGACGACGAACATCGAGTCCCCGGCCGTACCGGCATGCAGGATCGCTTCACCCTTCGAGTAGACGTGGACCTTCGTGGCGGCGGCGATGGCCGCATGGGCGGCGTCGGGGAGCGGCGTGAGGACGTCCACTTCCTCCAGGCGCTGGGCAATCTCGTCCGACGGCACGGAGTGCTCGAGCTTGGGGGGCGTGTACGGGGCGTACGAGAGGACGGGCGTGGCGAAGGAGATGCCGTTGCGGTGCAGGGCGTACCAGATGGCCTTGCGGATGTCGGCGTCGATGCGGTCGCGCAGGGAGTAGTCGCGGGTGAAGTACTTCACCTCGTAGATCACCGCCGAGTCGTTGAACGACGCCACCCGTACGATGCAGGGCCGCTCCCGGGCCACGCCCTCGACGTGCGCCGTGGCCTGGGTGAGGATGCCGATGACGGTGGCCGGCGCCACGTGGTAATCGACGCCCACCTGCAGCACCCGGCCGTTGAGGTTGTTGTGGGGGAAGACCTCCAGCCGCTCCCGGGCGATGACCGAGTTCGGCAGGACCACGATCTGGTGATTGAACCCGCGGATCCGCGTGGCCCGCCAGCTCACGTTCTCCACGACCCCGATGTAATCGCCCGAATGCAGCACGTCCCCCACTTCGAATCCCCCTTCGAGGTGGAGGGCCATGCCGCTGAAGAGATTGCCCAGGGTTTCCTGGAGAGCCAGGCCGAGGATCGCCGCGATGACGGCGCCGCCGGCCAGCGCGGGGCGGATGTCGCGCTTCAGAAACTCGTCCAGCGCCCATGCGAAGAGCAGGAAGTAGAGGACCAGGCTGAGGATTTGCCGCAGGAGCAGCGGCGCGATGACGTTGCGGCGCCGCGACATGACGATGTCGAACACCACGATGTCCACGACGCGGACGATGAAGAAGATGAAGGCCAGCGCCGCCAGGAACTTGACGTACTCCGTGAGGTCCTGGTCGCCGAACCGGAGGTACTTCGGGAAGGCCCAGCAGAGGCCGGCCAGCAACGCTCCGACGATGAGCGGGAGCACGAGACGGGAGCGGTCTTCAGCGCGAATTGCGTTCCTCCCACACCTCGTTGCGGCGCTCCCGGGCCATGGCCAGGATGTCCTTGATGCCGATGATCACGTGCACGACGCCGAAGCCGGAGACGAAGCCCTGCACGAACGGATCCAGCGCCCACGCCGCCAGGGCCGGGTTCCCCTGCCACAGCGGGCTGAGGGTCCACACGCGCGTCCACGGGACCACGATGAAGAAGAGACCGGCCTCCAGACAGTAAAGGGCAAAGAAGAGGGCTAGGGACATCGACGGGCGGATTCTATCGGAGGATGCCGCAAAGGCTGGAAGGCTGAAAGGACGAAAGGCTGAAAGGCGTTGCCCTCTCAGCCTCCCCAGCCTTCCGGCCATTCAGCCTTTCCGTGCTCCGTCAGTTCTTCTTCCCCGAACTGCTGCTGGAATGCGACTCGCCGGAGCTGTGGCTCCCCGAGCCGGAGGACGAGCTGGGCTGCGGGGAGCTGCTGTGCGAAGAAGAAGGCGGCGGCGACGAAGAGCGCGGCGCGCTCGAACCGGAGCTGCCGGAGGAGGATCCGGAGCCGCTTCGACCCGAGCCGCCGCTCCCTTCGTGACCGCGGCCGGAGGAGCCGCTGTCATTCTGGTGACCGCGGCCGGAGCCGTTGTCGCCTTCGTGGTTGCGGCCCACGGAGCCGTTGTCGCCTTCGCGGTTGCGGCCCGCGGAGCCGTCGTCACCATAGATACGAGCGCCGCCGATGCGGTCGATGATCCGGCGCGGGATGTCGCTGCCGTGGTCATTCCCCGAATGCGACGTGTCCCCGGTCCGTGAGCCCGCTCCGGAGCCTGTGGTTCCCGAGCCGCCGCCGGCGTTGCCGTTGCCCGAATCGCCGCGGTCGCCGCCGCGGTTCACCATGCGGCCGCGCCACGAATCGCCCGAGGAGCGGTCATTGTTCGACGAGGTGGGCAGCGGCTCCACCACAGTCACGGGAGGCGTGGACGGCCGCTCGCGCTCGATGTGCTCACGCCAGGTGCTGCCGCGGTCCGGAGGGGGCGTCTGCACAACCGGTACGCGCAACGGATCATGGCTGCCGCGGTCGATGACCGGGGCGCCGGAGCCGGCCGACGGATTGTCGCCGCGATGGAGCGTCCCGGCGGGAACGTTACCAAGGGGATTGTCCCCGCGGAGAGAGCTGCCGTCGCCGCGGTTCACGCGGCCTTCCAGCGTTCCCGGTGTGCCGGGGCTCGGCACGCCGCTGATCGAGCCGCGGCCGATGCTGCCGCCGCCGGCGCTCGTGGGCGGGGGCGTCACCACGGCCGGACGGGTGCGGACGATCCGGTCGCGCACGGTGGTCGAGACCTCCGGGTCGCGGCGGAAGAATGGAGTCATATCCACCGCGGACCCGGAGCCCTCTTTGCCGGTACCACTTCCGATCCCACGGCGGATGATGCTGCCAACCGCCGCAGCCGGATCCCTGAGATCAGCGTGAGTGAAACGTGCGGGGGCGGAGCCGATGGTGGCGAACTCGCCGGCCCCTCCGCGGCGCAGGCGGTCGCGAACGGCGTCGGCCGTCAGCGCGGCCTGGTCGACCCGCGTGGAAACGATGCGGTCAGGAGTGACGAACGTCCAGGGACGCAGGTCGATGTCGCTCACCCGCACCCGGCCGTAGAACCCGAACCCGATCTCGAAACGGGCGCGCATGTACGGACGGTAGGCCCAGCCGTAGTACGGAGCGTAGCAGTCGTACCACCCCATCGGCGCCCAGCCGATGTAGCTCGGGCCGTACATCCAGTAGACCCAGGCCGGAGCATAGGAGGCGCCGGGCAGCCATACCCAGCCGAAGCCCGGGTCATACGCCCACCGGCCGTAGTGGTACGGGGCCCAGCCCCACGGCTCATAGGAGACCCACACCAGGCAATCGTTCGGGCCATGGTGCCAGTAGCCGTTGTAGTAAGGCCGCCAGCCGACGGCGACGTGCGGGCGCCAGCACCAGCCGCTCACGCTGTCGACGTAGACCCACGAGCCGTAGTCGGCGAGATCCGACTCGGAATACGCAATGGAGTGATCGACGTAGCGGCCGGCCGTGTCGTAGCGCTCGGCGCGGCGGAGGAACCACCGCTCGAAGTCGTCGCCGGTGCCGCGGGGCTGGCTCACCAGACCGTAGAGACCCTGATCGTCGACGCGCGCCTCTTCACCGGAGCGGATCTTGATGGTCTTCTGCGGCGTGCGCACTTCCACCGAGCCGTCGAACACGAGCACGCGGTCCTTGCCGCGGCCGTCGGCTTCCACGGCGTAGGTGGCCTGGTCGTACGCCACGTAGCTGGCGCTGGACGTATCGAGCCGGACGAAGTCCTGCCCGGCGCCGGTGCGCTCGATGGCCACATGGCCGTAGCGCAGCTCGATGATGGTCTGGGTGTCCTCGCTGTCATACGAATCGAGGATCGACTTGATGTGGATGGAGGTGTCGTGGTCGAGGGCCAGGACGTTGCCGTCGGAGAGGCGGATCTCCGACCGGCCGCGGCGAGCGGTGGTGACGTCGTCTCCGGGATAGACGGGGAGGTTCACCCGCACGTCGACCTCGCGGCCGTCGTCGCCCTGCTTGAGGATCGTGCCGCCGTCGTCGTACGTGAAGTAGGACTGATCGCGGCCCTTGTCAGCGAAGGCCGGGATCGCCAGCACCAGGGTGAGGAGGAAGAGAACGGAGCGTTTCATGGAGTGTGTCTCCTGCATGTGCCGGACACTACGGAGTGCGGGCCACGTGCCATCGTACGGACGAGTATTCCTCATTTGGAATCAGAGAGTTGCGGGCGGCAGACAACGGCCGTGTCACGGAATTGCTCCACAGGTGAGGACAGCCCGTCACCGGGGAAGGACTGAGAAGCAGTGCCGAGTGCCAGGGTTTTGCGGGTTACCGAGCGATCCTCGTTTCAAACCTCGGCACTCAGCACTCGGCACTCGGCACTCGTCCTACGTCCCATGCCTCAGCCGGTGGGCCAGGATCGGCGGAAGGCCGGCCTTGAGAATCGACGCCTGGGTCTTTTCTACATCGTAGTCGACACGGAAGAAGTGGACGGTCCGTTTGCCGAGGTCGAGCATGGCGAACGATGCCTGCGGGTTGCGGTCGCGGGGCTGGCCGACCGAGCCGGGGTTGATGAGGTAGCGGAGCGAGGGGTCGAGCTTCACCCGCGCGTCGCCGCGTACGGCGTAGCCGCGGATGCGCTCGCGGGCGTCCATGGTGAAGATGACCGGCAGGTGGGTGTGGCCGTAGAGGATGATCGGCGAGTCATCCCACTCGAAGATCCTTCGGGCGTTCCCCTCGTTGAAGACGTACTCGTCCTCGTCATGGGGGGCGCCATGGCAGACGAGAAGCGAATCCTCGCGGATGGGGCCGAGGGGCAGGGACTGGAGGAAGCGGCGATTCGGCGCGGAGAGGTGGTCGCGCGTCCAGTATGCGGCGAAGCGCGCCGCGTGATTGAAGTCTTCCCCCTCGTCGGCGCCGGAGGCGACGCGGTCGTGATTGCCGCGGATGTAGAGCTTGGTCGCCTTCATCGTACGCATGGTGTCGAGCACCTGGTTGGGCTGTGCCCCGTAGCCGACAAAGTCGCCGAGGCAGATCACCCGGTCGAACTTCTTGCGCCGCACCCGGGCCATCACCGCCTTGAGGGCCTCGGCGTTGGAGTGCAGGTCGCTGACGATGAGCGACCTCAAATGCTCCTCCGCGCCACGCGGCGCACCGATTCCAGGAAGTTCTTCGGCAGCTCCAGCACCAGCCGCTCCACGATCTCCGACGGCGTCTCCTGCTCCCGGATCTCCAGGGTCACATCGGACATCTTGTAGTAGCGAAGCCGGTTGGTGAAGAGCTCCAGGGTGGCGAAGTCATCCCGGAACAACGGCCGGTCGCCCTTGACCTCGATGCGCGAGCGCAGGAGGGCATACGGCGCGGCCAGGTAGACCGACAGGCCCTCCTGCTGGATGAACTGAACGTTCTCGTCGAAGGTGAACGTCCCGCCGCCCGTAGCGATGATGGCCCGCTCCAGGTAGTGCGTCGAGCGGAGGACGTCGCGCTCGCGCTTGCGGAAATAGGCCTCCCCCCGGGTCACGAAGATGTCCTTGATGGACAGCTTCTCGGCCGCGACGATCAGCTCGTCGAGGTCGAAGAACGGGGCGTCGATCCGGGCCGCCAGCTCGCGGCCGACCGTGGTCTTTCCCGCCCCCATGAAGCCCACGAGATAGATTTTCATCGCTGAAGACACCACAAATGTATCACTCCAGCGATTCCCGGGCAGGTACTCGGGGTCGTTGTTCGTTGTCCGTTGTTCGTTGTCCGTTGTTCGTTGTTCGTCCTCGCGACACCCGGGAATCACGAACAACGGAGAACGAACAACGAACAACGAACAACGAGCATTCACCACTCGAACGATTCCATGAAACGGGTCGACAGATCGCCGCTCCGGAAGCGGCTGCTCTCGAGGATGGCGCGGTGCAGGGGGATGGACGTCTTCACCCCTTCTACGATGAACAGCTCCAGGGCCCGGCGGCCGCGGGCCATCGCTTCCTCGCGGTCCTTCCCCCGCACGACCAGTTTGGCGATGAGCGAGTCGTAGTGCGGGGGAACGACGTAGTCGCGGTACGCAGCCGTATCGACGCGCACTCCGGGGCCTCCGGGAAGGTGGAACTCGCGGATCTTGCCCGGGTTCGGAGCAAAGGTCCGCGGGTCCTCGGCGTTGATGCGGAACTCGATGGCGTGACCGCGCAGACGGAAGTTGCCGTCCGGGATCGACAGGGGCTCGCCATCGGCAACACGGATCTGCTCCTTGACCAGGTCGATGCCCGTGACTTCCTCCGTGACGGCGTGCTCGACCTGGATGCGGGTGTTCATCTCCATGAAATAGAACTGTCCGTCCTGGTAGAGGAACTCGATCGTGCCGGCATTGACGTAGTTCACGGCCTTGCAGAGGCGGATGGCCGCTTCTCCCATCTGCCGCCGGAGCTCGTCGGTGATGGCCGGAGAGGGCGACTCTTCGATGAGCTTCTGGTGGCGGCGCTGGATGGAGCATTCGCGCTCGCCCAGGGATACCACCCGGCCGTAGACGTCCCCGAACACCTGGATCTCGATGTGGCGCGGTCGCTCGAGGTACTTCTCGATGTAGACGTCGCCGGAGCCGAAGGCCCGCTCAGCCTCGCTGCGGGCCGCATCGTAGGCGCCCTGAAGGGAGTCCTCGCTGCCGACGATGCGCATTCCCCGTCCGCCGCCGCCGGCCGAGGCCTTGAGAATCACCGGGAATCCGATCGTCCGGGCCACGTCCACGGCGTCGTCGACCGAGCGCACCGGACCGTCGCTGCCGGGAAGGATCGGCACGCCGGCGCGTTTGGCCGCGTCGCGGGCATTCGACTTGTCTCCCATCAGCCGGATGGCCTCGGGGGTCGGCCCGATGAACTTGATCTGGCATTCGCCGACGATCTCGGCGAAGTGCGGGTTCTCGGCGAGGAAGCCGTAACCGGGGTGGATGGCGTCGGCCCCCGTGATCTCGGCGGCGGCGATGATGGAGGAGATGTTCAGGTAGCTCTGGCGCGAGAGAGCCGGTCCGATGCAGACGTCATCGTCGGCGTAGCGGACGTGGAGCGCGTCGCGGTCGGCCTCGGAGTGCACGGCCACGGTCTTGAGGCCCATCTCCTTGCAGGCGGAAATGACGCGGAGGGCGATCTCGCCACGATTGGCGATGAGGACTTTCGATATCGGCATGACTGGTCGGTTCTTAGTCGTCGGCTTCCGGAGTCGGGAGCTGTGCCATCGGGCCGCATCGGCGCGGATGGCCGGCCTCCGTCAGCCGGCGGCGGCGGACCTTAGATCTTGATGGCAAACAGCCGTTCCCCGTACTCGATGGGTTGTCCGTTCTGCGGATAGATCTGGACCACCACGCCCTCGACGTCCGACTCGATCTCGTTCATCAGCTTCATCGCCTCGATGATGCAGAGCACCTGCCCCTTCGAGATCCGGTCGCCGACCTGCACGAAGACCGGCGACTCAGGGTTCGGCGAGCGGTAGAACGTGCCGACGATGGGCGAAGGGATGATGTGCGCCCCGGCATCTTCCTGGGGAGCGGCCGCGGTGGCCGGCGCTGCCGGCGCGGCGCCAGGTTGGGGAGCCGCCGCGGCCGGTAAGGCCGTGAGGGGAATGGCCGGCAGCATCGGGGCCTGGGGAGGGGACTCGACGTACGAGTGGATGAGCTGGGGCGCAGGATTGGACGCCTTCCCCTCGATGCGGACCTTCGTTCCCGCCTGCTCGATCTCCACGGCGGCGATGCCGCGCTCGGCAACCCTGTCGATCAGTTCCAGTATCTCTTTGAAATTCAATTCGACTCCTCAGACGAGCTCATCGCGCAGCAGGTGCCGGGCCCGCGCCAATTCGAAGCGCGCCCGGCCGTAGTTCCCGCCCGGATCCATCACGAGCAGCACAAAGTACTCCGGAGTGACTGCCGAAAGGAAGCAGACATAGCGGTCCGTGACCAGCGAGAGCTGCTGCACATCGCCGGTATGGAACTCGGTATCCGACACCCGGATCGACTTGACGAAACTGCCGAACTCCGCGCCCATGGCATCCAGCGGTACGCCGTTGCCCCGAAGGGATTCGACGGCGATGCCGTCGAGGCCGATGAGGCTGACTGCCAATGTTCCTTCGACGCGTTCACGTATGCCGGCCAGCACTTCCCTAAACACGGCTGACCTCTTTGCGACCCACCTTGGACAGCCACTGCTCCAGCTTCGTTACCCTGGGATTCCTTGAACCGCCTGCCTCCGGCGAGGTGAGTGACTCGAGTCTCGCCCGTACGAGCGTGTTCTGCGGCTCGCGCTGCAGGATGTGCTCATAGATCTCCCGCGCCTTTTCCGCCAGTCCCTGGCGTTCGTAGAGGTCGGCCATGACCACGTTCTCGGCGAGATCCTCCGCCGGCGCGGCGGCGGCGGGCAGCGGCTCATCGAACGAGAACGGCGTCTCCACGGTGGGCGTATGGAGCTCGGCGGCCGTCTCCCCGGCCGTCATCGGGGCATCCCCGACCTCATTCCCGACGGACACCTCCTCGGCGATCGCCTCCTGAGTCGACGCCGCCGCGGGCGGCTCCTGAAACGGACTCTCTGAATGCGCCGGCATCGGCTCCGCTTCGGCGGTGGCGGCGCCCTCCTCCTCGACAAACGTGTGCTCGGCGGCAGCCAGAATGGCCGCGTCGTCGCTGGCGAACGGCGAGTCGTCCACGGAGGTCGCCTCCAGGGGAAGCGACGCAGGTTCCGGTACGGGCCCGGAGTCGACCGCCGGCTCCAGCAGGTAGTCGCTCGTGATTACTTCTTGGGGATTCACCGGATCGGGATCGGGGATCGGAGGAGTCTCGGGGATCGGGGGCTCAGACATCCAGAGACCGGGCTCCGGCTCCGCCAGGAATGGCGTGGAGGCCGCAGCAGGCGGCTCCTCCGAGAAGGGAAGCGGTTCTGGCTCCGCGGCGACTGCCGCTGCGGGCGTCGCGGTTCCCGCGAAAGGAAGCGCTTCGCGCTCGGGTGCTTCGGCAAACGGAAGTGGCTCCGGCTGCACGGCCGGCGCCGCGGGCGGCGGAGGTGCGGAGGGCGGGTTGAGCTCCGCGTCGAGCGTGCTGATGATCTCCTCGACCTGTTCGTCAGACGGGAGGAGGGCGTGAACGAGCTTGTACTTCTTGATCGCTTCGACCTTCTCGCCGAGGGCGAGGTAGGCGTCGGCGAGGAGACGGGCTGCCACGACGTTTCCCGGATCGAGCTGGAGAGCTTTCGACAGGGCGTCCACGGCCTCCCGGTTCTTGCCCAGTTCACGGAGGACGCGGCCGAGGCTGGCCCAGGCGGAAAGATAGGTGGAATGGTGCGTGAGGCCGGTGCGCAGCACCTGCTCAGCCTCGGCGAATTGCGAGACTTTGCGCAATTCCTCGGCCAGCGGATAGAAGAGTCGGCTCTTCGGATCCGCCTTGAGCCGGAATCGCAGCTCTTCGATCTTCGGATTGCTGGGCCCTTGAGCCATGGCGCGTTGGCCTGCGAATTCTTTCTCAACCTGCGGGGCTGCGCAACCTCATTGCCGCAGAAACGAACCGCCCCACGAAGGGGCGGCTCGTCACTTCGATGTTCGTGTACTCCGCGTTGCTACTGTGCCTGACCGCTCAGCGTCAGTGTACGGCTCCCGCCGGTCGTATTGACCGTCAGCGTGCACTGGTCGGTTCCCGGCGTTGAGCGGGTGTAATTCACCTGGATGGGGAACGGATCGCATTGATTCAGCCCGACCGGAGTGGCCGGATTCGAAACCGCGAAGTTCGCGCAGCCGGCGCCCGCCTGCGTGACGCTGTTGACCGTCAAGGTGCCGATTCCGGTGTTGGTCACCGTCACGGTCTGCGCCGGCGCCGGCGTGCCTGGCACCGCCGGCGGACCGACTACCGGCAGCGTCGAACTGAACGACGAGAAGGTGGCCGGCGAGAGGGCTACCACGGCGTTGGGCGGATTGATGACCGCACCCTGGGTCAGCGTGTCCGTACATCCGTTCACTACGTCGGTGATCACGATGTCGAATCCGGTCTGCAGGAGAGCCAGGACGCCGGGGATACCGGAGCATGCCTGGGTCTTCGGCTGCAGGTTCGACGGGACGATGACGGTATACGTGGTGGTGTTGTTGGCTGCGTTCACGCTCGTGGCCGTGATCTGCACGGACTGGCCATTGATGGTGATGCGGGGAATGCTTGGCTGGCCCTGGACGGTGATGGTGGCCATCGCCCCGGGTGTTACCGGGTTGGTGACGCTGAGGATGATCGGCTTCTGCACGATGAAGGTGAACTGGACGCCGGCATTGGCCGAATCGCCGTTGTTGATGTTCACCACGGAAATCGGTCCGGCCACGTTCGAGCAACCCGTGATCACCGGTGCTCCCGTGATGGCGATGAGCTTCGTGCCGGAGACGAATACCGGTGCCGCACCGACGCCGCCGATGACGACGGCTACGCCGCCGGTATCGAAACCGTTTCCTTCGATCGTCACGCGGGTGCCGCCGAGGGCGGGCCCTTCCGTCGGTCCGACGGCGGTGATGGTCATCTTCTCGGAGTAGGCAAAGCCTGCTGCCAGCGTCGCTTCCTTCGCCGAGTTGACGTTGATGATGCGGATGCCGACGTTACCCACCGTCACACCGGCGCTGCGCGCCGTGGGTGTGATGACCTGAAGCTGGTCGAAGGCCACCTTGATCACCTGAGCTTCGGCGGCGCCGAAGAAGACCTGGACAGGAGACTGGAAGCCGCTGCCGAAGATGGTCACTCGGGTACCGCCGTCGATCGGTCCGGTAGCCGGGCTGGCCGTCGTCGGGGACGGGGTAAGGACATCGAGCTGGAACGTGAATGCGCCGGCGGCCGAAACACGCTGTTCCGACGCCGAGCCTTGCTGCGTGATGACCGTGATGCTGAATTTCTGCTGCTGTCCGGCCGCGATGTTGATCCTCGGGGTGATGACCTGGATGGCCGAATCCGTCACCGACACGACCGTGACCGGAGTGGGCGAAGCACCCGTGCCCGCGTCGAAGAGGACGACCACCGGTGCTTTGAAGTTCGTGCCGCTGATGGTGATGATCTGCCCGCCCGCCGGACTGCCGATGGAGGGAGTCACACCGGTGATGGTCGGAGCGGTCGATGGAGTCACCGGGACGACCGGCTTATCGACGAATCGTACGGAGGTGCTCTTCGTGACGTTGTTCACCGTGGCCGTGATCGTCGCCGTGACGGCCGTGCTCGAGAAGATCGTGATCTGCGCCACACCGTTCGTGGTGGTCTTGATCACCGTCAACACCGCCGGATTGGCGCCCTGAACGAACGAGCCGGCGTCCGTCTGGAACTCGACGGCCGTACCGTTCGGAACGGTGGTGCCGCCCTGGGTGACCGTGGCCGTGATGACCGAGCTCGAATCGACCACAGGCGTGCTGTTGGAGACGGTGAGCGTGACCGTCGCGCCGCTGGGGGGCGTGGTCGGACCGGTTCCGCCGCTACTTCCCGTCGGGTTTGGTGCCGTGGGGCTCGACTCGCTCTTGCAGCCCGTCATTGCCACGACGAGCACCAGCGCCAGCAGCGCCACCATCCACTTGCGCGTTCCGTAGTTATTCATCTTGTCCCCCGATTCACCAACACACCCACACAGCGCGCGGTTACGCGCAACCGTTACAAGAGAAACAGAATGTGAGCGGAATGCGCGTCGATCCGGAGACGCTCTCTCCCGCCAGGGTCTGGCCGAAGACGGTCAGAACCACGTCCATCTGCACGAAGGCCTTGCCCGTCTCCGGGTCGCGCCCGCCGTTCACGGGAAGGAGCGAGGCGAACGGTGCCTGCGTCACGGCATCAGGCTGAAAGGCCACGAAACTGGTCAGCAGCTGCGAGGAGCCGCCGGCGACGATGAGACCGGAAATGGAGCGAACGAACGGTTGCGGAATGGCCCTGCCGCCGTCCGTGCGGAAGTAGCTGATCTGATACCGGTCGATCCTGATGTCGTTGAAACGGTTGTCGGTCGGCAGGTTGGCACTGGTCTGGTCCTGCAACCGCAACGAATGCAGGTTGACCGTGGCGAGGTTCTGATTGCAACCAGTCGCATTCGGCGCCAGGTCAGTCCGCTTGAGCGTATGGGCCTTGGTAACGAGCAGCTTGACCTGCGATGACCCGCGATTCCTGGG
>CAZYTO010000141.1:0-14596 GCA_964650405.1 uncultured Thermoanaerobaculia bacterium | reverse complement strand
CCATCGAGCAGGGCTTCGCACGTGCCTTCGGCACGATCATCGACACGCACATGACCACGATCATCTCGGCGCTCTTCCTCTTCCAGTTCGGAACGGGCCCGATCAAAGGATTCGCCGTCACGCTCCTGATCGGTCTCTTCGCGTCGGTCTTCACGGCGTTCTTCGTCTCGCGCGTGATCTTCGACATCCACTACAAACCGCAGGATCGCCCGACCGAGATGAGCATCTAGGGGCGAGGAGACAACCACCATGCAGATTTTCGTCAACACCAAATACGACTTCGTACGGTGGCGTTTCCACGCCGTCGCGTTCTCCGTGATCTGGGCCATCGTCGGCTTCGCGCTGTTCGCCAAGAACGGCGTGAACTGGGGCATCGACTTCGCCGGCGGCGCGCACATCACCCTGAGGTTCCGCGACGCGGTTCCCATGGACCGTCTCCGCGGCGACCTGAAGGACGCCTCCATCCAGAGCTACGGCAAGCCGGAAGACCGCGCGGTGCTCATCCGCCTTCCGAAGCTGAAGACCGAAACCGACTACGCCGGCGCGGTCGTGGCCAAACTGTCGACGGACCTCAACCCGGACGCCGCCGGACGGCTCGACCTCAACTTCCAGGGCTACCAGGCGCTCACGGATCTCCTCAAGCAGGCCGATCCCGACAGCAAGGGGACGCAGCCGGCGGCCGATACCTACTACAAGGGCATCGCCCAGAGCATCATCAACAAGCGCTCCGAGCTCGGCATCTTCACGAGCATGGCCCAGGCCACGAGCACCCCCGGCCTCACGACGGGCGTGGCCCGCGTGCTGAACGAGAAGGCCTTCATCGGCGCGTTCAACCTCCTCGGCGGTGAGACGGTCGGCCCGCAGGTCGGCAAGGAACTGCAGCAGAAGGCGATGTGGGCCATCATCCTCTCCACGCTGGCCATGGGTGCCTACCTCTGGGTGCGCTTCGACCTGATGTTCGGCGTGGCGGCCATCGTCTGCATCGTCCACGACGTCATCGTCTCGCTGGCCTTCATGGCCATGATCAACGGCGAAGCGTCGCTCAACATCGTGGCCGCGCTGCTGCTGATCGTCGGTTACTCCATCAACGACACGGTCGTGACGTATGACCGCGTGCGCGAGAACCGCCGGAAGCTGAAGACGAAGATGACCCTGGAAGAGCAGCTCAACCTGGCCATGAACCAGACGCTGTCGCGAACGATCCTGACCTCGGGCTCGGTCGTCATCGTCCTCATCGCCCTGATCCTCTTCGGCGGCAAGGTCATCCACGAGTTCGCGGAGATCCTGCTCATCGGCGTCCTGGCCGGTACGTACTCGACCGTGACCATCGTTCCGGCCGTGGCCATCGCCTGGAACAACCTCACCGGCCGCACGCACGATCTCTCCGGTTCGTCGGCCTCGCGCCGGACCGCGGAGCGCGAAGAGAACAACAACAACACCCCGCAGCAGCGGAAGCGCCGCGCCAGCTAGACGGACGGCGAGCGGGTCAAAGCGAGCGGCGGGCGGGCGAAGATGCCTGCCGCCGCTCGTGTTTGAACTTAACCCCAGGCTCGCTATACTCGACATCCCATGAAACGCATGGCCGCTGTCTCCGCCGTGGTGATCCTCGTCGTCTGGGCCGGCATTCACTTCTCCCGAAAGCCCGGAGATCCCTCCATGGAGCAGATGGCCGAGAAGTTCGGCCGTTCGGCGCGGGCGCGGATGGGGCAGAAGAATCAGGCGCCGCCGCAGGGACTGCAGATCAACGAGACCTCGACCGACGCCACGCCCGCGACGTCTTCTTCGACCGATCCGGCCACGATGATGGCCAACCTGCAGAGCCAGGCCACGCCGGAGGACAACGCCAGGGCGCGCGTCACGGCCATGTTCACGGCCATGCAGAGCGGCGCCAAGCTGAAGGCCGCCGCGATCTGGGCGCATGGTCTGCAGGGCAACTCGCTGGACGACCTCGCGGTGTCCAGCCAGGGCTTCGAGGCTTTCCTCCACGAGAAGGCCGTCGGCGACAAGATCACGACGTTCGCCGTGGAGCGGGTGATGCGCCGCGCCAACGGCCCGGAGCAGTACACGGCTCTGGACGTCACGATCGACAGTGTGATGTATCACGTTGCCGTTCCCGACACGGCGACGCCGATCTCCTGGACGTTCTGAGCCCGGGCCCGGTCTTACACCCAAGTCGGTTCGGAGCCTGATCCAAAAGGCTGGAAGGCTGAAAGGCTGAAAGGGCCAGAGGCAGCGCGGGTTTCTCCTTTCAGCCTTTCAGCCTTGCGCCGAGACCGATGCTTCTGACTTTAGGTGCAAAGCCCCCGGCCCCGGGGCGCTCCGCCCGCGCACGGATTCCCCCCGAAACCGGCCTTTCTGCCGGACGAAACTGCGGATACACTCGCGCGCCTGATGGCTGACAACGCACGCGACGAAGCTCTCGAGTACCACCTGGCCGGCCGCCCGGGTAAAACGGAAGTCGTTCCCACCAAGCCCACCGCCACCCAGCGCGATCTGGCCCTTGCCTATACCCCCGGCGTCGCCGTGCCCTGCCTCGAGATCGCGAAGAATCCGGGTGACGTCTACAAGTACACGAACAAGGGCAACCTCGTGGCCGTCATCTCCAACGACACAGCCGTCCTCGGCCTGGGCGCCATCGGCGCAGCCGCCGGTAAGCCGGTCATGGAAGGCAAGGCCGTCCTCTTCAAGCGCTTCGCCGACATCGACGTCTTCGACCTCGAGCTCGACACGCGCGACACCGAGGCGTTCATCCAGGCCGTCAAGCTCCTGGAGCCGACCTTCGGCGGCATCAACCTCGAAGACGTGGCCTCCCCGGAGTGCTTCGAGATCGAAGAGCGCCTGAAGAAGGAGATGAAGATCCCCGTCTTCCACGACGACCAGCATGGAACGGCGATCATCTCCGCGGCCGCGCTGAAGAACGCCCTCGAAGTGACGGGCAAGAAGATCGAGGATGTGAAGATCGTCTTCTCCGGCGCCGGCGCCGCCGCCATGGCCTGCCTCCGCCTCTATCTGAAGATGGGGCTGCGCAAAGAGAACGTGATCCTCACTGACAGCAAGGGCGTGGTCTACAAGGGCCGGAAGACCGACATGACTCCCTACAAGGAGGAGTTCGCGGTCGACACGCCGAAGCGCAAGCTGGCCGAGGCGGTAGAAGGGGCGGACGTCCTCGTCGGACTCTCCATCGGCGGCATCGTTACGCAGGATATGGTCCGGGCCATGGCCCCGAACCCGATCGTCTTCGCCATGGCCAACCCCGACCCGGAGATCAGCTACGACGACGCCTGTGCCGCGCGCTCCGACGTCATCATGGCCACCGGCCGCTCGGACTTCCCGAATCAGGTCAACACCGTCCTGGGCTCCCCCTTCACCTTCCGCGGCGCGCTCGACTGCCGGGCCACGACCATCAACGACGAGATGAAGCTCGCCGCGGCCATGGCCCTCTCCGAGCTGGCCAAGGAGGAAGTGCCCGATTCCGTGCTGCGCGCGTACAGCAGCGAACGCTTCATCTTCGGGCGCGAGTACCTCATCCCCAAGCCCTTCGACCACCGCGTGCTGCTCAGCGTCCCCGTGGCCGTGGCCCGCGCTGCGGCGGAGACGGGCGTGGCCCAGGAGCCGATCACCGATTTCGAAGCGTACCGCCGCCGCCTGGAGCGCCTCCTCGGACGCGCCCGCGGGATGATGCACGGCGTCTACGACCAGGCCAAGCGCGATCCGAAGCGCATCGTCTTCCCCGAGGGCGATCAGGAAAAGATCGTCCGCGCGGCCAAGATCCTCATCGACGAGGGGATGGCCCATCCCATCCTGCTGGTGAAGCGCGAAGTGGTGGCCCCGCTGCTGGAGAAACACCACGTCGACCCGGCCAAGGTCACGATCATCGACGTGACGCAGTCGCCGCACTACGACCGCTACGCGCATCGTTTCGCCGAGCTGCGCCGCCGCCACGGCATTACGCTCGCCGACGCCAGGCGCATCCTGAACAGCCGCAACTACTTCGCCATGATGATGCTGGAGGAGAACGATGCCGACGGCGTCATCGCCGGCCTGCACGCGTACTACCCGGCCACCATCCGCCCGGCCCTGCAGATCATCAAGACCCGCCCCGGCGTGAAGAACGTCTCCGGCGCCTACCTGCTGATGTTCAAGGGCCAGATGCTGGTGCTGGCCGATACGACGGTGACGATCGACCCCAACGCCGAGCAGCTCGCCGAGATCGCCAGCATGACGGCCGAGACGGCGCGCCGCTTCAACCTCGAGCCGCGCATCGCCATGGTGTCGTTCTCGAACTTCGGCTCGACGCCGCATCCCCAGGCCGAGAAGGTCCGCCACGCCGTGGAGATCCTCAAGGAGCGACGCCCCGACCTCATCGTCGACGGCGAGATGCAGGCCGACACGGCCGTGGTCCCGTACATCGCCCAGCACGACTATCCCTGGAGCGTGCTGCAAGGCGACGCGAACGTGCTGGTCTTCCCCAATCTCGACGCCGCCAATGCCGTCTACAAGCTGCTCTGGCGCCTCGGCGGCGCCGAAGCGATCGGGCCCATCCTCCAGGGCATGTCGAAGCCGGTCCACGTGCTCCAGCGCGGCGTCGACGTGAACGACATCGTGAACATGGCCGCAATCGCCGTGGTGGACGCGCAGAGGGCGGGGGGATAAAGGCTGAAAGGCTGAAAGGCTGGAAGGGGTGGGGGCATCGGTCGCGCAGACTGAAGCGGCTCCTGAAGGGATGGAGTGCCGTACGATTACTCGCCGATGCCGTTGATGGTTTTTCTGGACGAGGCGGGCGACCAATCGCTCGATCCTGTCGATAAGGACTTCCCTGTCTTCGTGCTGGTGTTCGTGATCTGCGACGACGAAGTCTACGCGGGAACGCTTGTTCCTGAGTTCGTCCGGTTCAAAATCAAACACTGCGGACACGATGGCGTCATTCTGCACTCGCGCGACATCCGTAAGGCACTCGCAGACTTCTCTTTCCTGCAGGTTCCGGACAAGCGCGAGAGCTTTCACCGCGAGCTCTCGGACCTGATGGGGCGGGCTTCGTTCGAACTGATTGCGATTGCGATTCAAAAGCAATCACACAAGGAAAGATACGGGAAAGCGTGCCGCAACCCATACGAGCTCGCGCTCGAGTTTGGCATGGAACGACTAAAGGCTCGCCTGGATGAAGTGGGCCAAAAGCAGGTCACGCTTCTCGCCGAAGCGCGAGGAAAGAACGAGGACGATGCGCTGCGGCTCGCATTCCTTCAACTCCTGAAGGACGGCTCCTACTATCACGACTTCACGTCCATTGACTTCGAACTGAAGTTCGTCTCGAAGAAAGCCAATGTCCTAGGCCATCAGATTGCCGACTTGTGCGCCTACCCGATCGCGCGTCGTCTCATTGAGACCGACCCAACGAAGCCTCACCGCGCCTTCGACGTCGTTCGTACGAAGTTCATCGAACGTCCGGGATGGCGGCATGGGTTCAAGATCTTTCCGTAAAACAAAAGGCCCCGATCTCTCAGGGCCAGTTGCCGACCAGGAATTCCCAGTCCCAATCCTCAATGTGGAAAACAACGATAGTGCTCCGGCGATTTCGAAGTCAACGTTTCTACGCGTCGGGGAGTGATTCAGGCTGAGTACGACGCGCTGCGGCTGTCATTCCTGCAACTCCTCTACGCATCGCAGAGTTGTCGCCATTCACCGGCACCAAACTCACCCGGATCAGCCCAGCCAACTTGCAACAAGACGGTGAACGGGTTACCCCGGATTCCGTTTCGAGCGCTTTAGTAGGTGCGGGCCAAACCGCCTCCTCGCCGCAACGCGTGTGTTCAACTCCTCCACGCGTCGCGGAGTTGTCTCCATTCACCGGCCCCCAACCTCCCTTCACCGGCAGCGCCACGACAGACGGCGTGAACCTGCGTACCTTCGTGTTGCAGTCTGACGGAAGGAGTCCAGATGGAAATGCAACTGACAGAGCCGGGGAGGCCGGTGATCGGGAAAGTGAAGCTGGCGGTGGGGCTTTTCTTCACCGCGGCGGGCGTCCTGATGGCGCTCGACAATCTCGATTTCATCGATGCTGGGCGGGTGCTGCGGTACTGGCCCGTGCTGCTCGTCGTCATCGGCGCGCTGAAGTTCCGCGACGCGGGCACGCGGGGGATGGCCGTGCTGCTCATGGCGGCCGGGACGTTGCTGGTCCTGCACAACGCGCACTGGATGCGGTTCTCATTCGCCGTGGTGTGGCCGCTGCTGTTGATCGGAGTGGGGCTGGTGATCGTGCTACGGGCGTTCGGCATCGTCGTGCCTACCGCGCTCATTGCCAACGCCATGCCGGCCGGAGAGAACAGGTGGGCGGTGCTCGACAGCCGGAAGATCATCCAGCCGGCGAATGAGCTGGCCGGCCGGAGGCTGCTGGCGTTCATGGGTGGGCATCACGTCGAGCTCACGGAGCCCGAGACCTACGACGGGCCGATCGTCGTCGAAGTCCTGGCCATGTGGGGCGGAGTGGAAATCCGGGTGCCGCCGGGGTGGGAAGTGATCGCCGACGTCGTGCCGGTGATGGGCGGCATCGAGATCAAGACGAGCGCCGCCCGGGGCGGGCGCCAGCTCATCGTCCGCGGCATGGTCGTGATGGGCGGTATCGAGATCAAGAACACGGAAGCGAGGACACAATGAACGACTTCAATGGCGCAACGCCGCAACGCCGCGCGGTGAACACCGACAGCCTCTTCTGGGGAGTGCTCCTCATGGGGATGGGAACGCTCTTTCTCCTGGAGCGGCTCCACATCGCCAACGTCCACGACATCACGCGGAACTACTGGCCGCTGTTCCTGGCTGCCATCGGCGTGTCGAAGCTCTTCAAACCGGGCAGCGCGTGGTCGGGCATCAGCCTGATCGGCGTCGCCGTCTGGCTCCAGCTCGTGAACCTGCACCTCTTCGACCTGAACTGGGAGTCGTCCTGGCCGCTGCTACTCATCATCGTCGGTGGAGTCATGGTGTTGCGGGCGATCTTCGACGGAGCCCGGAGGAGCCGCAGCGAGAGCTACCCGGAAAAAACCGGCGGAGGTGCGTCGTGACCAATGACGAGATCAGCAATGACGAGGTCGGCCGCACAGAGCAGGACGCGAGCCGGGAAGCGGATCGCGAAGACCTCCGCCACGCCGTGACCGATCGCGAGCAGCGCTGGCAGGATCGCGAGCAGCGCCGTGAGGAGCGCGACCGGCGCCGGCAGGAGCGGGACGAGAGGCGCGAGGAGCGCCGCCAGCGCCGCGCGGCCGATCAGAATCCGTGGGCGCGACTGGTCGTCGGACTGTCCATCGTGGGTGTCGGTGTCGTGGCGTGGCTCGACCGCCTCGGGCGCATCGACGCCGGCGACTTTCTCCAGTGGTGGGCGCTCATCCTCATCGCCCTCGGTCTGGCGCATCTGCCGCAGCGACGGTGGATCGCCGCGGGGATCTACCTGGTGCTCGGGCTGGTCTTTCTTCCTCCCCTTCCGTTCCTGCCGCACTTCCGGCTGGCGGAGCTGCTCGGCCTCTGGCCGCTGATGATCAGCGCGGGCGGCGTGGCACTCATCCGGCAGGCGCTCCGTCCCGCCGCGAAGGATCTGCCCGGCGGCAGTGCGTTCCATGCCTTTGCCTGGATGGGCGGAAGCGTCAGGACCGTCGGCTCCGAGGATTTCCTGGGGGGTGATGCTGTCGTCGTGATGGGAGGTTGCGAGATCGACCTGACGACAGCACGAATCGTGGACGAAGCCGTCGTCGACCTCCTGGCATTCTGGGGAGGAATCGAGATCCGCGTACCGCCGCACTGGATCATCGAGAACGACGTCTCGCCAATCCTCGGTGGAATCTCTCTGAAGGCGAAGAACCCGAGTGAGGGCAACGGACCGCGCCTGGTCCTGCGAGGAAGCGCCATCATGGGCGGGATCGAGATCCGTAATGCGAAGGAGATCGCGGCATGAGCGGCAGCACGAACGTCGTTGCCAGCACGCGGGTCCACGCCACGGGAGTGACGCGGCGCGCGGAGCTGGCGCTGTATGCGATCGGCGCCGTGGCGATTGCAGCCCTGGCGACTTCCGTCTTTCCGCTGTGGGTCAAGGGGACGCCTGCCGGGCTGGCCATCGTGGCGGCGATGCCGGGATCGATCCTGCTGGGAGGCATCAGCCTCGCCTCGCGCTACCTCTGCCGGGCCTTGCCGCTCGGTGCATCGAACCGCAGCACGATCGGCGCCGCGGTTCTCGGCTCGGCCGTCGTGGGCAGCGGGCTGTGGGTCTTCACCTGGCAGACGTGGGTCGACGAGTTGAATCGCCGAATGGCGGCGTCTCTCAAGCCGGACTACTCGCTGCTCTTCGGCCTCGGCATGCTGCTGTACCTCGGTACCGTGGCCGTGCAGTACCTCATCCTGGAGATTGAAGTCTCGCGGGAGGCGGAGGATGCGGCGCTGCGCTATCGCGTCCTGGCGCGCGAGGCGGAGCTGCGGGCGTTGAAGGCCCAGGTCGATCCTCATTTCCTTTTCAACAGTCTCAACGCCATCGCCTCTCTCTGCGGCTCACGGCCTCTCGACGCGCGGGAGATGGCCCAGCGATTGGCCGACTTCTTCCGCCTCGTCCTGCGGCTCGGCGCGCTGGAGAAGATCACGCTGGCTGAGGAGATCGATCTCGTGACGCGATACCTGGCTATCGAGAAGGTGCGCTTCGGCGACCGGCTCGACGTCCGCATCGCCATGGATGAAGGAGCCGGACAGTGCTTCGTCCCGCCGCTGCTCCTGCAGCCCCTGGTCGAAAATGCCGTCCGGCACGGAATCGCCTCCGTGGTCGAAGGAGGGACGATCGACATCGAGGCCACGTTGAGCGACGGGTTGCTGCGCATCCGGATCGACAACCCGGCCGACCCCGACCGCGCGGACAGCGCCGGCGAGCGGGTCGGTCTGCAGAACGCGCGCGGCCGGCTGAACACGGCGTCCGAGGGGCTGGCTTTGCTCCAGACGGTGGAGACGGGCGGACGGTTCCGCGTGTACATGGAGCTGCCGCGATGATCCGAACGGTCATCGTCGACGACGAGCCGCCGGCTCGTGAGCTGCTGCGCGAGTTCCTCCAGGCCGACGACGACGTCGAGATCGTGGCGGAGTGCGCGAATGGATTCGAGGCGGTCAAGGCCGTGGCCGAGCACGACCCCGACCTGCTGCTGCTCGACGTGCAGATGCCGAAGCTCGACGGGTTCGAAGTGCTGGAGCTGCTCGACCGCTCGCCGCTCGTCGTCTTCGCCACGGCCCACGACGAATACGCGCTGCGCGCCTTCGAAGTACACGCCCTCGACTACCTGTTGAAACCATTCTCCGAGGCGCGCTTCCGGCAGGTGATGGAGCGGGTCAAGGCGCAAGCCGGCCGCGAGCGCGCGCCGGTGGCCGGACTGGCCGCGGCGCTGCGGGCCAAGCCGCTGCAACGGGTCGTGGTGCGCCGTGACGACGGGACGATTCAGGTCGTTCCCGTGGCCCGGATCGATTACGTCGAGGCCGCCGACGACGCCATCGTCATCGTCGCCGCCGGCGCGAAACTCCGCAAGCAGCAGACCATCGGCGACCTGGCCCGCGAGCTCGATCCCGACCGCTTCGTGCGGGTCCACCGCTCCATCCTCCTGAATATCGAGCGCATCGAGAAAATCGAGACCTACGCCAAGGACAGCCGCATCGCCATCCTCCGCGACGGAACGCGCCTTCCGGTCAGCCGGAGCGGGTACACACGACTGAAGGAGTTGCTGTGAGACGTGAATCCTGGGCGAGGGCGGTGGCTGGGTGGGAGCGAAGGATCAAAGCCGGGCATGCCGGGATGCGGGTAATGGCGTACCTTTCGAAGTGCCTCGCTTTGATCCTTCGCTCCCACCCCGGCCACCGCCCTCGCTCAGGATTCTCGTAGTCAGTTCGTCGCTACGCAGCTCTTCACCAGCGCACTGAGCACGCCGATGTCGAACGGTTTGGGGAGGAAGGCGCAGATGCCTTTGTCCACGGCCTTGGCGACTTCGGGGGCGCGGTTGGCGCTGACGATGATCACCGGGATCTGGCGCAGCGTGGCGTCGTGCTCGCGCTCTTGCAGAACGTCCCACCCCGACATGACCGGCATCATCAGGTCGAGCACCACGACGTCGGGCTTGTCGGAGCGCATCGAGTCCAGCGCTTCCCGTCCGTTCGAAGCCTCGGTGAAGGTATAGCCGTCGCGCTTGAGCGCGGCCACCATCATCCTCCGGATGTTCGGGTCGTCATCGACGACGAGGACTCGCGGCGTCTGGCCGTCCGTGAATTCGGCGTTCACCGGCCGCGAATATAGCACTGGAGCCCGAGGAACATCGGGAAGCGGGCCTTCGTTAACCGGCCCGTGAAGATCGCCGTGGCCATGTCGGGCGGCGTCGATTCGTCGACGGCCGCATACCTGCTGAAGTCGGAAGGGCACGACGTGGTCGGTCTTTCGATGCAGATGTACGACAACCTGGCCGCATCGGAGACGACGTACGGAGGCTGCTGCACGCTCGATGATCTGGCCGACGCGCGCCGCGTGGCCTGGAAGCTCGACATCCCCCACTTCACCCTCAATCTCGAGGCGAACTTCCACGAGAAAGTCATCACGCCGTTCGTCCGGGGCTACCTCTCAGGGACGACACCGAGCCCTTGCGTGCTCTGCAATACACACGTGAAATTCGACCTCTTTCACCAGAAGGCGCGCGCCATCGGTGCCGAGAAGATCGCCACCGGCCACTACGCGCGGATCACCCGGAACGGCAGCGGCCGCTACGAGCTGCGCAAGGCGGTCGACCTGGCCAAAGACCAGTCGTATTACCTCTTCGAGCTGTCGCAGGAACAGATCGCCGAGGCGCTCTTTCCGCTCGGGGAGATGACGAAGCCGGAAGTGCGCGAGGTGGCGGAGCGCGGCGGCCTTTCCGTCGCACGCAAGAAAGAGTCGTACGAGATCTGCTTCGTCCCGCAGCGCGACGGCTATCCGGCCATCGTCGAGAAAGAATCCGGCGTCGCGCCGGGTGAGCTGGCCGGAGAGATCGTCGATGCGGACGGCAATGTGATCGGGACGCACGACGGCTACTATCACTTCACCGTCGGCCAGCGCCGCGGCATCGCCGTGGGCGGCTCCGCCGAACGGTCGTACGTCATCGACGTGAATCCGTTCACACGCCGCGTGACCGTCGGGCCGGCCAGTGCCCTGGAGAAGAGCGAGCTCGTCGCCGAGCGCGTGCACTGGATCTCCGGTGAGAAACCTGCCGGCCCTCTCGAAGTCCAGGCTCGCGTCCGCTCCCGCATGGCGGACGTCGCCGCGACCGTGACGCCGCTCGAAGACGGCCGTGCACGTGTCGTCTTCGCCCAGAAACTGCGCGGCGTCGCGCCGGGACAGGCAGTCGTCTTCTACGACGGCGACCTCTGCCTCGGCGGCGGCTGGATCACGCGCGGCTGACCGTCAGAGCGTGTGAAGAAATCTCGCGATCGATGCTGTGATCGCCCGAGGCGCTACGTAAAGGTCACTCATGCCCCATTACTCGTGCCTCATGCCCTCCAGCACTAATCCAGCTTTGCGAGGAACCCGGCCAGCAGCGCGTTGAACTTCTCCGGCTGGTCGTGAAAGACGGCGTGGCCTGCGCCCTCGATGGCCGCCCATTCTCCCCGCGGCAGCTTCGCCAGCATGGCCTTCTGCGCGTCGAGGAGATCCGACTCCGCCGAGGCGATGACCAGTGTCGGGACGGTGAACTTCGCCAGGGCCGGGCGGCGGTCCTTCTGAAACATGTCCGCCATCAGCATGGCCACACCGGTATCGACCGGAGTATGCATGGCGCGCTCGAGGAAGAGCGTGCGCTCGGCGTCGGACAGCGGCGTCTTGAAGATGGCCTGGATCATCCCGGCGGTGTACTCGCGCGGGTTCCGCATGTAGATCCCGGACATCATGAGCTCCTGCTGGACGAACGGTTTGTTCTCGTCGACGTCGGCCGGACCCGAGGACACGGGGCTGTCGACGAGCACGATGCCTTTGACGTGCTCCACGCCGAACTGTGCGACGTACTCCGCGACATCCTGCGCCGCCTGCGACCAGCCGACGAGCAGGAAGTGATCGAGCTTCAGCCCGCGCGCCACGGCGTCGAGATCGCGGGCCCGCTGATCCGGCGTATTGCCGTTCGGGGTGATGGTCGACAACCCCTGTGAGCGGGGATCGATGGCCACGACGCGCCGTTCCTTGCCGAAGCGTGCCATCTGCGCCGTCCACACCTCAGCCGGCATGCGCCAGCCGGTGACCAGCAGCACCGGCGTTTTCGCAGCTGCCGTACCAGCGGCTCCGGAATCGAGGCAGCGCAGCTTCACGCCGTTCCCGACGTCGACGGTGCGCTCGGCCGCGGCGGCGCTGAATGTGGCGAGAATGAGACAGAGAACGACGCTTCGAATCACCATGGCGCGCAGTCTACGGGGTGTCGTCCGGCACAAAGATTACGTTTCTGTAGCGTGCTATAAGCGCCGTTGTGAACTCGGGTGACAACACGAAAGACCGCCATGCCCGCCGCGTGGCACTGAACGTCTCCGCCGCAGCGATGCTGCTGGCGCTGGCGAAGGTCGTGGTCGGTTTCGGGGCCGGCTCGGTGGCGCTGCTTTCCTCGGCGCTCGATTCGGCGGGGGACGCGTTCGCGTCGTTCGTGAACTTTTTCTTCATCACGGTCGCGGCGAAGCCGCCGGATGAAGATCACCAGTTCGGTCATGGCAAGGCGGAGAACCTGGCCATGCTGCTGCAGGGAGCCGTGCTGATGGCGGGAGCGATCGCCGTCGGCATCCGGGCCATCGACCGCATCCGCGACCCGCATCCGATCGAGGCGTCGGCGGCGGCCGTGCTGACGATGCTCCTCTCCGTCGTGGCGACGATCGTCATCACGGTCTACCTCAAACGGAACGCTGCGTCATCGGGGAGTGCCGTGCTGGCCGGCGATGCGCTGCACTACACGACCGATTTTATCGCCAACGGCGCCACGCTCCTGGCGCTGGTGCTGGTGCACCTCACTCACAATCCGCTCTACGACTCGATCCTCGGAGTCTCGGTCGCCGGCTGGATCGCCTGGAGCTCGCTCTACCTGATCTGGAACGCCGGGAGCGATCTGATGGATCCCGCACTGCCGGAGGAGGAGATCGCGCGCATCATCGAGGCCATCGAGCGGGCCGATCCCGCCGTCACCGGCTACCGTGAGCTGCGCACCCGCCGCGCCGCCGGCGTCCGCTTCATCGACTTCGAGCTTTGCATCGACCGCAGCGTCTCCTTTGAGCACGCCCACGAGGTTACAGAGATCGTGAAACGCCGTATCCGCGAACACTTCCCGCGGGTGGTGATCAATGCGCACGCCGAGCCCGTGGAGAAGAGTGGGTAGTGGTTAGTGGGTAGTGGGTAGTGGTTAGAAGGACGGAGTGGTTAGATTAGGCACTAACCAATAACCACTTCGCTCTGCCTAACCACTCACCAGCAACCACTTCCAGCTCTACTCCACCGTCACGCTCTTCGCCAGATTCCTCGGCTGGTCGACGTCGCAGCCTCTGCGCAGGGCGATGTAATACGCGAGGAGCTGCGTCGGGACGACCGCCAGGATCGGTTGCAGGGCCTCGGCGGCGTGCGGGATCTCGATCACGTCGTCGGCGAGCTTCTTCATCTCCTCGTCGCCTTCGTCGCAGATGACGATCAGCTTTCCGTCCCGGGCCTTCGCTTCCTGGAGGTTCGACACGACCTTCTCGTACACCGGCGTGCGCGTGGCGATGGCCACGACGGGCATGTTCTCGTCGATCAGGGCGATGGGGCCGTGCTTCATCTCGCCGGCGGGGTACCCCTCGGCGTGGATGTACGAGATCTCCTTCAGCTTCAGTGCTCCTTCCAGGGCGATCGGGTAGTGCACGCCGCGGCCGAGGAAGAGGAAGTCCTGCGAGCGGTGGTACTTGTGGGCCAGCGCTTCGATGTGCTTCTCCTGGTGCTTGAGGATGTGCTCGATCTTGTGCGGGATCATGCGCATCTCGTGCATCCCCGCCCGCAGCGCCTCGTGGCTCTCGCCGCGCAGGGCCCGGATGTAGAGCGAGAGAAGGTAGAAGGCCGTGAGCTGGGTGGTGAAGGCCTTGGTCGAGGCCACGCCGATCTCCGGGCCGGCATTCGTATAGATCGTGCCGTGCGCCATGCGCGTGGCCGCGGCCCCGATGACGTTGCAGATCGTGAAGAGCCTGGCCCCCTTCGCCTTCGCCTCCTGCATGCCGGCGATGGTGTCGGCCGTCTCTCCTGACTGCGTAACGCCGATGACCAGCGTGTGCTCGTCGACGATCGGATTGCGGTAGCGGTACTCCGAGCCGTAGTCGACCTCGATGGGGATGCGCGCCGCGTCTTCCAGCAGGAACTTGCCGACCAGGCCGGCGTGCCAGGACGTGCCGCAGGCCACCACGTGCACGCGCTCGATCTGCTTCCACTGCTCCTGCGTCAGCTCCAGGTCGTTGAAGTAGATGTCGCCCGACTCCTCGAACATCCGGCCGGTGAACGTGTCGCGCACGGCCCGCGGCTGCTCGTGGATCTCCTTGAGCATGTAGTGCCGGTAGCCTTCCTTCTCGGCCATCACGGCGTCCCACA
>CAZYTO010000140.1:0-14628 GCA_964650405.1 uncultured Thermoanaerobaculia bacterium | reverse complement strand
GGCTGACATGGGGATTCTGCTCGCCTTCATGTTCCTGTGGAACATGGTCGGCGCGCTGGTGCTCATCCCGGCCCTGTCCTACTTCCTCCTCCCGACCGACGTGGTCCGCAAGCGGCGCGGCTGAAATAGCCACGACGATGGCCCCACCCCGCCACCCCATGGCCACACTCGGCGAATTCCCGGGCCCCCAGGACGGCGGCCCGGGTTGGGTCGGAACGGCACCGTTCGCCGTCGTCGAGCCCTTTCCCGGGAACCTTCGCGTCGTGGCCCTGGCCGCGGGCGGCAACCTCGAGCTGCTCGCGCAGCAGGTCGAGCGCTATCGCCCCGGGCTCGTCTCCGTCCGCAACGCCGGCGACATCGAGCCATTACGCTCCCGCCTCGGCGATGCGCAACCCGAGATCGTCGCCGGCCCCGAGGGCGCCTGCGCCGTAGCCACCTCCGCCGACGCGGTCATCGCCGCCATCGTCGGCGCCGCCGGCATCCCTCCCGTCTACGCCGCCCTCTGCGCCGGCAAGCGGGTGGGCATCGCCAACAAGGAAGTGCTCGTCGCCGCCGGCGACGTCATGACCCGCGCCGCGGCCGAGCACGGCGGCGAGATCCTCCCCGTCGACAGCGAGCACAACGCCGTCCACCAGGCCCTCCGCTGCGGCGGCGACGCCGAGGTCGAGCGCATCATCCTCACCGCCTCGGGCGGCCCGTTTCTCCGCCGCGATCCGGCCACCTTCGGCGACATCACCATCGCCGACGCCCTCGCCCATCCCACCTGGCGGATGGGCAACAAGATCTCCATCGACTCGGCCACCATGATGAACAAGGGCCTGGAAGTGATCGAGGCCCATCACCTCTTCCGCAAGCCGGCGGACCGGATCGACATCGTCATCCACCCGCAGTCGATCGTCCACTCCATGGTCGAATACGCCGACGGCTCGATCATGGCCCAGCTCTCGACGACCGACATGAAGTTCCCCATCCAGTACGCGCTGCTCTATCCCGACCGCGTGGCCGCGCCGTTCGCGCGCCTCGACCTGGCCAGGATCCGCTCCCTGGAGTTCCTCCCGGTAGACGGCGAGCGCTTTCCCGCCGTGGCCCTGGCCTACGCGGCGCTGCGGGCGGGCGGGTCGATGCCGGCCGTGCTCAACGCCGCCAACGAGATCGCCGTGCAACGCTTCCTGGACGGAGAACTTCCGTTCGTGGGAATCGTTGAAATCGTCGACCGCGTGCTCGAGCGCCACGCCGGCTCGGTTGCCACCATCCACTCGGTGGAGGAGGCGCTGAGCTGGGACGGCTGGGCCCGCAATGAAGCACGCGGAATCGATGTTGCTATCAGGCGCTGAACATGCCAATCGCGTCCGTCATCGCCAGTAATCTCGTCGGTCTCGTCATCGTCCTCGGCGTCCTCATCTTCGTCCATGAGTCTGGGCACTTCGTCGTGGCCAAACTCTTCCGGGTCCGCGTGCTGGTGTTCTCCCTCGGCTTCGGGAAGCGCCTCTTCGGCTTTCGCAAGGGTGCCACGGACTACCGCGTGTCGATCATCCCCCTCGGCGGCTACGTACGCATGGCCGGCGACACTCCGGAAGAGAACAAGCCGCAGAATCCCGACGAGTTCCTCTCCAAGCCGAAGTGGCAGCGCTTCCTGATCCTGCTGGCCGGACCGCTGATGAACCTGTTCATCGCCATCAGCGTCATTGCCGCGCTGTCGATGATCGGCCTCCCGCAGTCGGTCACGACGCCGATCATCGGCGAGGTCGTGGACAACGGCCCCGCGGCGAAGGCGGGCCTGCACGCCGGCGACCGGATCGTCCGTGCCGACGGTGAGAAGATCGAGAGCTTCGACGACCTCCGCCTGGTGGTCAGCATGCACGCCGAGGTACCGATCAAGGTCGAATACCTCCGCGACGGCAAACTCCAGTCGGCCACCGTGACGCCGCGGAAGGAGGACACGGAGTACGGCCCGGTCGGTAAAGCCGGAATCGGTCAATTTACCGAGCCCGTCGCCTTCGAGATCCTGCCGAAGAGCCCCGCCGCGCGCGCCGGCTTGCGCAAGGGCGACCGCTTTCTCACGGCAAACGGCAAGCCTGTCCTGCGGCTGGAAGACCTCGTCCTCTGCCTCGACAACGTGAAAGGCGCGGCGATACCGCTCGACGTCCAGCGCGGCACGCAGGTCGTGCACCTCACCCTCCCGGCCGTGAAATACGACCCGGACGAGTTCGGCCGCGGAATCGTCGCGCCCTATCGCATCCAGAAGCTGAACCTCGGCGATGCGCTGGTCTACAGCGTCAATCAGAACGTCAAGATGGTCCGCCTGACCTTCTTCACGCTCGGCCGACTCATTCGCGGACAGGGCTCCATGAAGGAGTTCAGCGGCCCCATCACCATCGCCCGCATCTCCGGCGAGATGCTGCGCCGCGGCTTCATCCCCGTCATCGGCCTCATGGCCATGATCTCCCTGCAGCTCGGGATCATGAACCTGCTGCCCATTCCCGTCCTCGACGGCGGGCACATCTTCATCCTGCTCGTCGAAGGCGTGGCCCGCCGCGATTTCTCTCTCCAAATGAAAGAGCGCATCCAGCAGCTCGGCTTCGCCGTGCTGGCCGTGCTCATGATCGTCGTGCTCTACAACGACTTCATCACGAACATGTTCCGGCACAAGGGGTGAGAGCCCGCCAGCAGCCGATGAACACTGCCGGCGTGATCCCCTCGGCACCGTGGTCCTCGGATCAGCTCCGTTGGCGCGCCGTAACGTCCTTCGCGATCGCAACGAGCTCTTTTTCCATGGCGGCACTCATCTCTCCCCAGTAGGAGTAGAAGACGTCGTCGAGCTTGCGATAGGCGAAGTGAGGCATCTCTTCGCGCAGGTACTTCCAGATCTGCGGGACGCGGCCGTCGTAATCCGTGAAGCCGTACTCCTCGGCCAGCTCCGTGGCGTTGAATACGCGGCCGCTCTTGCGCAGGACATGGGGGTCTGCCGCCAGCGCCGCCACGGCCCGGCCAACGAAAAGCGGCGACTCCGACTCGATGAACTCCGGGCTCTTTTTCGCACCGTCGCGCCAGTTCGCCTCGGTGACGTGGAAGATGTCGAGCATCGACTCCGACCGCAGGAAGCCGGGAGTGAGGGGGACGGCGGCGATGCGCTCGCGCCGCAGTTCGTTGGACAGCGCGAAGGCCATGCGGATGACGTTCGTCTTCACGAAGTCGTAGTAGAACTGCCCGCGGTAGTAGTAGCCGTCGCCGTCGGTGATCCCGACGATGAGCGGGCGCGTGCGCGACCGCGGGTGCGCTTGCTTCCGCGCGAGGAGCAGCGGAATGGCATGCCAGGCCGTGATGAGGTGCGTGTGGAGGGCCGTCTGCAGCACCTCGAAGCCCTTGTCCAGCGGGATCTTCCAGAACTTCGACACCTTGAACCACCAGTCGAGCCAGGCGTCACCGCCCCAGATGTCGTTCACGAGGATGTCGAGACCGCCCTGCTCGCGTTCGATGCGCGCCATGAGCCGGGCCACGGCCTTCGGATCGCGATGGTCCGTGCGCACGGCGATCCCCCGCCCGCCGGCCGCGGTGACACATTGGGCCGTCTCGTCGATCGTCTCGCTCCGCCCCGGCGTCGCGGCGTGCTTCCGCGTGCTGCGGCCGCTGCAGTAGACCGTCGCTCCTGCTTCGCCGAGGGCCGTGGCGATGCCGCGCCCGGCTCCGCGGGTGGCACCGGCGACGAGGGCGACTCTGCCTTGCAGCGGTTTCTTCTTCATGCTGCTTGTTATGCGCCCTCAAACCTGACAACGTATGTCAGGTTTCATTCTTTGCGCGCCGATCGCCTCGTCTCGATCCTCCTCCTGCTCCAGGCAAACGGCCGGATGTCGGCGCCTCAGCTCGCGAAACGTCTCGAAGTGTCCGAGCGAACGATCCTGCGCGACATGGAGGCGCTGGGCACCGCGGGCGTGCCCGTCGTGGCCGACCGCGGCGCACACGGTGGATGGAGCCTCATGCCGGGGTACCGGGCGGACGTCAGCGGATTGAATGACGCGGAAGCGCAGGCGTTGTTCGTCGGGAATCCGGCACGCCTCCTGGCCGACCTTCACCTCGACAAGGCCTCCGACCGGGCCATGATGAAGTTGTCGTCGGGACTCCCCGCGATGACTCGCCGCGCCGCGGAGCTGGCCCGGCAGCGTATCCACATCGACGTCAGCGGCTGGCACGACGCGCGCGACGCCGTACCCCACCTCCCCATCCTGCAGGAGGCCGTCTGGACAGACCGGCGCGTGGCCATCCGTTACGAACATCGCCCCGACGAGCGCGTGCTCGACCCGCTCGGCCTCGTGGCGAAGGGAAGCGTCTGGTACCTCATCGCCGCCATCGGCGGCGACGTTCGCAGCTACCGCGTCTCGCGTGTACGCGAAGTCACGCTCCTCGATGAGCCCTCGCAGCGCCCGCCGGGATTCGATCTGGCTGCATTCTGGGAGCATTCCGCCCGGACGTTCCGCGCCAAACTCCCGCGATTCCAGGTCCTCGCACGCGTCGAAGCCGGCGCGGTCGACTGGCTGCGCACGATGATCCGCTACGGCGCCATCGACAGCATTACCGACGACGAACGCGCCGGCTGGCGCCGCGTGGCCATGCACTTCGACGCAGTCGAAGTGGCCCAGTTCACGATGCGCGGGATGGGCAGGGCCGTCGAGGTGCTGGAGCCGGCGGGGATGATGGACGGGCTCTGAAAGCACGCGTAGGCAAGTCACCACGCACTCGTCCAAGCAACGGCAGACGAAAGGATGAAGCATGAAGGATGAAGGATGAAGGGTATGCCGCGAGCAGGGCACGTAGCCTTCATCCTTCATCCTTCATGCTTCATCCTTTTCGTTCCTCGCCATCCGACTTGAACAAGCTCGTCGGAGTGACCCGTGGCACGCCCAGTTGTCTATGTCTAAGCCCGCGGCCCTCTCACGATGAACAGCCGCAGCAGGTCCAGTGCCGACTGCGTGGTGAACCACTTGAACATGGCCCGGGTCGTCGGCCAGAAGAGCTTGCGGTGCTCGACGCGGTGGGCGTCGGCGACGGCGATGTGGACCGTCCCCACCGGCTTCGTCTCCGTACCGCCGCCGGGGCCGGCAATGCCGGTGACGCCGATGCCGTAGGTCGTTCCGAAGCGGCGGCGGATGCCCCGGGCCAGGTCGACGGCCACCGGCTCCGACACCTCGCCGTGGTCCTGGATCAGCTTCGGATCGACGCCGGCCAGGAACATCTTGGCCTGCGCGGTGTAGACCACCGCGCCGCCGAGGAAGTAGGCCGAGCTGCCGGCGACGTCGGTGATGCGGGAGGCGAGGAGGCCGCCGGTGCACGACTCCGCCACGGAGACGGTCTCGTGACGCCCGGCCAGGAGCGCGCCCACGACGCCTTCGAGCGTGTCGTCGTCATAGCCGAAGATCCGCTCCCGGAAGATGGCCAGCAGCTCCGCTTCGCGACCCGCCAGTTCGGCGCGGGCGGCGGCCTCCTCACCGTCCGCGGCCAGGTGCAGCTCGATGTGACCGCCCGTAGCCAGGATGGTCACCGGCTCCTCGCCGTGATGGGCCGTGTAGTACGGCTTCAGCTCCTCCTCGACCCGCGACTCGGCCATGCTGGCGATCTTCAGCACACGCCGGTAACGCGCACGGCCGCCGCGCTGCGACTCCAGCCACGGGCGCAGGTACGTGGCGATCATCCACTCCAGCTCCATGGGCACGCCCGGAAAGACCCAGACGTGCTTTCCCTGCCACTCGATGTGAAATCCCGGTGCCGTTCCGCGCTCGTTCGGGAGCGTGGTCTGCCCCTTGAAGATGTTCGCCTGCTTCCGGTTGACCTCCGGCATCTTCAGGTTGCGTGCGGCGAAGCGCGCTTCCAGCCGCTCGATGATCCTGGGATCGACCTCCATGGCCAGGCCGAGGGCTTCCGACAGCGCCTCGCGGGTCAGGTCGTCCTCGGTCGGCCCGAGCCCGCCGGTGACGGTGAGCATCCCGGCGCGGGAAAGTGAGTAGCGGATCTCGTCGACCAGGTCGCGCAGCCGGTCGCCGACGATGCTCTTGCGCACCACGGCGACGGCAAAGTCCTCCAGCGCCGCCGTCAGCTTGAGCGAGTTCGTGTCGAGGCGCGCCGGCCCGAGCATCTCCGAGCCGATGGCAATGATGGACGCGGTGTGGGGCCATGACATGCGGAGGATCGTATCAATTCGTTGGTCGTTGTTCGTTGTCCGTTGTTCGTTTGCAGAGAAGGACGAACGGGCACGAACAACGAAGAACGAACAACGAACAACGGCCCCGATCAGCGATCAGCGATCAGCGATCAGCGATCAGCGATCAGCGAAACATCGATCTCTTCCTTCTCCCTGGCCAGACCTTCCCACTTGCCGTACAGCAGGTCGATCATCGACTTCAGGCCGGCGTTCTGGGCCTGGATCTTCCGGGTGCGCTCGCCGTCGCGGTAGACCTCTTCTGCGCAGAGCAGGAGGTCGTTCCGCTCCCGCTCGCCCTCGGCGGCGGCGATGCGGGCCTCGATGGCGGCGATCTCTTCCTCGATCTTCTTGATGCGCTTCTCGCGCTTCTTCTGCTCGGCCCGATCGGCCTTCAAATTCAGCGTGCCCTGTGCCGAAGAGGCTGTGTCAACCACTCCGGCGGAAGCCCTCGGCGCCGCGTGCGCGGGCGCCGCGGTCTCCATCCGGGCGATCGGTTCATGGACGACCGGCGTGACCTCGCCGCTCTTCATCCGCTCCACGAGGTCGCTGTAGTTGCCGTGATAGATCTCCGCCGCTCCTTCCTCGACCAGGAGGATGTTCTCCGCCACGCGGTCGATGAAGTAACGGTCGTGGGAGACGACGATCAGCGCGCCGGTGAACGACTCCAGAGCCTCTTCCAGCGCCTCGCGCGTGTAGACGTCGAGGTGGTTCGTCGGCTCGTCGAGCAGCATCAGGTTGCCGCCGGTGTACATGATCTTGGCCAGCGCCAGCCGCCCCTTCTCGCCACCGGAAAGGTCGCGCGTGCGCTTGAAGACGTCGTCCTCGAAGAACGAGAACTGGGCCAGGTACGTCCGCACCTCCTCCTCGGTCTGGTTCGTGTCGAGGTTCCACACCTCGTCGATCACCTTGCCCTTCGGATTCAGATCGCCGAGGGTCTGATCGTAGTAGCCCACCTGGACGTTGTGACCGTAGCCCACCGTGCCGGCCAGCGGCTGCAGGCGTCCGGCGAACGTCTTGAGGAGCGTCGACTTGCCGGAGCCGTTGGGCCCCATGATCGCGTAGCGCTCGCCGCGCCGGATGTTCATGGTCAGGCCGGTGACGACGGACTTGCTCTCGTAGCCGGCCGCGAGGCGGCCGGTGGTCAGGGCGATGGCGCCCGAGCGCGGGCCGGCGTCCAACTTGAAATTGGCCAGCGTCTCGTCGGTCTCCGGCCGCTCCAGCTCGTCGAGTCGGTTGAGCATCTTCCGCCGCGACTTGGCCTGCTTCGTCTTCTGCCCGGCGATGTTGCGGCGGATGAACTCCTGCGTGCGCTCGATCATCTCCTGCTGCCGCTCGTAGTCGGTGGCCATCTTCTCCATCCGCTCGGCGCGCAACAGCAGGAATCGCTCGTAGTTGCCGTTGTACTCCACGAGCTTCCCGTGGGCCAGCTCGATGATCTTCTCCACGGTCCGGTTCAGGAACGTACGGTCGTGGGAGATGAGGAGGTAGCTGCCCTTGAACGACTGCAGGAACTCTTCGAGGAACTCGATGCCCTTGAGGTCGAGATGGTTCGTGGGCTCGTCGAGCAGCAGGAGGTCGACCCGGGTCAGGAGCACGCGGGCGAGCATGGCCCGGTTCTGCTGGCCGCCGCTGAATTCGTGGATGGGACGCTCCCACTCCCCCTTGTCGTGGAACCCCACGCCGGTGAGCACCCGCTCGACCTCGGAATGGAGCGTGTAGCCGTCGGCCAGCTCGTACTGGTGCTGCAGGTCGGCGTACTTCTCCAGGAGCCGATCATGGTCCGGCCGTCCGGCATCGGCCAGGTCGTGCTCGATGGCCCGGAGCTGCCGTTCGATGCGCAGCACGTCGGCGAAGGCCGTCTCGACGAAGTCGAAGAGGGACATCCCCGGTTCGGCGTCGAGGTGCTGCCCGACGTGCCCGATGCTCAGGCCCGAGGCCCGGAAGATCTCGCCGTGATCGGGCTCTTCCTGTTTCAGCAGGAGCTTGAAGAGGGTCGTCTTCCCGGCCCCGTTACGCCCGACGAGCGCCACTTTCTCACCCGGGTTGTGCTGCCATGTGGCGCCCTTGAGGATGTCGTGCGGGCCGTACGACTTTTCGATGTTCTCGAAGCGGTAAAGCATGCGGACCGGGTGAACGCGAATCGCTTATTCGCTTATTCGCCTATTCGCCGGAGTCGCTTATTCGCGGCTTGCGAGGTTGCGAGGTTGCGAGGTTGCGAGGTGAGGCAACTCCCGTAACCCCGCAACCAGCGAACAGCGAATAAGCGAATAAGCGACTGCTCAGCAACCAGTGATCAACGAACAGCCACCGGCACCACCTTGCTCCCGGGCAGGAAGCCCATCTTGCTCAATCCGCGCACGTCGATGTTGCTGTTGGCTTCGAGCCATACCGGGAACTCGACCAGGGCGGCGGAGATGCTCCGGTAGAGGCCGGCCACCCACTGCGGCGTGTCTTCGGCCATGGCTACGCCGGCCACGCGCAGGTCGTTCGGGGCGATGATGACGCGCACGTTCTGCGGGCCGGTGTCGGCGGCAAGGGTGAAGATCTCTTCGATGGCCGGGTCGCCGATGGCGATACAGCCGATCGAGACGTTCTTGCCGTGGATGAAGATGTCTCCGCCGAGCTTCGTGCGGCGGTCGATGACGGCCTGCTGGCGGTCGAAGGCATTCGGATAGCTGACCTTCATCGATAGGTGGTAACTGCTGGCCGGGTTGAGGTACTCGATCCGGTACATGCCCTCCGGCACCTGGTAGTCGCCCTGCACCAGTTTCGGCCCGGCGTGGCCGCTGGCGGCCAGGATGGGATAGTCGCGGATGAAGTGCCACGACTTCCCGTCCCCGGCCCACAGCACGAGGCGCCGCTCGCGCTTGAAGGCCAGCAGGGCCACGCGGCGAGGCGGCCAGGCCACATGTGCCTTGACGAAGTAGGGCTGCAGGCGAGCCCGGGCGTCCCGGCCGTACAGGCGTAGCACGGCGGCCAGGTCCCGCGGCGCGACGTAGACATAGACGACGTAGGTGGCCGTGGCGGCGGCGGCGACCAGCAGCAGGAGGGCGATGAGCAGATTGCGGCGGCGGGGCATGCTGATACGCTACACGGATGCGCCTGGCCGTCAACATCGATCACATCGCCACGATCCGTGAAGCGCGCAAATCGGACGAGCCCGATCCCGTCGCCGCCGCCGTTCTCTGCGAGCTGGCCGGTGCGCAGGGAATCACCGTGCACCTCCGCGGCGACCGCCGCCACATCCAGGACCGCGACGTCGAAACCCTGCGCCGGACCGTTTCCACGCACCTGAACGTCGAGATGGCCGCCACTCCGGACATGGTCCGCGTGGCCCAGACGCTCAAGCCGCACCAGGTCACGCTCGTCCCCGAGCGCCGCGACGAAGTGACCACCGAGGGGGGCCTGGACGTCGCGCTCCACTCGAGCAACCTCGAAAAGGTCGTCCGCCAGTTGCTCGAATCGAACATCGACGTCTCCATCTTCGTGGACCCCGACCTCGACCAGATCCGCCAGTGCCAGCGCATCCGCGCTCCGAAGATCGAGATCAA
This sequence comes from uncultured Thermoanaerobaculia bacterium, assembly GCA_964650405.1. GTDB lineage: Bacteria > Acidobacteriota > Thermoanaerobaculia > Gp7-AA8 > Gp7-AA8 > CAZYTO01. Next base: position 4,887 of record CAZYTO010000140.1, on the reverse strand, counting down.
CACCGGCAAGTACGCCGACTCCTGGAGAACGGGAACCTGGCCCGGGGAGCTGGAGAAGGTCGCCACCGCCGCCAAGGCCGCGCGGAAGATGGGCCTCACGGTCCTGGCCGGCCACGGTCTCAACTACCGCAACATCGACGGCATCGCCGTCATCCCGGAGATCGAGGAGCTGAACATCGGCCACACCCTCATCGCCCGCGCCGCGCTGACGGGCCTGGAGAGCGCCGTCCGGGAGATGATCGCGTTGATGAAGAGCCCGAGGCGGTTGCCGTCGGTGCGGTGAATCGCTTAGTCGCTTAATCGCTTATTCGCTTAGTCGCTTAGTCGCTGTTCGCTGTTCGCCGTTCGCTAGTGGTCTAGTTTGACAGAGAGGTTGTAACAGGAGCGCGCGTATACTTTGCTTGACATGCCTTCCGAAGAAACCGCGAAGACGGTTGCGTCACTCTTGGGGACAGTCACGTCGCCAGGCAAGATCCTCCTGGTTGGATTCATCGTTGTTGTTGCGACAGGCGCGATCAAGGTCACGCTCTTGGAGTTCATTCTGGTTGGCGCGGCGTGTTTTGCTGCTCAGGTCTTTCACGATGACTGGTTGCGCATCGTGCTCAACATCAAGGCAGAGCGGACAAGAACGAAGTAGCTACACCGCCTGCCGCCTTACCCACATGTCGAGCGAGAGCAGATCGGCAGCACTCCAGAGTAGTCCGATCGCCTAGCCGCTGACCTACGCCAGTCCTCGGCGCAATGCGCGCACGCGACTCCGATCCTGCTTTCCCGAGAATCGCTCCTCTTCATAAAGGCGGATGAACGGCGCGAGGGTCTCCGCCGCGTGGGGGCGGGTGGCGCGGAGCCGGGCCAGCGCTTCCTCGATGGTCATCGACGGACCGACGTCGATGCCGAGGTCCTGGAGGCGGATGGCCAGGAGGCGGAAGAGCGAGCGTCCGCGGCGGCGGATGATCAGGGTGAGGGACGCGCCGAGAATCAGGATTGGCAGGAAGAGCCGCAGGAAACTGCGGGAGCCGATCGCCTGGAGGTTCCGCTGCAGGGAGACCCGCATGCTCTGCACGGAGTCGCGCAGCCCCTGGACGGCCTGGATGGCCAGCGCGACCTGGTCGCCGAGGCCGAAGGTCAGCACGTAGCGGTCCCAGAAGTAGGTGATCGAATCGCCCAATGCGGAAGCGTAGGCCTTGAGCAGTCCGGCCTGGGCATTGCCGGGACGCAGAGACGCCGGGGTCGGATCGAACGTCTGCCACGTCTTTCCGTTCCACGCCTCCACCCAGGCGTGGGCGTCCTCCCGGCGGACGACGAAGTAGCCGGTGAGCGGATTGAGCTGTCCGCCGTAGAAGCCGCCCACGATGCGGGACGGCACCTGGAGCGACGTCAGCAGGGCCACCATGCCGGCGGCGAAGTATTCGCAGTGGCCGCGCCGGTCGCGCAGGAGGAACTGATCGACCGACATGCGGTGTCCGATGTCGGACGGATTCGGCACATACTGGAAGCGGGTCGACATGTACTGCTCGATGGCGCCCGCTTCGGCCATCGGATCGGTCTCGTTGCCGACGATCTGCCGCGCCAGTGCAGCAACCGGCGGCGTGACCGGGTAGGCAGGCAGGGAGACGGGGCGCGCGCTGCGTGGCGCCGTGGTGCGGGCCAGGGCCACTTCGTACGTCACCATCTCGCGGGGCCGGAGCATGAACAGCATGAACACGTCGTGCGTGGGCCCTTCGTACACCTGGCCGGCGTTCGATACGGCGTACGTTCCGGTGGGCAGCAGCAGCCGGCCGGCCAGGATCATGCGCTGCTGCACCTGCGCCGTGCGGGTGAACCCGACCGGCTTCGCCACGAGGGCCGTCCCCTCGCGCATCGCCACCGGCGCGTTGAGCCGGCTGTTCTGGAACCACTGGTCGTCCCGGAAGGTGTCGTAGACCGAGCCGCGGAGGCGCAGCGGGGTGAAGAACGGCACGGCCTCGCGTCCCATCCAGATGCGGCTGACCACGGTGGTATCGGGATCGATCGTGCGGGGCTCGCGGAAGTCGATGGAGTCTGAGAGTCCTGTGTTCGCATTGGAGAGAGGTCCGACCATGCCCGGCACGAACGGATTGCGCACGCGCGGCAGCATGGGAAAGAGGACGACGGCGATCAGGCACGTCGCGCCGAGGTAGAACCCGGCCGCGCGCCCGGCCGGCTGCTGCGGAACGTCGGCGCCGATTGAGGCAATGCTGTCGAGGTGGCTCATCTGGATGAGCTGGCGGAACATGAGGAAGGCGAAGATGACGACGTAGATCAGGATCGAGATGTCGGTCGCCGAGGCGATGCTGGCGATGAACAGCATCGACGCGGAGAGCAGGCGCTGGCCGCGGTTGTCGCGCCGCATCGCTTCGATGGGCTGGTAGGCGGCGATGAAGAGCGCCAGGTGCGTCGACGCGGCGATGGCCCCGTGCGAGAGGGCGATGAGGTCGATCACGTAGAAAACGATGTAAGCGACGGCCAGAGCCCGCATGACCGCGGGCGGGATGACGTCGGGCTGCTTCCCCCGCGCCACCCGCAGGACCATGGCTGCCATGACCAGGTGGAAGACGGCCAGTGGAGCGAACGAGATCGTATTCGTCAGGTACAGCGGCACGGCCGCGACCATGGGCAGGAGCAGCAACTCGACCTCATGCCGTCTTGCGGTCATCGCCCTCCCTCACCGAAAAGAGAACCGTATTCCGGTCGACGGCCTGCGCCAGTGGCTCATGGATGGCCTCGAGCAATGCCAGGGCGCGGAACATCGGCAGCGACTGCTCGCCGCGGTGCGCGCGCAGCTCGAGGCGCGGCAGGGTCAAAGACACTTCGAGATTGCGCCCCAGAGCCTGGTGGATGAAGGTCGCCGCGGCACTCACCATCTCCTCGAAATCGTCGTCGCTGGCCCGTCGGGGTTTGAACGGATCGACCACCACATGCACGGCCCTGGCCGCCTCGGCCTCCGTCTGCTTCACGATCCATCGCCCCACCGAGGCCGACTTCTTCCAGTACACCTGCCGTAGCGAGTCGCCGCGCACGTATTCGCGAAACGAGTGCACCTCGCCCCCCGGCCCGGGGCGGTTCGACGCATGGTTCTCCCCCTCCACCGGCAGGAAACGATGAACATTCTCATCATCGCCGAGCAGGCGGGGGAAGACGATCACCTCCCCATCGAGCCGGACCCGGCGCTTCTTGAGAAAGAACGCGAACGGGTAGCGCGTGTAGAGGTCCACGCTGTGGAGCTGCGCCAGGCCGCGGCGCTGGAAGAGAAAGGCGGCCTCGATCACCAGCGACTGCCGTCGCCGCAGCAGGGGGATGAAGACGGGAGTAGCCAGTTCGTTCGTATTGACGATGACGTCCCGGACGTTCCAGATGGGCGAGCGGTTCTCGATGCGCAGGCGCCCGGGAGACGGCAGCCCGGCCCACGCCTCCTCGATCCCTTCCAGCCCGACGACGACGTGTTTCAGTCCACCCTTCGAGGCAATGCCGGAGATGAGCAGACCGCCGAGCATGAAGGCCAAGCCGATGTAGAGAGAGTTGTTCCCCGTGTTGATGGCGGCGAAGCCGACGAAGACGGTGCCGAGGAGGAAGCCCGTGCCGATGCGCGTCAGGCGCACCACACCCTCGAACTGCCAGGGTCCTGGCTCGGGTTTACTCTCGGCCATGGTCACTTCAACAGCGCGGTTCGGGTACGATTCCTTGAGAGGGTTGCCACGTTACGAGGTTGCGGAGTTGTGGGAGCGTTGGCCGGCGGTGTTTCACGGCGGCTAATTCCACACGGAGTAGACCCTCGGTGAATCGAAAGTTCCGAGATAGCCTCGGAGGTGTGGGCAAGCTACGAATGGCGTACTCTGAAGTGATGAAAAGCAGTGTAGTGATCTCTTCGCCCGACGTGATGGGGGGCGCGCCGGTCTTCGCGGGTACGCGCGTTCCGGTTGAGACATTCCTCGAATACCTGGAAGGCGGCGAATCGATCGATGACTTTCTCGAAGGATTCCCCTCCGTTACACGCGAACAGGTAATTGCGTTTCTTGAAGAAACAAAGGCTCGTTTGTTGGCAGAAGCAGGATGAGAATCCTGATCGACGAATGTGTCGACGGGCGCTTGCTTCGCGATCTGCCCGGGCACGACGTCAAGACCGTCCGGCAGATGGGTTGGCTCAGGAATGACGATGGATCACTGCTCGATCGCGCCAAGGAACATTTCGAGGTTCTGATCACGACCGATAAGAACCTTGCCTTTCAGCAGAATGTCCCTCGGTTCAACATCGCGGTCGTCGTGCTGGCGGGGCGGTCGTCGAGACTTCGTCACCTTCGCGAGTTGCTACCCCAGTTGCGCCGAGACCTGCCCTTCGTTCGCAAGGGCAGCATCCATCGGATCTCCTGGGAAGATCTCCCGGCATAGCTGCGCCCTACCGCGGCACCGGAATCTCGTTGACGATCCGCTGAATGAGGCGCGCTTCCGGGGTGGCGTCGCCGCGGAGAGCCCGGCGGTCCTTCATCAGGATGCGGTGCGACAGGACCGGTTCGGCCAGGGCCTTCACGTCGTCCGGGACGACGAAGTCGCGGCCGTGCACCATCGCCAGCGCCTGGCAGGTCTTGAAGTACGTCAGGGCGCCGCGCGTGGATACGCCGAGCGCCACCTCTCCGTGGGTGCGCGTCGTGTTCACGATGGTCATCAGGTAGTCGACCAACGACTCACTTACGTGGATTCCTGCCACCGCCTCCTGCAGCTCGCGCACGTCCTGCTCTTCCAGCACGGACTCGAGGTGCTCCAGGGCGTCCTGCGCGCCGCCGGCCCGGAGCAGCTTCTTCTCGTCGATCGCGTTGGGATAGCCGATGGTCAGCTTCATCAGGAAGCGGTCGAGCTGCGACTCCGGCAGCGGGT
>CAZYTO010000139.1:0-14741 GCA_964650405.1 uncultured Thermoanaerobaculia bacterium | reverse complement strand
CGAGCTTCGGCTGGAGGCGCAGTTGGGGCCGCGAGGGCGTGGGGTGGGCCGCACGGCCCTGGTGGGCCTGTGGTCTAGGATGGAGGCCGCAGCAAGGCCGATCGCAGGCAGCATGACGGGAATTGCCGGGGGAGCCACAGGAAGTGTCAGTGATACCTTTTCGTGGTGTCCGGCGAAGCTCCACTGATGGCCGAGGACGATCTCGCCGAGTTGATGGTGGCGTACCAGGCGGGGGAACTGCCGGCCTTCGAGCAGCTCTATGCGCGGCTGGCGTCCGACCTCCAGGGGTACTTTGCGGCCGCGGTGCGCGACGGGACGGTGGCGCGCGACCTGGTGCAGGACACGTTTCTGGAAGTGCACCGCTCGCGGCACACCTACCTGCCTCCGCTGCCGGTGCGGCCGTGGCTGTTCGGCATCGCCCGGCACGTCCTGGGGCGGCACCGGCGCGGGGCGTGGCGGCGGTCGCGGCATGAAGAGCCGCTGGACGAGCAGCTCGTCACCGTCCAGCCGGCGGTCGAGCACCGCGACGTCCTGAACGCCCTGGCGCGGCTCCCGGCCAGCCGCCGCGAGCCGTGGGTGCTGCATCACGTCCACGGATTCTCGTTCCAGCAGATCGCCGGCCGCATCGGCATCGGCGTCGTGGCGGCGAAACTCCGCTCGAGCCGGGCCATGCGCGCCCTTCGCGAAGCTCTTGGAGACTCCCGACATGATGAATGAGACCGTTCCTGCCGCCCTCCGCGCATGCATCGCGCAGGACCTGCGGCCCGTGCGGCTGCTGCGCTCGCCAGCCCGGCGCGCGCTCATGCTCCTGCCGCTCGGCGTGGCGCTTCTCCTTTTCATCCCGGCCCTTTGGGGAGTGCGCGCCAACATCATGCTGCTCGGCTCGGGCGCGGCCTGGGGACTCTCGGCTGTGCAGTCCTTCGCCGGTCTGCTGCTCGTCGGCATGGCTCTGCGGGAAGCCGTGCCGGGGCGCGAGCTCTCACCCCTGGCGATCGTTTCCGTGGTGGGCGCGGCCATCGCTCTCTTCGTCGGGCTGACGTTCATCACGGAATCGCTGGTGCCGAATGCCGAGCAACCGGGCGTCGTGCTGCGGTACATGTGGGAGTGCTTCTGGATGTCGGCGGTGACGAGCGTGGCGCCGCTGGCCGCGGCCGGCTGGCTCGCCGCGCGGGCCCTTCCCACCCGTCCGGCGGTAGCCGGCGCCCTTGCCGGCCTCGGCGCCGGCCTGATGAACGACGCAGGCGTGCGGATCTTCTGCTGGGTCGATTCGCCGCGCCACGTGCTCATCGCCCACGGCGGGGCCATTCTCTTCCTGGCCCTCATGGGTGCCCTGGCGGCGACGCTGATCGATATAATCCGCGCCCGCCGATGCCGCGCTCTTTCGAAGGTGACCTGAATGCCGAAGGACTCCGCTTCGGCGTCCTCGCCAGCCGCTTCAACGACGAGATCGTCGACGGGCTGCTGACCGGGGCGCTGGACTGCCTCCTCCGCCACGGAGCGGCACACGACGCCATCGACGTCTACCGCGTGCCCGGCGCCTTCGAGCTGCCCTCGCTGGCGAACGAGCTGGCGCGGGGGGGAAGTTACGATGCCCTCGTCGCCATCGGTTGCCTCCTCCGCGGCGACACTCCGCACTTCGAGTTCATCTCCGCCCAGGTGACGGATGAGCTCTCGCGCGTCTCGGTGGATACGCGCCTTCCCATCGCCTACGGCGTCATCACCTGCAATACCCTGGAGCAGGCCGTGCAACGGTCATCGCCGGGCGCCGGGAACAAGGGATGGGAAGCGGCGCTTGCGGCGATCGAGATGGCCAACCTGTTTCAACTTGTGAACTCCCCATCATCTCTTCCCCCGTCTAGAAAGGAACCTCGTTAAGCCCATGGGTGCCCGTCGCAAAGCGCGTGAGCTCGCGCTGCAGATGCTGTATCAGTTCGATCTCTCCGGGAACTCTCCGGAGACGATCATCACCACGTTCGAGGAGCTGCAGAAGTCGAAGCCCAACACGCGGGAGTTCGCCACGAAGATCTTTCAGGGAACGGTGGAGCACCTGGTGACCATCGACGACATGATCCAGGCCCAGGCCGACAACTGGCGCCTGCCGCGGATGGCCGTCGTCGACCGCAACATCATCCGCATGTCCGTTTACGAGTTCCTCCACGAGAGCGATACGCCGAAGCTGGTCATCATCGACGAGGCCATCGAGATCGCCAAGAAATTCGGGACGCAGAAGTCGTCGCAGTTCATCAACGGCATCCTCGACGGCATTCTGAAACGCTACAATCTTGCCTCGTGAGCCTGTTAGGCCGTCTCGAGGACCTCTCCCTCACCGACATCGTCCAGATCGTGTTTCTCAGCCGCCGCACCGGTGTGCTGGAGATCATCGACGACGGCGGCCGGCATACGGTCATGTTCCGGCAGGGGCTCATCGCCAACGCCTCGTCGCCTGAGCATCCCGACCTGGTGACGTACCTCCTGGCCAGCGGAGGGGTGAGCCAGCAGTCCGTTTCGCTGCTGCGGCAGATGGAGGAGAGCGGCATCCCGTACGGAACGGCCGTGCTGGAGATGAACCTAATGACCAAGCAGGCCCTGGCCGATGCCATCCGGGCCCGCATCCTCTCGGTGGTCACGCCGCTGCTGCACTCGCGGGAAGGGGAATTCAACTTCATCCTCAGCGACGCGGTCAGTCCGCTGGACGTGGAGTACGACCCCGACGTGCTGTTCAAGGAAGGCGGGTTCGCCCCGGCGAGGATTCTGGGCGCCGGAGAAGGCGAAAGGATCAAGCCCTTGCGGGGTCTGGAGGAGTCGCTGAAGGCGGGGAAGGCCCTGCTTCGCGGCTCCGCTCCGGCCGAAACGACGCCCGCCTCCCTGAATCTCGGCCTCGGCCAGCCGCTCGATCCCCCGTCGCCCAACCGTCCTCCTGCCGCGGCTGCGACGCCGGCCGACAATGTCGTGCCCTTCCCGACGCCCGAGGAGCGCGACGAAAAGCTCCCCTTTGCGCCCGTTCCCGACGATGAGCCGTTCCCCGAGGCGTGGAAGCCGGCGCCGCCGGCCCCGGCCGCCTCCGCGCCGCCGAGAGCAGCGGAGACCGCCGGATTCGCAACCAATGCCCCCATCGTTCCTCCCGAGCCGGGACCGGGGACGCCGCCGGGCCGCCCGGGGCAGTTCAAGGTATCCGGCGGCCTGATCCAGGTCGAGTCGCCCGACGCCACGTACCGGAACGTCGTCCTCTTCGAGCGCAACCCGCTCATTCGCGTGGCAGCGCGGCGTGCCTTCAACAAGCACGGCGTCAAGATCGCCCAGTTCGGATCGATCGACGACGTGCGGAATGCCATCGGCGAGTTTTTCCGCGCCAACAGCTACTTCGTGACCTTCCTCGAGTTGACGGAAGCCGACCGCAGCGACAACGGCCCCACGGTGGTGCTCATGCAGCGGCTCAAACGGCGCAACCCGCGTCTGCCGGTCGTGGTCATCGACGCAGAGGCCGATCTGCGGCGGAGGCACGACCTGCTGCGGGGAGGGGCGGACCTCTACCTGACCAAGCCGTCCCCGGCGCGGCTTCAGCCCGGCCTGATCGAGGAGGAGCTGTCGCTTTTTGCCGATGAGCTGGTGCTCTTCGCCGAGCGCTCGTTCCAGCAGTGGGAACAGTTCACCGGCGGTTTCGACCCGGAGGCCGGGAAGCGTTTCTACGACCAGGCCCAGAAGGAGAACCTGGACCGCTCGTTCAACCTGCTCAAGCAGCTCATCAATGAGCTGTCGAACCCGAACGATATCGGCGAAGTCTCTTCGACCATCCTCCGCCTTTCCGCTGAGTACCTCGACCGCGGCGCCCTGTTCGTCGCCGGGGAAGGCGGTTTCGAAGGGGTGGGAGGGTTCGGTTCCGCAGACATCAATGCCCGGGTGAAGGCGCTGAAAATCGCCCGCACGCAGCCGTCGATCCTGGCAGACGTGGCGGGCGGCGGACAGGCCCACCGCGGCAAGATGCGGCGGACCGAAGCCAATGTCGAGCTCATCGAAACGCTGGGCGGCAAGCTCCCCACCGAGGTCGTGGCGCTGCCGATCATGCACGCAAACCGGACGATTGGTATCCTGTACGGCGACAACGCGGAGCACCGTGCTCCCATCGACAGCATGACCGGGCTCGAGATCTTCCTGTCGCAGGCGGGATATGCGTTCAGCAATGCGGTCTTCGCTGCGGAACGGGGAGCCGGGCGTTGAGTCGGAGTGCCGCAGAGTGCACAATGGATAGTGCAGAACGGATCGCCCGGGCCAGGATCCTTCTGTGCTCCCCATTCCGCACTCGGTGTTCAGCGAAGCCATGAAGGTTCTCGTCGTCGAAGACTCCTCGTCCATGCGGGCCTACCTCACCACGATCATCGAGGGGGGCGCCGAAGCCTATGACCTCGAGATCGTCGAGGCGGCCAGCGGATTCGAAGCGCTCAAGACCCTTCCTCACCACAAGTTCGACGCCATCCTCACCGACATCAACATGCCCGACATCAACGGCCTCGAGCTGGTGAGCTTCCTCAAGAACCATCCCATCTATCGCACCATCCCCATCATGGTCATCTCCACAGAGTCCTCGGACGAGGACCGCCGCCGCGCCGCCGCTCTTGGCGCCGAGGAGTACCTGGTCAAGCCGTTCCAGGCGGGAGAGCTGACCGAGAAGCTGCGGCGCCTGCTGAAAGTCGCGTAAGGGAGCTCTGGCCATGCAGGCGCACCGCCTCAACCCGATCCTCAACGTCTCGGACATGCAGGCCAGTTTCGACTGGTTCGCGAAGTTCGGGTGGGAGAAGGCCTGGGACTGGGGTGAGCCGCCGACGTTCGGGGCGGTCAAGTCCGGCGCGTGCGAGATCTTCCTCTGCCTCGACGGGCAGGGCGGGCGCGGACCGAATGTGGGGAAGCGAACCTTCGGGGAGGGTGGCGACCGGAGCGGGGAGAAGGGCGTCTGGATCTCGGTGTGGGTCGACGACGTGGATGACATTCACCGCCAGCGTGTCGCCGCGGTGCTCGACAACGCCTTCCCGCCCACGGACGTGCCGTGGGGGACCGCACAACTGCAAGTGCGGCAAGCAGACGGGCATGTCTTCCGCGTCAGCCAGGGACTGGAAGAGGAATAGCGATAAACTTTCGCCGGTCCGACATGCCCAAAGAAGACGATCGCGCACGGGAAGAATTCACCAGCGAAGCCGAGGAGCTGCTCGACACCCTGTCGCGCGACCTGGTCGAGTTCGAGTCCCAGGGCAAGAACGTCCGGCCGGAGCTGGTCAACAAGATCTTCCGGGAGATCCACTCGCTCAAGGGATTGGCGGGCATGCTCGGGTTCGTCGACATCTCCGAGCTCTCTCACAACCTGGAGGACATGCTCGACCGCCTGCGGATGGGCAAGATCGAGATCGAGCGCGACCTCATCGACCTCCTGTACGATTCCGTCGACGGCCTCAATCGCCTGGTCATCGCCATCAATGACCCGTCCCTGACCGGCCTGGTCGACATCACCGGCCTGGCCCGGCGGATCCACCACGTCGTCACCAGCCAGCCGCAGCAGAAGGCTGGCGATCCGTTTGCCGGCCTCTCGCTCGACGAGCAGACGAAGAAATCGCTCACCGAGTACGAGGAGCACCGCCTGCTGGAGAACGTCCGGTCGGGCAAGCACATCCTCTCCATCGAGGTCACGTTCGAGCTGACCGACTTCGACGAAAGGCTTCGGGCCCTGACCCAATCGCTGAGCGACGCCGGCGAGGTCATCTCGACACTGCCGGCCATCGACTCCAGCGGCGGCATGGGCATCGCCTTCCGGCTGCTCTACGGCTCGAACCTCAACGACGTGGCCGTTGCAGCGCTGGCCCCCGAGGCCCGGGTCTCGTCGTTGCGGACGGCCACGGCCCCCGCCGCGAAGGGCGTGCCGGAGGTCTCCCTCCCTGTGGAAGGCGTGGAGGAGGACCTCTCTCTCCGCTCGCTGTCGCAGACAGTTCGCGTCGACATCGCCAAGCTCGATCACGTCATGAACATCGTGGGCGAGCTGATCATCGAGAAGACCCAGCTCGAATCGCTCAACCGGCACGTGGAGACGCAGCAGGCGCGGATGACGGCGCACGAGCTGACCAAGATCTCGCGCAACCTTGACCGCAAGCTGTACGAGCTGCAGAAGTCGGTCATCGACATCCGCATGGTCCCGGTGGGCCAGATCTACTCGAAGCTCTCGCGCACCGTGCGCAAGGTGGCCCGCGAGCTGAACAAGGACATCGAGCTCGTGCTGCGCGGCGAGGACACGGAGCTCGACAAGATGATGTTCGAGGAGCTCACCGACCCGCTCATGCACACCATCCGCAATGCCCTCGACCACGGCATCGAGTCGCGGGCGGAGCGGGATGCGGCGGGCAAGCCGTCCGTCGGCAAAGTTACCCTCCTGGCCTACCAGCAGGGCAACTCCGTCGTCCTCGACGTCTCGGACGACGGGCGGGGGATCGATCCGGAGCTGATCCGCTCCACGGCCATGAAGCGCGGCATCGTGACCGAGAAAGACACGGTCGACCTGCAGCGCGCCTACGAGCTCCTCTTCACCCCGGGATTCTCGACCGCGGCCACGGTGAGCGAGATCTCCGGCCGCGGCGTCGGGCTCGACGTCGTGAAGAAGAACATCCAGGAGCTGAAGGGAACGATCGACATCCTCTCCACGCCGGGCGTGGGGACGACGTTCCGGGTGATGCTGCCGATCACGCTGGCCATCATCCAGGCGCTGGTGGTACGCGCCGGCGGGGAGCAGTTCGCCATTCCCCTCACCTCGGTGGAGGAGTCGCTGCGCATCTACACGCGGGACATCCGCACGGTGGAGCGGCGGGAGGTGTTCACCCTCCGCGATTTCACGCTGCCGTTGCTGCGCCTGGCGGATGCCTTCCGCTGCGAGGGCAGCGATGCGGCGGGCAGCGGTGCCGTTTTAAACCCGACTGACCGCGACGGCCCGGATGCTAAGTGGTTCGTCGTGGTGACACGGTCGGGGGAGAAGCTGGTCGGCATTCTCGTGGACGCGCTCGTGCGGCAGCAGGAGGTGGTGATCAAGTCGATCGGCGAGCGGCTCAAGAGCGTTCCCGGCATCGCCGGTGCCACGGAAGTCGGTGAAGGCGAGATCGTGCTGGTGGTCGACGTCGGCACGCTGATCGATCACTTCGGGGGGAGGGCGCGGGAGACGCGGGCACGGGAGACCGCCAGCGTCTGAATGATGAATGACGAATGATGAACGTTGAATGTTGAATGAGGGCCGCTCGCTCATTCGCCATTCATCATTCTTCATCCGGCTTTCATGTTCGAATCACATTTCGGCCTCAGCGCCAAGCCCTTCGGCAAGACGCCCGACCCCTCGTTCCTCTACGAGTCGGACCAGCACAAGGAAGCGCTGGCGCGGCTCGAGTACGCGGTCGAGGAGAAGGAACTGGCCCTGCTCGCCGGCGAGATCGGCTCTGGGAAGACCACGCTCTCCCGCGCGCTCATCGACCGGATCGGCGACGCCCGTCCGGTCATCCTGCTGATCAACCCCCGCCTCACCCCCACCCAGTTGCTTCGCTCGATCGCCACAGGCCTCGGCGTCGATCCGCCCCGGTTTCGAAATGAGCTGCTGGACGCCATCCATACCAGGCTGTTCGCCCTGTACGAAGAGAAGCGCGAGCCCGTGCTGATGATCGATGAGGCGCAGCTCATCCCCTCGAAGCAGACCTTCGACGAGATCCGCCTGCTGACGAACTTCCAGCTCGACGACCAGAACCTGCTGTCAGTGCTGCTCATCGGACAGCCGGAGCTGGAGGTGCGCCTGGAGCGCGCCGCCTACGCCCCCCTCCGCCAGCGCATCGGCCTCCGCTACCGCCTCGGCGCGCTGACGGAGGTAGAGACGGCCCGGTACGTCGAGCACCGCATCCGCGTGGCCGGCGGGACGCGCAATCCATTCAGCGCCGAGGCTGTGCGCGAGCTCCACCGGCTCAGCGGCGGCATCCCGCGCATCATCAACACCCTCGCCACTACGGCATTGCTCGATGCCTTCGGCGAGGATGCCCTGACCATCGATCCATCCCGCATCGCCGCCGCCGGCCGCGAGCACCGCCTGGCCGCTCCACGCTCCCGCGCCGCGCATCCGTCCGTCGAGGAGACCCATGGTTGACCTGGTGAAGATTCGAAAGAAGGCGAAGAAGGGGGCTGCGGCCGGCGAGCAGGCGGCGAGCGGCGAGAGCTCCGCGAGCGAGCGGACCGCGGCGAGCGGCGAGCGGGACACCCCGGTCATCCCGAGCGTGAGCGAGGGACCGGGGCGGGAGGGCGCCGCGCAGCATGATGAGACCGAAGAGGGCGAGCGGGCAGCGGCGAGCGTCGAGCAGCAAGGCGCGAGCAGCGAACAGCCACCAGCGAGCAGCGCCCAGCGACCAGCGACCAGCGAATCCAAGCTCGATCGCTTCAAAGAGGAAGCCGGCAAGCGCCGGGAGGGCTTCATCTCCACGGAGACGGTAGCCGCCACGGGCGAGCTGCTCGAGCTCCTCACGTTCCACATCGCCGGCGAGCAGTACGCCCTCGACATCGAACACATCGTCGAGATCGTTCCGCCGCGTGAAGCCACGCGCGTACCGAATGCCGACGAGTCCATCGTCGGCGTCATCTCCCTGCGCGGTACCATCGTCACCATCGTCGACGTACACCGCCGCCTGCACCACGGCCCCGCAGTTTCGGAGCGGCAGCGGGACGGCGCCGGCTCGCCCGACGCGCGGGTGGTCGTCGTGCAGTACGGCAACGAGACGATCGGCTTCGTCGTCGACCGGGTCCAGCGCGTGGTGAAAGTCGACCGGGCCGCCGTCGAGCCCCACCCCGTCGTCCACTCCAGCGAGCAGAGTGAGGCCATTCGGGGCGTCTTCCGGCAGGCAAATGCGTTGACGATCCTGCTCGATTTCGACAAGCTACTTGACGCCCGTCATGGAACTCACCTGTAAGCAGTGTGGCTCGCAATTCCGAGCAGCGGTCCAACTGCCGCTCGTCCGTCCCGTTCGCGTGGCCTGCCCCTCGTGCGGCACGCAGATGGTCCTCAAGCCGGCGTCGGACGGAGGACCTCCCGTCCAGACCTCTGGATCGAACGTCCATCCCATGAGCGAGGGCGGCGCACCGCCTTCGGCCCGGCCGAAGGGGCGGCGCATCGCCGCCATCGCCGATGAGCCCCGCCCCTTTCGGGCCTTCCTCGGCGAGCACCTCCGCCGTCTGGGCTTCGACGTGACGTACTTCGAGACCGGCGACACGGCGCTGGACTTCGTCCGCCGCTCGCAGGCCCACCTGGCCATCGTCAACGTCTACCTCAAGGGCAAGCTGGGCGTCGAAGTCACGGAAGAGATCAAGGCCGAGGCCTCGCTGGCCCACACCCGGGTCATCCTCATCGGCGCGCTCTTCCGCGCCAACCGCTTCCGCGCCAACCCCACCAACCTCTACGGCGCCGACGAGTACATCGAGGAGCAGATCCCGGAGCGCGAGTTCCGCCAGATCATCCGCAAGCTCTTCCCCGAGGTCGGCCACACGGAGGAAGTGCCGGTCGAGCCGCGGGAATACGACGAGGCGCGGCGCCTGGCCCGCCTCATCCTCTCCGACATCATCATCTACCACCCGCAGAAGGTGGAGAGCGGCATCCGCGAGAACAATTTCTTCGAAGTGCTGAAGGACGAGATCGACGAGGGGCGCCAGTACTACGACTCGCGCGTCCCCTTCCGCGTCCGGCGCGACTCGGAGATTTTCACCGAGACCCTGCAGCAGTTCGTGCAGATGAAGCGGGAAGAGATGGAGAAGCTTCGCACAGGAACGCAGTGAGAGAGGCAGTGGTTAGTGGTTAGTGGTTAGGTCGCTCATCCTAACCACTAACGACTAACCACTAATCACCGATGTAGTTTCTGCAACTAAGCCAAGTCAGCTCGCCGGCGGCAGGAGCCTGCGGGAACTGACGACCGACAACTATGAGCGCATCTCCAGACATCATCGAACAGGCCCGCTCGTCCGATCCTGACGCGCGGCAGAAGGCAGCGTATGCGGTCTCGCATGCGCTCGAGGATCGGGACTATCCGCTGATGTTCGAGCTGCTGGGCGACAAGGACTGGCGCGTGCGCAAGACCATCGTCGACGGCTTCGTGCGGGAGCCCAACACCGACGTCGTGGAAGGGCTGATCACGGCCCTGGCCGATCCCGAGAATGCCGGCAAGCGCAATTCGTCCACCGAGGCCCTCATGCGCATCGGTGAGCCGGCCATCGGCGCCATCGTGGCCCACCTCCGCAACGAACGCGACGTCGACGTCCGTCTCTCCCTGGTCAACCTCCTCGGCGACCTGCGCAGCCGGGAGGGATTCGACATCCTCACCGAACTGCTGGAGAGCGAGGCGGACATCAACGTAGCCTCGTCCATCGTCTCGTCGCTGGGCAAGTACCGCGACGCCTCGGCCCTCAACCCGCTGATGCGCGTCCTGCAGCGCGAAGACCTCTGGCTGAAGTTCCACGTCGTGGAGGCCCTCGGCGAGATCGGCGACCGGGCCGCGCTCCCGGCCGTTCTGCCCCTCTACGCCGAAAAGTCGCTGCGCAAGCCGGTCCTGGAAGCCATCGGCAAGATCGCCGACGTCGGAACCGTGGCCTTTCTCCTCAAGATCATCGCCGAAGAGGACAAGCTCAACCTCACGGCGCTCCGGGCCCTTGTGCGCATCGCGGAGGCCAGTAAGCCGCGCATCGTCGAACAGGCCGAGCGCCACCTCATCCAGCGCAAGTTCCGCGAGTCGTTCCCGAAGGAGAAGATCGGCCCGCTCATCGACCACCTCGGCGCCACGCCGAAGCGGGATGTCAAGAGCTTCATCCTGAAGTTCCTCGGCTGGTCCGCCGACCCGGCCGCCCTGCCCGTGCTCATGGAGTCGCTGGAGATGCCGGACACCGCCGAGACCGCGGCGCAGGGGCTCATCGACTTCGGGGCCACCGCCGTGCCGGCCATCCTGGAGACCCTGCGCAACGCCGAGGAAGACGAGGTCATCGCCCTCCTCCTGCGGGTCATCAACGTCGTCGGCGGGCGCGACACCATCCCCAGCATCCTGCCGTTCCTCGATCACGACAATCCGATGATCCGCCGTCTGGCCATCGAGACCCTCGGCGAGATCGTCGATCCGGCGTCCATCGACTACCTGCTGGCCAAGCTCGACGACTTCGACGTCGCTTCGCAGCAGGCCGCCGTCAACTCCATCTCCGCCCTGGTCACGGCCTTCCCCGAGATCAAGCAGGACGTGCTTGCCAAAATCCGCCGGCTGCTGGGGGCCAACTCGGTCCCGGCCAAGCTCAACTCCCTCTCTGTCTACGTCAACATCCAGGGCGAGGGCTATCACGACGAGCTGCTCCTGGCCTCGAAAGACAGCGACGCCGTCATCCGCCAGAAGGCCGTCTCGCTGATGGGGAAGTTCGGCGAGGAGCGTTTCGCCGACCAGCTCGTGCTGTCGCTGGCCGACGAGTCGACGGCGGTACGGCTGGCGGCCATCAACGCCATCGTCCGCCTCCGCCCGGAGAAGGGACTGGAGCCGCTCATCACCTCGCTCGATGACAGCGACATCTGGATCAAGACCGCGGCGGCGCAGGCCCTCGGCGAATACCGGCACCACGACGCCATCCAGCCGCTGCTCAAGCACCTCGAGCACGACCACCCGCCCGTGCGCATCGCCGTCATCGAGGCGCTGGGCAAGTCCGAGGCGGGGAGCGTCAAGGATCCGCTCTTCCGGGCCGCATACGACGCCGACCTGGAGATCCGCCGCGCGGCCATCCTGGCGCTATCCCGCATTCCCGGCGACGAGGTCTTCGACTACCTCATGTTCGCCCTCAACGACACCGACTGGCGCATCCGCGCCGCGGCTGCCACGTCGGTCGGCCTGCGCGGCGACCGCCGCACGCTGCCGGCGCTGCATCGCTCCCTGGAGGATCCCGATACGTACGTCCAGCAGTCGGCCGTGCTGGCCCTGGACAAGGTCCCCGACCGTTCGTCGTTCGAGCCGCTGTTCAAGGCGCTGGAGAATCCGGCCATCCTCGACGACGTCAGCGACATCTTCGTCAGACACAAACAACTCTTTCGCGATCGCCTGGAAGAGGCGTGGCGGACGGCGGACAGCCGCAGGGAGGTCGTGATCGCGGCGATTTTGCAGGCCATGAAGCAGTAACCCTCAATGTCCACGTTCAACCTGTCGCTGAACCATCACCTGGAGCTGCCGGACGACGTCTTCCGGTTGCTGCGGGACGCGA
This sequence comes from uncultured Thermoanaerobaculia bacterium, assembly GCA_964650405.1. Taxonomy (GTDB): domain Bacteria; phylum Acidobacteriota; class Thermoanaerobaculia; order Gp7-AA8; family Gp7-AA8; genus CAZYTO01. The sequence continues at coordinate 2,480 of CAZYTO010000139.1, read as the reverse complement.
TCTACAAACGATCGGGGATGTGGTTCGCCGACTCGTCGAAGTACCTGCTCCAGAAGCGCCTCTCCCCCCGCGCCAAGGAGCTGAACTTCGACTCGTTCCAGAAGTACTTCTACTTCCTGCAGTACGACCCCCGCTCCGACGCCGAGTACGACCAGATCTACGACCTGGTCACGACCAACGAGACGTACTTCTTCCGCGAGCCGGCCCAGCTCACGGCCTTCGTGGAGGAGATCATCCCGGACCTGCTCTCCCGCAAGCCGGTGAAGAAGATCCGCATCTGGTCCGCGGGCTGCTCCTCGGGCGAGGAGCCGTATTCGATCGCCATGCTCCTGTCGGAGGCAGGCTGGTACGAGCACGCCGCGTTCGAGATCTTCGCCAGCGACATCAACCAGCAGGTCCTGGCCCGCGCCCGCAAGGGGCACTACCGCGATAACGCCTTCCGGGCCACCGCCCCCGTCGTCCGCGACCGCTATTTCTCGCGCGAGGCGGACGGCTCCTGGCGCATCAAGGACGAGGTGCGCAACCGCGTGCAGTTCGGCCGCCTCAACCTCTACGACGAGGCCCGCGTCTCGCTCCTCGGTCAGCTCGACCTGGTCTTTTGCCGCAACGTCATCATCTACTTCGACGACGCCTCCAAGCGCGTGGTCGTGACGAACTTCTACAACCGCCTCATCGAGAGCGGCTACCTGCTGCTGGGCCACAGCGAGTCGCTGATCTCACTCTCCACGCAGTTCAAGCTGCGGCACCTGAAGCACGACATGGTGTACCAGAAGTAAGGGGACAACGAACCACGGAGCGGTGGCATCTCAATTCAGCTGCTCTGGAAAGAGTGCTCTGGGCTGGTTCTGTGTGGTGGCCTGCGCCCTCGCCGGCCCGCGCTGTGCCTCGCTCGCTCCGAAAGCCTCAGTGATCCAGGCCGGCGAGGGCGCCGGCCACCACACAGAACCGCGGAAGGTCTCGGCTGGCCGAACTGGACACTCATTTCCTCGGCGCGACACCCGCCATGGTCTGTGGAGGACGGACAATCCTGTCCGTCCCCCGAAAGCGAATCCCCGAGGCCGGCATTTGGGTGGATTCGCGGTTTGACGGACAGGATTGTCCGTCCTCCACACACCCTGCCGTTGACGCTCAATTGGCAGCGGCGTTTTCCTTGATCAGTTTCCTAATGATGTCAGGCTGCGCCGCGTGCGTCGCGCCGTGTCTCCAATACCGCAACGCCTCGTCCCGACGCTCGGCCACGATCAACGCGTTACCGATTGCAACATATGAACGCATCTGCGTCGGATCAATCGCCAACGCACGTTGGTACGCCCTAATCGCATCGCCGAGCCGCTTCGCCGCGACGTACACCTCGCCGAGGTGGAACCAGGCCAAGGTGAAATTCGGCCGGAGTTGCGTGGCTCGCTTGAAGTGCGCAATAGCATCGGCCGGCGTACCGCCCGACTCCAGAAGTAATCCCAGGTTGTACTCCGCCTCAGGATGCGCGGGATCGAGCTCGATCGCTTTGCGGATCGCCGCCAATCCTTCCGCCTGGCGCCCGAGGTGGAAGCGTGCCAGGCCGAGCCACTCCAGGGCCTGCGCGTCCTTCGGGTCGCGTTCCAGAACGATCACCAGCGTCCGCTCCAGCCCTTCGTAGTCGTGCTGGCGGAGGAGGCCCATGGCCAGGTCGAGGTATGGCTCGGTCTCCGCGGGGTGTGCCTGCGCGATCGACTCCCCGAGCCGGTGGACCGCCGAGGCGCCGGCGCCGCCCGTGGCCCGGACGGTGACCGCGGCGCGCACGAGCTCGCGGGTGGCGGGCGGGAGGGAATCGAGGACTTCGACGTCGTCGAGCGCCGGCTCCCGCTCCTCGCGCGGCGCGAGCAGCTCCGGTCCGCCCGGCTTGCGCCGGATGAGGTGATCGGTCATGACCACGTGCACCACGTCCTGCGTGCGGCGCTGCGGCATGTGGCACGTCGTGCAATCGGCATTGGCCTCGAGCGCCGGCTCGTGCGTCACGTCGGGATGGCAGCCGAGGCAGATCTTGCGGTAGTGCTCGGGGCGCTCGGCCTCGGAGACCTTGCGGTGCGGGTCATGGCAGGTGAGGCATGACAGCTTGCCGTTGTTTCTGCTGTCGCTCTCCCGGAAGCAGCGGCTCTGCTCGAGGCGGTACGGGTGATGGTTGATCTCGAAACGCTCCGGGCGGGGGATGTCGTGATCCGTGACGTCGAGCTGGACGAGGTAGTCACTCAGCGGTGTACCGGGGCGATAGGAGTAGAGGTCTCGGCCATAGCGCCGCGCGCCCGGGAGCGAGACGGACGGCTGCATGTGGCACTCGTAGCAGACGTCGTTGCGCCGCCGGGCGTCGAGGCGTGACGGATGCACCGTCGCGGAGTGGACCTCATCGATCTTCGCGGTCAACACCGCGGGCACGTGCGCCGCACCAGCGCCATGGGAGGGCTCGCAGCCGATACCTTCCGGCAGCGCGCCGGGGAAGGCCTCGG
>CAZYTO010000138.1:8852-14744 GCA_964650405.1 uncultured Thermoanaerobaculia bacterium | reverse complement strand
CCCACCACCACGGGCTTCATCGGCATGACGTCCTGTCCGATGGTAGCCCGCCGGTAGACCGACTCGTACAGCTCCTCGAAGGCCCCGCCGACGACGAAGAGGATGCCGGAGGAGTTGAGGTTGTGCGCCTCGCCGTCGAGCTCGAACTCGACGTTCTCGTTCTCCATGAGCGTCAGCAGCGCCTCCTGGGCGATGATGCCGCGCACGTTCGGGTTGCCGCTGACCTGGGCGCGGATCTTGTCGACTTCGTCGACGAAGACGATGCCGTGCTCGATCGAGCCGAGCAGGATCTCCAGCGGCGCCCCAGACCCGTACATCCGCCGGGCGTTGGTGAGCAGGCGCCCCAGGACGGCTTTCCCGTACCCGCTGTGCTCCTCGGCCAGGACGTTGGCGTTGATGCGCACGACGTTCGCGTATTCATCCATGCCGGGCCGGCTCCCCACGAACTGCTCGACGGCCCGCATGAGCGTGGTCTTTCCGGAGCCGGAGTTGCCGATGAGCAGGATGTTCGGCGCGGGGTGCCCCACCAGGTGCTTGACCAGTGCAACGGAGATCTCCCGCAGGGCGTCGTCCTGACCGACCACGGTCTTTTTCAGCTCTTCGAAGACGTCACGGGGACGAAGGGAGAACTCGGCTTCCATGGGCGAAGGCTATTGTTGAGAAAGGAGGGGCCCCTGTCCAGCGCGGCGGGTCGATGTCATCCCAGACGCAGCGGGACATGTTTTGCGGCCAGGGCGAAAACAGTATCGAGCGTCAGAAGAACTCCATCAAGATCGAGTGCGCACTGGGCCACATGAGCGTCGGGTACGGTCAGGGAAACGCCCTTGCGAAATAAGGAACGGCGCAGGTCTCCAACGCGAATCCAGTGTTCGAGCGGCGTGTCATGAAGCGGCGCATCCTGCAGTAGTTCGCCAACTGCCTGGCGCTGCGCAGGAGTCGACGCCCCGCTGATCAGCTCCGATACCACGATCGGTGAAAGAATGGCCGCGCCGTTTGCCAGGGCTTGTTCCACGGATGGAGCGCTGGCACCGCCCAGGAAAGCGATCCAGACAGAGGTGTCAATGACGACGCCGGCCACGCGTCTCCTCCAGATCGATCTCCAGCTTGACCTTCCCGCGAAGGGCCATGGCGCGCTCGTAGAAGCGCCGCCGCTGAACCTGGGAGAGCCCCTCGACGATCGTCTCGGTGATTCCTTTCCCGGTGACTTCCATGGCGGCATCGAGAAGATCGCTCGGCAGGTTGGCGGTCACGCGACGTGTTGACATGATTGAGATACTAACCGCCGTATGAATGCCGGTCAACCAACCGCCCCGTGTGCTAAAACACGTCTGCTGCAAAATCGCCGAGGGAGACCCTGAAGGATGTCCGAAGACCCGTTCCGCTACGAATTGTTCGCGCCGCTCGTCGGCAAGGAGTTCCGCATCGAATTCAGCGACGGATCCGTCGAGCTGACCGTCGAGGAAGTGACGGAACTGCCGCCGCCGCGCCGGAAATCGACGAGCGGTGAGCCGGTGCGGGCTGAGAACATGCCCGTCCGGCAGAGTCCATTCACCGTCCTCTTCCGCGGCCCTCGCAACGTCAAGCTGCCCCAGCGGGTCTACCGCATGACCGAGCCCTCGTTCGCCGAGCCTCTCGACATCTTCATCGTCCCGATCAGCCTCGAGACGGACGGTTACCACTACCAAGCCGTGTTCAGCTAAACGCTGAACGGGTATCCGAAGCTAGGCGCGCTTGCCGGCCGGCTTCCAGCGCATGAGGAAGTAGACGCCGTGCTCGTCGACGTGCTCGAAGCCGAGCCGCTGGTAGAGGCGGAGGGCGGGGTTGAAGCGCTCGACGTGAATGCTCACCGATTTCCCGGCGCGCTCTGCCTCCCGCATGATGTCCAGGAGGAGCTGCGTGCCCAGCCCGCTCCCCCGTGCCCCCGGCGCGAGGGTGATGTCGACGATTCTCACATCCTCGGCATTCTCGCGGTAGACGTAGAGCCGCCCCACCCGCTCGCCGTTGCGCTCGATGACGTCGAAGGAGGCCTCCGGGTAGTACTGCGCGTAGTGGTTGCACTGCGCGTCGAACTGAGCCTGGCAGAAGAGCCGCTTGACCTCGTCGCTCCAGTCGGTCTGCTTCAGCTCTTCCTCCCGCGTGCTGCCGTAGAGGGCGCAGAGAAACTCGCGGTCGGCGTCCGTCTGCGGGCGCAGGACGATCAGTTCATGAGGCATGGCACTCTCGGAAAGCAATCGAACGTTCGCCACGGATCATGTCATACCCATGGCAGTCGAAATCGACCGTCCCGTAAACGAGGCCCGGGAGCGCGTCTGCGCTCCCGGGCCGGACCGATCGAGTTCAGTCTAGTTCACGGTGTTCGGGGGGACGGCGGTCAAGGTGACCCCGCCCTGGGTGACGGTCTTGCCTGCCGTACCGGTGTTGTTGTTGGCGATCTCCGCATTCACGGTCGCACCGCCGAACGCGTTGAACAAGGTACCGATCTGCGTGCCGGAGGCACCGGCAACCAGCTCGTAGAAGATCATCCCTGTGCCTGGACCGCAAACGGTATCGCAGGCATCCGCCACTGACGGAACGGTGTTGCCATGAATTTCGGCGTTGACGTTGGAGCCGGAGGTCCCGGTACCCTGCGCGTCCGCTCCGACATAGATCGCATACACAGGGAAGCCGCTCGTGTCTTGCGGGTTGACGTCATTGCCGGTGATCTTGACATCGAGGTGGGTCTGGCCATGGGCCGGACCGGGGCGCCCGAGCTCCGTGACATCGATGCCGCGGCCGAAGGGGACCTGCCGGATCGTGTTGTTGGTGATTGTCACCGTAGCGGTCTGCTGCCCCTGGAGGAAGACTCGCATGCCGTCGCCGAACGCCGAGCCGGAATTCGCCACGCCTGCATTTCCGACTACGTTGCCGGAGACGAAGGCTTTGTACGTTCCACCGGCACTGTCGGCGCCATTTGCGAAGTTGACCGCATGGCTCTGGCTGCCGAGGATGCTGGTGTTGTTCACAAATCGGAAGTAGACGCTTCCCGTACCGCCGGTCCCGCCGCCGCCCTCGAAGCTGGCCCCGATGTCGTTGTTCGTGAAGGTGCATCCGCTGACCGTGATCGTTCCGGTGGCCGGTGCTCCCACGCCGTCGCCGAGAATGGCGCCGTCGTTCTGCTGGAGCTGGAGTCCCTTCGCGAAGTTGCCGGAGAACGTTGCGCCCGTGATGGTCGCCGTCTTGACTGAGGCCGTGTTCTTCAGGGAAACGAGGAAGCCGTCGTCGTTTACGCTATTGCTGTACGTTCCATTCGTCAGGGTGAGGGTCGTGATCACCGCCGTGGAGGTGGTGGTCGCATCGAGCCACACGTTGTTCTCGAACGAGCCGCTGACGGTGTCGCCGGTGAAGGTCACGGCGCCGCTGGTGTCGAAGAGGTGGACGCCGTTGTCGACCGTGGTCGTGCCGTTGTTCAGCACCTGGCAGCCGAGCAGGGCGAAGTTGTTCACGCCTGTTCCATGGATGCCGTCGTGGGTGCTGTTCTTGATGATCATCGAGGAGAGGCTGACCCCCGTCCCGGTGATGTTGCTCAGGCTGACGGCATTGCCCGTCGTCTTCTGGATCGTGCCGCCGGAGCCGTTGGCGGCGTTGCTGCCGTCGCCCACGACACTCAAGGAGCCTCCGAAGTTGGTCACCGAGACCGCGTTGGCCGGGCCGCTGACGGACGTACCGGCGTTGATCTGGGTGAACGTCAGCGAACCGCTGCTGCCGCCGCCGGCGATGGTGACTGCCGTGCCGGTGGTCGTGGTCACGTTCCGGACGGTTACGCTGATGCTGGTGACCGTGGTGCCGGTGACGGCGGCCGACGCCCCGGTGCTCATGTCGATGCCGTTCACGGTAACGCTGCTGGCCAGGGTGAGCGTACCGCTGAGGGTGGGCGTGTTGGCCGCCGCTCCCGGCACGTTCAGGATGCCCAGGACGTTGAGCGTCGCGCCCGCGCCGATGAGCTTCTGCCCCACCAGCATGGCGTAGCTGCCTGTCGTCGCTCCCGAACCCTTGGAGACATAGATGTAGTCATTGACGTTCGTCGATGCGCCGCCGACCGCCGTCATGGTCTTGAACGGCGTGTTGGAGCGGCCGTCGTTCGTTCCGGAGGCGGTGGCATTGTCCACGTACCAGACCATGGAGCTGAACGAGATCGTGGCCGTCTGCGTCGCGGTCACGCCGTTGGACGTGCCGCTATAGGTGAAGCTGTCGGACGCCGTGTTGCCGACGTTCGGCGTGTAGAGGAAGGTGCCGTTGGCGTTGAACGCGGTCAGCGTGCCGTGCGCCGGCGGCGTGACGAGGGCATAGGTGATCGGCGCGTCGGACGCGTCACCGTTCGACACGGCCACGACGATGACCGTGGGCGTGGCCGGAGCGGCGAGACCGCCGGCGAGCTGCGTGTTCCCCACGTCGCTGTAGCTCTTGGCCGTCAGTTTCGGCGCGATGGAGAGCGTGTAGGTGCCTCCCACGCCGCTGCAGCCGTTCGCGTCCGTGACCTTGACCGTGATGGTGAAGACGCCCGTCTGCGTGGGCGTGCCGGTCAGCGCACCGGCGGCCGTGAGCGTGACGCCCGACGGCAGCGTGCCGCTGTTGAGCGAGAAGACCGCCGGCGTGTGCGTGCCCACTCCCGACTGCGTGAAGGTGAAGGCGCCGCTGAGAGCCGTGCTGTACGTGCCGGTGGTCGCGGCCGGATTCGTAACCGTGATGGTCTGGCAGGAGATGACCAGCGTGTAGGTCGTGCCCGTGCTGGTGCAGCCGTTGGCGTCCGTCACTTTGACCGTGATCGGGAACGTGCCCGGAACCTGCGGCGTGCCGGAGAGCAGGCCGGAGGGCGAGAGCGAGAGACCGGCCGGCAGCGTGCCGCTGGCGATGGAGAAGCTGGCGAAGCCGATGGCGCCGCTCTGAGTGAACGTCTGGCTGAAGCCCGCGTCGACCGTTCCCGTGGTCGTGGCCGGGTTGGTGACGGTGATGGTCTGGCAGACGATGACGAGCGTGTAGGTCGGGCCCGTCCCCGTGCAGCCGTTGGCGTCGGTCACCGTGACCACGATGGGGAAGGTGCCCGTTTGCGTCGGAGTCCCGGCCAGCGTGCCGTTCGCGGCCAGACTGAGGCCGGCCGGCAGCGTGCTCGCCGTGGTGAACGTGACCGCGCCGATGCCGCCGGTCTGCGTGAAGGTCTGGCTGAAGGGGCTGCCCACCGTCCCCGTCGTCGTGGCGGGGTTGGTGACGGTGATGACCTGGCAACTGATGACGAGCGTGTAGGTGGGTCCGGTACCGCTGCAACCGTTCACGTCGGTGACCTTGACCGTGATAGCGAACGTCCCCGGCTGCGTCGGCGTGCCGGCGAGCGTGCCATTCGCGGCCAGGCTGAGACCCGCCGGCAGCGAGCCGCTGGCCAGCGAGAACGTCACCGCGCCGATGCCGCCGCTCTGGGTGAACGTCTGGCTGAACGGCGTCCCTACCGTTCCCGTGCTCCCGGCAGGATTCGTGACGGTGATGGTCTGGCAGCCGATCATCAGGGTGAAGCTGTCCGATCCCGTGCAGCCGTTGGAGTCGGTGGCCACCACGGTGATCGGGAAGGTGCCGCTCTGCGTGGGCGTGCCGGACAGCGTGCCGTCCGCGGCCAGGGTCATGCCCGCCGGCAGCGTGCTCGACGTGGTGAACGTCACCGTGCCGATGCCGCCGCTCTGCGTGTACTGCTGGCTGTAGGCCGTGCCGACCGTTCCGCTCATCACCGCCGGATGCGTCACGGTGATGATCTGGCAGTTGATGGTGAGCTTGTACGTCCGCCTCGTCCCGGTTCAGCCGTTTGAATCGGTTATGGTTACGGTTAACGGGAAGTTTCCCCACTGTCACGGGCAAGCGCCTGAAGGTTCC
>CAZYTO010000138.1:7749-8842 GCA_964650405.1 uncultured Thermoanaerobaculia bacterium | reverse complement strand
CTTTCGTGTTCTCAGACTGCTGTGGTCCGTGCGTACCGTTCCGCTCGTCCCCGCGGGATGCTTAGCGGTTGTGATCGGCCGGTTGATGGGGAGCGGGAACGTCGCGTTCGTCCCGGTGCAGCCGTTCGAGTCGGTGACGGTAACGGTGATCGGGAAGCTGCCCACCTGCAGCGGCGAGCCGCTGAGAGTTCCGTCGGCAGCCAGGGTGATTCCCGCCGGCAGCGTGCCGCTGGCCAAGGTGAAGGTGGCCGTTCCGATGGCGCTGCTTTGCGTGAATGACGCGCTGAACGGCGTGCCGGCCGTGCCCGTGTTGATCGAAGGCGCCGTGACCGTGATGGTCTGGCAGGTGATGGTCAGGTTATAGGTGGCACCGGTCCCGGTGCAGCCGTTCGCGTCCGTCACCGTGACCACGATGGGGAACGTCCCGGTCTGCGTCGGCGTGCCGGAGAGCGTGCCGTTCGTGGCTAGCGTGAGACCGGCCGGAAGCGTGCTGCCCGTGGAGAAGATCGGAGTGCCGAGGGCGCCGCTCTCGGTGAACGCCTGGCTGAACGGCGCGCCGGCCACACCGCTGCTCACGGCGGGGTTCGTCACCGTGATGACCGGGCAGGTGATGGTCAGGGTGTAGTTCACCGAGCCCGTGCAGCCGTTCGAGTCGGTGACCTTGACGGTGATGGGGAAGGTCCCGGTCTGCAGCGGCGTGCCGGAGAGGTTGCCATTGGAGGTGAGGGCCAGGCCCGACGGCAGTGAGCCTGCGGAGAGCGAGAACGTGGCCGTGCCGATCGCACCGCTCTGCGTGAAGGTCACGCCGAACGGCGAGCCGGCCACGCCGGTATTCACGCCGGGAGCCGTGACCGTGATGGTCTGGCAGGTGATGGTGAGGTTGTAGGTCGCTCCCGTGCCCGTGCAGCCGTTGGAGTCGGTGGCCGTCACCGTGATCGGGAACGTGCCCACGACCGTTGGCGTGCCGGAGAGCGTCCCGTTGGCGGCGAGCGCCAGGCCCGACGGCAGCGTGCCGCTGGCCAGCGAGAACGTCGTCGTACCGATGCCGCCGCTCTGCGTGAACGTCTGGCTGAACGGCGTCCCGGCCACACCG
>CAZYTO010000138.1:5746-7649 GCA_964650405.1 uncultured Thermoanaerobaculia bacterium | reverse complement strand
ACCGATGCCGCCGCTCTGCGTGAACGTCTGGCTGAACGGCGTCCCGGCCACACCGCTCGAGACGGCCGGGTTGGTGACGGTGATGGTCTGGCAGGTGATGGTCAGCGTGTACAGCGCCCCGGTGCCGGTGCAGCCGTTCGCGTCGGTGGCCTTGACCGTGATGGAGAACGTGCCCGTCTGGGTCGGGGTTCCGGACAGCGTACCGTTGGAGGCGAGGGTCAGGCCGGCCGGCAGCGTGCCGCTGGCCAGCGAGAACGTCGTCGTCCCCACCCCACCGCTCTCGGTGAAGGTCTGGCTGAACGGCGCGGCGGCCACGCCGCTCGTGACGGCCGGGTTGGTGACGATGATGTTCGGACAGGTGATCTGCAGGTTGTACGTGGGGCTGATGCCGGTGCAACCCTGCGAGTCGGTAACGAGGACGGTGATGGGGAAGCTGCCGACCACGGTCGGGGTGCCGGAGAGGACGCCGCTTGTGGAGAGCGTGAGGCCGGCAGGCAGCGAACCGCTGGCCAGCGAGAACGTCGCCGTGCCGATGGCTCCCGTCTGCGTAAAGGTCTGGCTGAAGGGAACGCCGGCCGGACCGCTGGTCACCGACGGATTGGTGATGGTGATGATGTTGCAGCAGATCGGCAGGGCCGGCTCACCCACCGGCAGCGACGGCGCCGCAGGCGAGCAACTCCCTGTGGTGATGGTCGGGAAGACACCGACGGAAGGTCCGTTGGTGGGGAAGGTGGTGCCGGAGGTAGAGACCGTTCCGCAGGCCGTCAGGGCGATGGTGCCCTGCGCGGCCACTCCGGAAGCGCCAGCGCCGACCGGACGAACGTCGCCCACGCCCAGGACCCAGCTCACGTTGCCCGAGTGTGAGCGCGCCGTGATGTGCCCGCCGGCGGCATCGTTGAGCAACTTGGTAAAGTCGCCCACAGCGGAGAGCGTGCCGTGGTCGAGGGTGACGGTCCCCTTGCTGGAGACGTCGATCGAGCCGCCGGTGTTGTGACCGGCGTTCTGGCCGGCCAGGAAGACGCGGCCGCTGCCGGTCACCGTCCCGCGGAGGGAAATGGCCCGAATGGAACCGCCTGCCACGCCGGTGTCGGTGGCGTTCGGAGCGCTGCTGGCGGCATAGATGGAGCTGAGAGCAGGATCGGGGCCGTCGATCTCGATCGCGTCGGCAGCGAAGAGGTCGAGGCGCTTCGAGGCCGCGCCCCCGCTGGTGGCGTCCGCGCGCAGGTGGCCGAGGTGCGTGCCGCCGGCGCTCACACCGAGGTCGGTGGCGTCGACGGTGATGCCCTTGCCCGAGCGCACCACCACGCGGGTAGCGGCATCGTCGTTGGCGATAGAGGCCACCAGGCCGCGAATGATCACGCCGCAGCCTTCGATGGTGACGGGTCCCGCGCCGATGGTCTTACCCTGGGAGGCGATGGTGGCGCTCGACGTGATCAGGACGGAGGGCTCGAAGACCGACGTCGACTGCACGCGGATCTCGCCGCCCTGCTGATGGCCGCTGGCGCCGTCCAGGATGTCGCCGGTCTGCCGCGTCGCCAGCAGCGTGGAGGTGGCACCTGCGGCGACGAGGCCGGAAACGGTCATGCTGCCGCCGGAGGTGAGCTGGATCTTCCCGGCCGCGTTCCCCTTGCTGGCGGAACTGACGACGGTGCCGGCTTCGTAGGTCGAAGGCCCGCCGCTGGAGATGGTGATGGCGCCGCCGTTACCGGTGGCGGAGCCCTGGGCAGCGGTGGAGATCACGGCACCGGCCAGAGCGGAAGCGGGACCGTGGATGGTGACGCTGCCGCCGGCGTTGATGGTGACGTCGCCGCCGTTGCCCGTGCCGCGCCTGTTCGCGGCGGAGATGGCGCCGCCCGCGATTCTGACGACGTTGCCGGGGCGCGCGGACCTTACTCCTACGACC
>CAZYTO010000138.1:1515-5736 GCA_964650405.1 uncultured Thermoanaerobaculia bacterium | reverse complement strand
GGAGACGGCGAACTTCATGCTGCAGGCGGAGCTGCTGCCCGGACCGTCGTCGTTGCAGTTGATCGTGCCGTTCACGATCAGGTCGCCGTTCACGGTGAAGACACCGTTGACGACGTGGTCCTGGTCGTCCGGGCCGCCGTCGAGGGCACTGAAGTTGACGGTGCCGTTGACGGTGACGTTGCTCGCCAGGGCGGGCAGCGCGAACAACAGGATTAGCAGGACGGGGAACAGCTCGCGGGCGATTCGACGCATGACACCTCTCCTGTTCATCGGACGCTTCACCATGAGACGAAGGCCCGAGACCCCTCGGTTATGACGCACCTGCGGAAAAGAATCTGGAGCGGGAACCCTGAGTTAAAGATAGCAACGGGACCGCCCGTTGTCCACCTCGGAATGACACATATTGACGCATAGACGAGCTGCTGCCGCCGTGATCCTCGTCAACATGAGCAGACAGGAGTCAACAAGCGCCGGCACGGGAGTCGAAACGGCCCCCTCCCGGCCCGCCCCCGGGCCCCGCCCCCGCGCGGCGGCGACGTTTCCGGAGTCTCTCTCCACATTCCTATCGACGGTCGGGCGGCCCAGCTTTTCCTTCACCCTGTAGAAACGGATCGAGCCGCACGGACTGCCGTGCGGCTCGATCGCGGAACTTCGGATGAGAATCGTTACGTGCGGGGCGGATAGACGCCCTGCAAGGCGATACAGAAGTTGAGGGTCAGGTACGGCTGAAGGTTGTTGTGGGGTTGATCGCCGCCGGCGGGAGCGATGGAGTTGCCGCTGAACTGCACAGTCGCCGGCGGCGGAGAGGCCGGAACAAACGGCGTCGAACCGGTGACGCGAGAAATGGCGTTCCCGGCGGGCGTAGTGCGATTCCCGACCGCGGCGAAGGCCTGCGTCGTGTGGGAGTGTGCCGGGATCTCCGACTCCAGCAGGGTCACGGTGTCGGAGCCACCGGTCTCGCCGAGGTCGTGCAACGACAGTCCGGGCCCCTGACCGGGATGCATCGGCACATTGCCCTGCATGTTGGGAAGGGCGAAATTGGACTTGCCGTCGCCGCCATAGGTAGTGCCGAGGAGCGAGAAGAGGGCGGTGTTCTGGGAGAGCGGCAGAATCTGGCCATCGCAGAACGCCCAGCCCTTCGGGGCGAAGTTGAACGGGAAGATGCGGATTTCAGCTACGAACGGATCCATATTCCATGTCCTCCTAGGTCTGCGACGGGAAGATCCCGAAGAGCGAAATGATGAAGTCCACGCAGAGGTACGGCTGGAAGTTGTCGTGGGGCTGACTGCCGCCCGTACTGCCGCCCGTTCCGGGGGCCATCGCGGCGTTCGGTGTGCCCGAATTGTAGAACGAGACGGTCAGTGACTGCGCATAGACGTCGTTGGCCGGCGACGTCGCTGTCGCGCCGCTCGACGTACCGAGCAAGGCATGGCTATGGGCAGGGATCTGCGAGACGGTCAGGGTGACCGTCTCCACCCCTCCCGTCTCGGCAAGAGTGAAGCCGTTGCCGAAGTGCAGGGGAATGCGTCCGCGCAGGTCGGGAAGGGCGAAGGTCGACTGCCCGTCGCCGCCGTAAGTCGTGCCGATGAGGTTGAACAGCGTTTCGTACTCGGAGATGGGAAGCAACTGCCCCTCGCAGAACATCCATCCGGCGGGGGCGAAGTTGCCGGCGAACATGCGGATTTCTCCAACGTAAGGTTGTGCCATGTCTTCGTCCTCCTTTCTAGGTCTGGCTCGGGAAAATGCCCTGCAGGGCGATCGAGAAGTTGAGCACCAGGAACGGCTGCATGTTCAGGTGGGCCTGGCTGCCTCCGACATTGGGAATCGATGCGGGGTTGAGCGCAACGAGGTTGTTGTCGGGCGCAAGGTACGGCTGCTCGGCCGCGACACCAGAAAACGCGTTGACGGGAACGGGTGCCGTACCAGTCGCACTCGACCCGTTGAGCGTGTGGACGTGCGTCGGAATCTCGGAGATGGAGAGCGTGTGCCCCTGCTCTCCACCTCGCTCACCGAGCGTGTGGCCGCCGCCCATGTGCATGGGCGCTCTCCCCTGCAGGTCGGGCAGGCCAAAGTTGACCCGGCCGTCGCCACCGTAGGTCGTGCCGAGGAGCGAGAACAGCGCCTGGTTCTGGTTGATCGGCAGGAGCTGTCCGTCGCAGAGAGCCCAACCCTTTGGAGGGAACCCGAAACTCATGATCCTGATCTCGCTGAGAAATGGTTCTGCCATTGTGCCTCCCTTTTCATTCTTGCCATGTCAATCGGGATACGCGTCGATACCGGGATGAGTCTGCTGAGCTGGACGGAAAACGGCCCGCTCCTCTCTCGTCTCTCTCTTCAACCGAATCACATTCCGGACCAGTGACCGAGCGGGAATGTTACTGGACTGGACCGCCGTAAGTGTATCTCACCACACCTTTGTCTCAAATGAAGAACATCGCGACCGGGAACGCCTTCGCGGTCCCGGTCTCATGCTTCCGAAGAATCAAGGCACGGTCGGCGGCGCCACGCCCACCAACGTCAGCGACCCGCCGTTGACGTAAGCGCAGTTCTTGCCGGCGGTGCCCGTGTTGGTCGCCGCAATGTCCGCACTCACCGAGCCGCCCGGGCCGGTCTGGAAGAGCGTTCCGGTATGGGTTCCGGTTGCTCCTGACACAGTCTCGTAGGCAATCATGGCGGTGGCCGAAGTGCCCGAGCACTGCGTGTCGCACGCGCCGTTTGCCGGCGTCGGCACCGTGTTGCCATGAATCTCTGCCGCGACGTTCGAGCCCGATGTGCCCGTGCCCTGAGTGTCGGCACCGACGTAGATCGCGTACAGCGGGAACCCGGTGCTGTCCATCGGATTGACCGTGTTGCCGGTGAGCTTGATGTTGAGCACGGTCTGCCCAAAACCCGCGCCCGGACGGCCAAGCTCTGACACCTCGATTCCCCGGCCGATGGGGCAGTTCAGCACGGAGTTGTTCAGGACCGTGACGGTGGAGGTCTGCTGCCCCTGCATGAAGATACGCATGCCGTTGCCCTTGCCGGAAGCGACCTGTGTCGCGCTGCCGAGGAAGTTGCCGGAGATCAACGCCTTGTAGGTTCCACCTCCGCTATCCGAGCCGTTGGCGAAGACCAGGGCGTGGCTGCTGCCCGTTCCCGGTGTCGTGACCGGAATACCGATGATGGGATTGAGAGCGGTGCCGTTGTTGACGAAGCGGTAATACGTGCTGCCACTCGCACCCGCGGCGCCCGTCCCACCATCGAGCTCCGCGGCGACGTTGTTGCCGACGAACGTACAACCGGTGATCGTGATGGAACCGTTGGGAGGTCCACCCCAACCTGCAAGCGGAGCCGTGGTGCTGTCCCCAAGGACGGAGTTGTCGTTCTGCGACATCTGCAGGCCCTTCGAGAAGTTGTTGGAGAAGTTGACCCCGCTGAAGAAGGCCGCGCCGACCTTCGAGGTGTTCTTCGCGTCGATCAGGAACCCGCCATTCTGGCCACTGTTGCTGTACGAGCCGCCGGTAACGGTGAGCGTAGTGATCGCCGCCGTCGAGGCGGCACTGGCATGCAGCTCGGCGTTGAAGGCGTTCACGCCGGTCGTACCGGTGACCGTGTCACTGACGAAGGCAACCGCGTTGGTCGTGTCGGTGAGGATGACGGCGGCCGTCTGGCCGTCGTTGACGCCCCCCACGTTTCCGGTGATCGAGCAACTGGTGAGCGAGAAGCCGTTCACGCTCGTGCCGCTGATCGCTCCCGCCGAGCTGTTCTGGATGTTCATGAACGACAGGTCGACGCCCGTCGTGCTCGTGAGCGAGATGGCGTTGCCGCTCGTCTTCTGAATCGTGCCGCCCGTACCGGCGCCGCCCGTTCCCGAGACGATCAGGCTGCCCCCGCCGGTGCCATTGAGAGTGATCGCGTTCGCCGGACCGCTGGCGGCGGTTCCGGCGCTGATGCTGCGGAACTTCAGGTTGCCGGCGCCGATGGTGTCCGTCACGTTCAGGGCGGTACCGGTCGTCGTGACGATGGTGCTGGTCGTGTCGGTGGCCGATACCGTGCCGCCGCCCGTCGCGGTGAAGGCTGGGTTGGCGCCCGTGCTCAGCGCGAGCTGCGCACTGAAGTTGATCGTGGCGCCTGTGTTGCTGGTGAGCGAGATTCCCTGACCGGTCCCGCTGCCGCTTTCGCTGATCACGCCGCTTAAGGACTGCTGGCCACCCTGTGTGATCTGTACATTCAGCCAGCCGG
>CAZYTO010000138.1:0-1505 GCA_964650405.1 uncultured Thermoanaerobaculia bacterium | reverse complement strand
GCTTGGATTTCCGTTGTTCGCTTGGCGGAAAAGCTGGCGGCCGGTGTTGCTGGGGCGCGGGATTCCCTGACCGTTCCCGCTGCCGCGTTCGTTGATACGGCCGCTGAAGGACTTCGTGCCACCCGTGGTGTTCTGGATCTGAACCAGGCGGCCTGTCGTATCCGTGATCGTGCCAGCGTAGGTCACCGTGGCATTGCTGCCGTTGACGCTGAAGTCGGTGGTCGAAGCGTTCGTGATCGAGCTCCCCACCCCCGCCGTGAAGGTACCCGGCACGGTGACGAGCGAGACGCCGGTCGAGGCGCTGTTGGCGCTCTTGATCGTGTTGAACGGCAGGTTGGCTGTGACCGTGTTCAGGTCGGCAGCCGGCCCGTTCGTCGCATCGAGCGTGGCCACACCTGCGCTCACCGCAATCCGGAAGCCGGTACCGGTGCCGGCGTTGAAGGCTGCGGCGCTCGAGGCGAAGAGACCAGCGCCATTGCTGCTGACGATGTCGAGATCGGTGAAGTTCAGGTCACCCTTCACCGTGGTGAGCACCATGCCCGCCGCGCCGACCCCGTTGCCCGCCGACCCGATCACCGTCGTACCGCCAGAGACCGTGTCGAAGGCCAGAGTGCCCGGGATGGCGTCGAAGGTCGCGCTCGTGACCGTGATGCCGCTGCCGCCGGTGTTGCCGTTGACTGTGTTGTTCGAGAAGTCGGTGATGGTGGTGCTCGTGCTGCCGGTGCCGTTGACGTTGATGCCGGTGCCGGTGGCCGTCACGGTGTCGTTGTTGATGCTCAGCACCAGTGTGCCGGCCACCGTCTGCTGCGCGTCGATGCCGTTCTGCGTGGCGGCGCTGACCGTGCTGTTCTGCACCGTGACCGTCGACGTCCCGGAGCTGCCCGCGGCCACCTTGATGCCGTTGTTCGCCGTGGCGTTGTTGACGGTGACGTTGTCGACCGTCGCCGTGAGGGTGTTCGCGCCTGAGGAGCTGATGTTGATGCCGTTGGCCGTACCGGCCACGGACAGACCCTTGATGAAGACGCCGGTCAGGCTGCCCGCGGTGGCCGGGACAGTGACGCCGTCGCCTCCGCTGTTTCCGATGGTGGGCCGGCTGCCGACGGCCACGAGGGCCTGGGCGTTGACTGTCAAACCGTTGATCTCGCCGAGGAGCTGCTGGCCGCTCTTGAGGGTGATGCCGGCGTTCTGGCCGGTGTTCGTGCCGTCGCCGTTGTAGACGAAGATGATGTCGTTGGCCAGCGACGCGCCGGCCGCCGCGGCCAGCGTCGTGAAGGGTGACTGCGACTGGCCGTTGCTGCCGCCACCGTTGTTCTTCACGTACCACACACGGCCGGCCAGGTTCAGCGTGACCGTGCCAGCCGCCGAGTTGACCGCCGCCACGCCGCCGGTGTTGCTGCTGACCGTGTACGTGAAGGAGTCCGTGGTGATGGCCGCCCCTCCCGGGTTCGCCTTCGGCGTGTAGATGAAGGTGCCGTCGGCGAGGAGGGTGACGCTGCCGCCCGCCG
>CAZYTO010000137.1:14278-14894 GCA_964650405.1 uncultured Thermoanaerobaculia bacterium | reverse complement strand
GTGGCATGGGCAACGTGGCTGGCCTCGGGGCGCGTGGGGCGGGGGCTGACGGTCATCGACTCGAGCATCTGCGTGGCCGTGATGGCGAAGCGCCCCCAACGGCTGGCCGTGGCCAGGATGTGCTTCTGCATGATGGGCACGGCTTCGGGCGGCAGCTCCACGCCGAGGTCGCCGCGCGCGACCATCACTCCGTCGCTCACTTCCAGGATTTCCTCGAGGTTGTCGATGGCCTGCGGCTTTTCCAGCTTGGAGATGACGTTGATCTCCGTCCCGCCGTGCGCGGCCAGCAGCTCGCGGAGGTGCTCGATATCGCTACGCCGGCGGACGAAGGATGCGGCGATGTAGTCGAGCTGCTGCTCGACGGCGAATTTCACATCGACCTTGTCTTTGTCGGTGATGGCCGGAATGGTCAGCTCCGAGTCGGGAAAGTTCATTCCCTTCTTCGACGAGATCGGTCCTCCGTGCAGGACGCGGGTAATGACCTTCGTCTCGTCGAGAGCGGTGACGACCAGTTCCACCAGGCCGTCGTTGATGAGGATGCGCTGCCCGAGCTGGACCTCGCGCGGCAGCGGAGTAAACGGCGACGACACTACCTCGGCACTCCCCATGACCCCCC
>CAZYTO010000137.1:0-14268 GCA_964650405.1 uncultured Thermoanaerobaculia bacterium | reverse complement strand
TGACCCGCTTCGTGGTGATGGTGAAGGTCTGGCCATTCTGCAGCGGGATGACGCCCTCGACGTCGTCGATGCGCAGCTTCGGCCCCTGGATGTCCCCGAGGATCGGGACGTACTTGCCATGGTCCGTGGCGATCCGCCGAATGATGTCGATGAGCTGGGCCCTCTCCTCGTGCGTCCCGTGCGAGAAGTTGAGGCGGAAGACGTCCACTCCCGAGACGAGCAGCCGCTGGATGACCTCCTCGCTGCTGCAGGCGGGTCCGAGGGTGGCGATGATCTTCGTTCGACGCATGTCGTCTGGCGGCGCGAAGGATACATGACGCGTTCACCAGTAATCTCGCCTTCCATACGCCGCCACATGGTTCGCGTATTGCTTTGCCTGCGAGCAGGTAGCAGCCAGCAACGCGGGGCAAGCAACGAGCGGAGGGCGTGAAGCCGGAAGACAAGCCTTTCCGCCTTCCAGCCTTTCCGCCTTCCAGCCTTTGCCTCCCCGCTCGCCCGACACACAGGAGCCGTTCATGAGCCCATTCGACGCCTTCGACGACACCATGCGACTGACCAAGCGCCGCGTTCTCGTGGCGGACGACGACGACTGCGTCCGCACGCTCTGCGTGACGGCGTTGCGGCGTGAGGGCTACCACGTCGAGTCCGTGTCCGACGGCCGCGAAGCCCTCAAGAGGCTCGACAGTGCCGACTACCATGCCGTGATCCTCGACCTCGGCATGCCCCACGTCCACGGCGCGACGGTCCTCTCGGTCATCACCCAGACGAAGCCGGAGATGCTGCGCCGGATCATCGTCCTCACCGGCGCTCCCGAGGCCGTGATCGAGCCCATCATCGGTCTCGTCGGTGGCGTCCTGCGGAAGCCGGCGGAGCTGGAGATGCTGACGCGGTACGTCGAGCAGTCGGGCTCGATCGCCGACGATACGACGCGCCTGGCCGGATGACGTCAGCTCGCGGCCAGGGCCGGCTGCAGGGAGCGTCCCACCACCTGGGCGATCGCGTCGCACTCGCGGACGATGCGCGCAAACGTCTCCGGCAGAACGGCCTGCGGGCCGTCGCTGAGCGCCTCTTCCGGCTTGTGGTGGACCTCGATCAACACGCCGTCGGCGCCAACCGCGATGGAGGCGCGTGACATCGGAGCGACCTTGTTGCGCTTGCCCGTTCCGTGACTCGGATCCACGAGGATCGGCAGGTGGCTGATGCGCTTGATGGCCGGGACGACCGAAAGGTCGAGCGTATTCCGGGTGTGATCGGCAAAGGTGCGCACGCCGCGCTCGCAGAGGATGACCTTGTAGTTCCCCTCCGACATGATGTACTCGGCCGAAAGAAGGAGCTCTTCGAGCGTGGCCGACATGCCGCGCTTGAGGAGCACCGGCTTGCGGGCCCGTCCGGCGGCCTTCAGCAGCGAGAAGTTCTGCATGTTGCGGGCGCCGATCTGGATGCAATCGGCATACTGGTCGACGAGCGGAAGGGTCTCGGTATCGATGGCCTCGGTGACGATGGGGAGGTCGAACTCCTCGCGGACCCGGGCCAGGATCTCCAGCCCTTTCTCGCCGAGGCCCTGGAAAGAGTACGGAGAGGTGCGGGGCTTGTAGGCGCCGCCGCGGTAGAGCTGACCGCCGGCATCCTTGATCCCCTCCGCGATGGCGCGCGACTGGTCGAGCGACTCCACGGCGCACGGTCCGCCCACGACCACGATCCCGTTCCCGCCCACGTCGACGCCCCCGACGTTGACCACCGTGTCGTCCGGCTTCGCCTCGCGGCTGACCAGCTTGTAAGCGTGGGAGACCCGGATGACTTCTTTGACCCCGGGATAGTTCTCGAGAACCTCGGGGTCGGCCGCGCCGGCCTGACCCGTGATGCCGATTGCCGTGCGGTGCGCTCCCGGAATGGGATGCGCCTTGAAGCCCATCCGTTCGACGTGGCGTACGACTGCTTCGATCTGCTCAGGCCGGGCTCCGGCCTCCATCACGATCAGCATTGAGGTTCCTTTTGGCTGGTCCCTGGCACCGGAATCGGCTTCAGAGGGACCGGCGTTCTGAAGCCTGCAAAGTATAATTCAGCGCCCAACAGCAGGATTCCGGGGGATGTACGCATGAAGAAATCACTGTGGATCGCCGCCGCCGTCGCCACGTTGTTTGCCGCGAACGCGTTCGCCGCCTCGTACTGGGTCGTCCTCAAGGACGGCTCGCGCTACGAGTGCCGGCAGAAACCAACCATCGCCAACGGCAAGGCCACGTTCACCACTCTCGGCGGGCAGACGTTCAATGTCGACGCCACGCAGTACGACGTGGCGAAGTCGGAGGAGGCGACGAAGTTCAACGGCGCCCAGGTCATCAACATCTCCGGCGGCAGCACCGGCAGCCCCGCCACCGCCCAACAGCAGGGCCTCGGCTCCCAGATCAGGCTCCGCCAGCCGGTGAACAACACGCCGCCCCCTCCCGCTCCGTCGACCACGACCTCCGCGCCGGTCATCGCCGCGGGCGCAGGTGAGCTGAGCATGGAGGTGATGCAGAAGTTCGAGCGCGCCTACGAGAACGTCGGCATCTTCGAGCACAAGGTTACGCCGACCGGAGCCCATTCCATTCGCTGCGACCTGACCGCCGACAGCGAGGAGAAGGTCTTCAACGCCATCTCCGCCACCGCCTTCCTGGCCGTCCGGGACGCCGGCGTTCCGGGAGTGAAGCTGGACATGGTCGAGCTCTTCATGAAGACCACCATGGGCGGCTCCTCCGGCCGCTTTCAGATGACCCGCGAGGACGCCCTGGCCCTCGACAACAAGCAGATCTCGAAAGAGGACTACTTCGTACGGAAAGTAATCTACTGACGGGCGAGCGGGGGGCGGCGAGCGGCGAGCGGAAGGGCTTCAGCCGCCTGCCTTGCCCCGCTCGCTGCTCGCTCCGGCTCCTGACCCGCCCGCCGCTCGACTATCTCCCGCTCGCCGCTCGCCGCTCTCCCGCTCGCCCACGACCCCCGTGTCATCGAACCAGCGTTGCCCCCGCCTTGTCGTACACCTCGGCATAGCGAAAGATCCTGGTCTCGGGATCGACGATGGTCGTCTCGCCCGGCGCGAAGGTGAAGGTCTCGACGCCGCCTTCCACGTCGAACAGCTCGCTGCGCTCCGTGGTGAAGCGAACCCGCACCACGCGGGACCCGGCCGACGGAGGCGCCGTGAGCTGCAGGCGGCCGGTGGCTCCGACTCCGAAGTCGTAGGCGGTGGCGGCGACCGGGACGGCCACCGTCACCGGCACACCATCCTTCACCTCGATGCCGGCGAGCTTCGTCCTGAAGGCGAAACTCTCGTGGGGAACGAGCGTTTCCTTCCGCGGCGGAAAGAGGTTTCCGTCACGGCGGGAGAGGTAGTTCCAGCGCCGGGCGGGCGGCCTGCCGAGGAGCAGGGGCTTCGTCATCGGGGCGTGGTCGCGCTGGAGGATATCCGGCTGCCACGTCGAGACGACGTGCCAGGCGCGATCGGTCACGACGTAGTTCCGAAACTCCTGGGTGAGATCGACGGAGACGATCAGCCCGCCGACGCCGTTCGAGCTGCGCAGCGCCGCCACCAGGCGATTGCCGCGGTCGCGGGCCAGAGCACTGACGTCGTAAACGTCGAGAGCGCTCTCCTCCCCCACCCGCCGGCCTCCGATCTCGCGGCCGTTGAAGTAGAGGGTGTACTCCGGATCGCCGAGGATCTTGATGCGCGTGAACTGGCGCGAGGACGGCAGGTCGAACTCACGCGTGGCATAGAACGCCGCCGGCGAACCGTCGGCCATGCGCAGCGGCATCCAGATCCACTCCGCGGTTCCCGTGTTCGACACGTCGAAAAACTTGTCGCCGTAGAGCAGCTCGAGGCGGCTGAAGGCGAAGACGAAGAGAACGAGGAGCACGAGACCGAACGAGAGGCGGCGCATGAGCCGGAGGTCGCCGGGCGAAATGCGGGCTGGCCCCCGCCGCTCGCCGCTCCCCGCTCGCCAATCAGTAGAATCCGGACCCATGAATGCCGCGATTGTAATTCCCGCGCGCTGGGCCTCGACGCGCTTTCCCGGTAAGCCGCTGGCACGCATCGCCGGCGTTTCGCTCATCGAGCGCGTCTACCGCCGTGCCGCGGCCTCGCGCCGGGCCGCCGTCGTCTATGTGGCCACGGACGATGACCGGATCCTCAGCCATGTGCTCGAGTTCGGCGGGAACGTGGTCCGCCCACTCGGCGACTTCCACACCGGCACGGACCGCATCGCCGCCGCCCTACCCCTGCTGGAGTCGGCCGAGAACGTACGGTTCGACCAGATCGTGAACGTCCAGGGCGACGAGCCGCTGATCGACATCGCCAACGTCGACGCCCTCATCGACGCACTGCAGGGCAGCGACGCTCCGGCCATGGCCACCCTGGCCTCGCCCATCGAGACCGACGAGGAATACCTGAGCCGCGACGTGGTCAAGGTCGTCACTGATGCCCGGGGCGACGCCCTCTATTTCTCCCGCGCGCCCATCCCGTTCGGCTCAGTCGGGCTGGCCCGCAGGCACATCGGGGTCTACGCCTACCAGCGCGCCGCCCTGGAGGCCCTGGTGGCGCTCCCCCCCTCTCCGCTGGAGCGAGCCGAATCGCTCGAACAGTTGCGAGCCCTTCAGAACGGCTTTAAAATCCGAGTCGTCGAAACCGACAAACCGCACCTGGGAGTCGACCGTCCGGAAGACGTCGACCGCGTCGAGAAAGAGCTTGCGAAACACACGTGATCTTCGGAGAAATCAGTGAGCCTCAGGCTCACTGCCTCTACATCCCGACGTATCCAGAATCAAAGTCCCCACAAACTGGAAATCAGCGATCAGAAACACGCGCGCGGTACACGTGTGCCCGATTTCTGATTTCCGGTTTCTGAACATTGAAAGGGAGGAAGGGCATGAGCACCAAGTACATCTTCATCACCGGCGGCGTGGTTTCCGGCCTCGGCAAGGGCATCGCGGCCGCATCGATCGGCGCTCTGCTCGAGGCACGCGGGTTCCGGGTCACCCTGCAGAAGTTCGATCCGTACGTCAACGTCGACCCCGGCACGATGTCGCCGTTCCAGCACGGCGAGGTCTTCGTGACCGACGACGGGGCCGAGACTGACCTCGACCTCGGCCACTACGAGCGCTTCACCTCCATGCGCGGTACGCGCCGCAACAACTGGACGACCGGCCGCATCTATCTCAAGGTCATCGAGAAGGAGCGGCGCGGCGATTACCTGGGCAAGACCGTGCAGGTCATCCCCCACATCACCGATGAGATCAAGAAGTGCATCCGCGACGTCAGCGAAGGCGTGGACGTGGTCATCGTCGAGATCGGCGGCACGGTAGGCGACATCGAGTCGCTGCCGTTCCTGGAGGCCATCCGCCAGTTCCGCCAGGAGGTCGGCCGCGGCAACGCCATCAACGTCCACCTCACGCTCGTCCCGTACATCAAGGCCTCGGAAGAGCTGAAGACGAAGCCGACCCAGCACTCGGTCAAGGAGCTGCGCGAGATCGGCATCCAGCCCGACATCCTCCTCTGCCGCTCGGAGCGCACCATTCCCGACGACATGAAGAAGAAGATCGCCCTCTTCTGCAACGTCGAGGACGACGCGGTCATCCCCGCCCTCGACGTGGAGTTCATCTACCAGGTGCCCCTGGCCTTCTCCCGTGAAGGACTGGACGAGATCCTCCTCGACAAGCTGCACCTTCCGCACGAGGAGATGGGCAATCTCTCCAAGTGGGAGGAGATCATCCGCAAGATGCGCCACCCGGAGGACGAGGTGCGCATCGGCTTCGTGGGCAAGTACGTCGAGTACGGCGACAGCTACAAGTCGCTGAACGAAGCGCTCGTCCACGGAGGCATCGCCAACAACGTGAAGGTGCGCATCATCTACATCGACTCCGAGTCGCTGGAGGAGGAGGGCTACCACGGCGAGCTGGCCAACGTGGACGGCATCCTGGTCGGCCCCGGCTTCGGCGCGCGGGGCGTGGAAGGAAAGCTGCGGGCCATCCGCTACGCCCGCGAGAAGCGCATCCCTTACTTCGGCATCTGCCTCGGCATGCAGTGCGCCACCATCGAGCTCGCCCGCAACGTCTGCGGCATGGTGGGCGCGAACTCCACCGAGTTCGACGACGAGGCGCCGTACAAGGTCATCTACAAACTGCGCGACCTCATCGGCGTCGACGCCCTCGGCGGCACGATGCGCCTCGGCAAGTATCCCTGCAACCTGAAGGAAGGCTCCATCGCCCGCGAGGCCTACAACCTGGAGCTGATCGAGGAGCGCCACCGCCACCGCTACGAGGTGAATCCCGAGTACGTCCCGCAGCTCGAGGAGCGCGGCTTCCACGTCACCGGCCTCTCCCCGGACGGCAAGTTCGTCGAGATCATCGAGCTGGAAGGCCACCCCTGGTTCCTGGGCTGCCAGTTCCACCCCGAGTACCGGTCCCGTCCCACGGCGCCGCACCCGCTCTTCCGCTCGTACGTGGCGGCGGCACTGGCCTACCGCCGCTCGATGAAGACGACCATGGTCCTCCAGCAACAGCAGCAGACGGAGCTCGTGTAGTTGTTGCTCCGGCGGATCTCCGGCGTCATCGCCGGGCTGGTCATCGCCTTCGCCATCGTCATGGCGGCGGAGGCGATTCCCCACCAGCTCTATCCGCCGGCGCCAGGTACGAACATGAACGACTTCACGCAGGTGAAAGCCTATGTGTCCCGGCTGCCCGTGACCGCGCTGGT
Source organism: uncultured Thermoanaerobaculia bacterium (assembly GCA_964650405.1). GTDB lineage: Bacteria > Acidobacteriota > Thermoanaerobaculia > Gp7-AA8 > Gp7-AA8 > CAZYTO01. The sequence goes on along the minus strand of CAZYTO010000137.1, from coordinate 7,550 downwards.
GATCGTGCTCCTGGGCTGGCTCGCGGCCACCGTGGCCGGCACCTCGGTCGCGGCGGGCATCGGACGCAGCCGCGTTCCCGCCTACGTCACCGGCGCTTTGCTAATGGCAGGCGGGGTCTGCAACGCCTTCGTCATTCCGCAGCCGGTCTGGTTCTCTGCGGTTTCGTTTGTCATCTACATCGCCGGCACGATGATCGGCGGACGGATCGCGGTGCCGAACCGGAAGTTCGCCGCAATGTAGCTCATGGAGCTCCGGCCAACGCGGCCGGGCTCCGCGTGGGAAGTGGTGCTATGGCGCCATTCCTCAAGCTCTTCGAGTGGCTACCCAATCCAGATAGTTCCCGGACTTGATCTCAGGGAGCCCAACCACGGGTTTGTTCAGAAGGTAGGCCCAGACGTTGAGCTTCTCGCCGCTTTGGAGTCTTGCTACCACCAACCGGCGCGAATACTCATGAGGTTCCGGATCGTCGGGGCCACAACCTTCGTAGCGATCGAGCGTCGCAATGAGGTCTCGCCATCGATCTCGTCCGACTTCGTAGACCTCGCCGTGGACAACGGCAGCGCCTTCCTTCGAGATCATTCCCGGGTACTCACCTAGATCAAACAACTGCCCGGGAACACTCGCGGCTCCAACGAAACGGGCTTTGCTGGCGAGCAGACTGGCGACCTGGTGGGCCGGATCTCTGCGGAGCGTGCCGTAGACGAAGAGGAATCTGGAGCTGTTGGTCATATCAAGACTTCCCCCTTCGCTTCGCCAGATCTGCTTGAAGAGACTGGAGGTTCTCAAAACCCTGAGAGGCATGAATGCAGCAGCGAAGCCATGGCCACTCAAGTTCTTCAAATAGTACTCAAAGAGCATCGCGATCTCTTCCAGCTTCAGCTGCCCCAGCTTCCAGAGACTCGCCACGAACTCGAAGAAGTTCAGATAGTCGACGAACGACTCGACGAGGTCGCTCGCCTCTCCAGTCGAGATTGCGTGTTCGAGTTGATTCAGTTCGGGAGTGCGATAGTCGAGGATTCTTCTGATTTGCTTGTAGTTCGCCCCTTCGAAGAACTTCGAATGCAGACTGGATAGCCATTCGGCTCGCTTGATCCTGACGTTTCGCTTGAAGGTGACCAGCGCGATCCAGGCGCCGATCAGGCCAAATACATCGAGGACAGGACGAGCGTAGCTATCCAAGTCTGCCCAAGTCATGACCGCATTTTAACGCTCACCGAAGCGGCGCCCTGACGTGTCTCCAGTTGGCGCCGCATCGTGGTTGACACAACTAACGCGCACGTCCACCTTTCTCTACTCCCTGTGGAGCGAGCGCCCGGTACAATGCCCGCCGCATGACCACCACCCGTCCCATCCGCATCACGGACGACATCGCCTTCGGCGGCGACCACCCGCCCCTCTTCATCGCCGGGCCGTGCGTGATCGAGTCGCTCGAGCACTGCCTGCGCATGGCCCGTACGCTGGCCGCGCTGCGCGATGAGCTGAAGATCCAGCTCGTCTTCAAGTCGTCGTTCGACAAGGCCAACCGCACCTCCATCGAATCGTTCCGCGGTCCGGGCCTGGAGAAGGGGCTGGAGGTTCTTCGTGCCGTGCGCGAAGAGACCGGACTGCCGCTGCTCTCGGACATCCACGAATGGCAGCAGGCCGGGCGCGCCGCCGAGGTCCTCGACATCCTGCAGATCCCGGCTTTTCTCTGCAGGCAGACCGACCTCGTGGCGGCGGCGGCGAAGACTGGAAAGCCGGTCGGCGTGAAGAAGGGGCAGTTCCTCTCGCCGGAAGAGGCGAAGAACATCCTCGACAAGGGCCACGAAGCGGGCAACGATCGCGTCTTCCTCACTGAGCGCGGCTCGTCCTTCGGGTACCAGAATCTCGTCGTAGACATGCGCGGCTTCCCCATCCTGCGGAGCTTCGGGGCGCCGGTGGTCTACGACATCACCCACTCCATGCAGAAGCCGGGCGGCGAAGGGAAGCAGACCGGGGGCACGCCGCAGTTCGCCCGTCCGCTGGCGCGCGCCGCCGCGGCCGCGGGCTCCGACGGCTTCTTCATGGAAGTACACGACAACCCGCCAGCGGCGCTGAGCGACAAGACCACCCAGATCCGTCCCGAGGCGGCACGGGCCATCATCGAGGACATTCTGGCCATTCGAAATGCCTTGCCGCCCGTCTAACTGACGATGTCCAGGATTCTGCGCATTGTCGCCATCGTCGCCGCGATCTACCTCCTCCTCGCCCTTCTCGACGAGCTCGTGCTCGTCCGGCTGCTGATCACGCGGCTCGGCGTTCCGCTCCTTCTCGCCGTCTTCTCCGCCCTGGCAGCCGTGGGCGCCGGATTCATCGCCCGCGGGCTGCGCGGCCGCATCTGGCGATTCGACAACCCCGACACCCGTCCGGATCTCCCCGTCGACTTCCTCATCGGCGTGCCGCTCTTCGGGACGGTCTGCTTCCTCGCCGGAATGATCCACGTCTCGACCTGGACGATGGATCCGCTGCTGCTGCTCTTCGGACTGGCCGGGGCCTATGCCATCGCCCGTCACTTCGAAACGCGCACTCGTACCGCCGCCGGAGCGACGCCGTTCCAGGGACTCGCGCTCGCCGCGATCGTCATCGTCTTCGCGGCTGCCTTCGTCGCGGCACAAGCCGCACCCTCCTCGCTCGACGAGCTCGCCTATCACCTCGCCGTGCCATGGACGTGGGTGAAGGAGGCGCGAGCCATCGAGCTCCCGCTTCTCTCGCACTCCTACTTCCCCCTCGGCGTCGAGTCGGCGGATCTGCCCGCCCTGACCATCCTCGGAAACGTCGACGGCGGCCTGGCCTCGCACCTGTTTCATCTCCTCGTGGCCATCGCCGCCACCGTCGTCATCGCCCGCCGCTCACGCAATCTCCTCCTCACCGCCGGCATCGTGGCCACGCCGGCGCTGGCCGTCGCCTCCGGGTGGTCGCTCGTCGACTGGCACCTCACCGGCCTGGCCGTCATCCTTGCCGGCGCGGTCGACGACGAAGACCACGCCACGCTCGCCGCCGCGCTCGGTGCGGGACTGCTCACGAAATACACCTTCGCGCCGCTTGCGCTACTCGTCGTGATCGCTGGGTTTCGACGCGGCGTCGCCAGTCGCTGGAAGCCGCTGGCCATCGGCCTGGCTGTCGGCTGCGTCTTCTTCGTACGCAACCTCGTCCTGACCGGCAACCCGGTCGCGCCGTTTCTCTCCGCCACCGCGCCGCACGTGGCCGGCTACCGCACTCCGGCCTACCTCTCGACTTACGTCTTCGACGGCCACTTCATCGACGAAAGCCTCGGCGCCACGCTGCTCGCCCTGGCCATCGCCACGACCGGCGCCGTCGGCTGGGTGCTCCTCGCGGCCGGACTGGCCCTTTTCTTCCTGGCACCGTCGGCCCGCATCGTCGTGCCATTTCTGGCGCTGGCCGCGGCTCGGGGACGAGCCCTCGCCGAGAGCCGCGTCCTGCGCGCGGTCATCGCCGTCGCCGTCGTCGCCCAACTGCTGCTGGTGGTCTTCCTCACGGAGCGGAGCGACGCCTTCTCGCTCATCGCGGCCCGGCTCTCCGATGAGCAATACCTCGACAAGGCCCGGCCCTCGGTGATGGTCATCCGGGCGCTCGACGCTTCGCTCCCGCCGGACTCCTGCACGCTCATCATCGGCCTCAATGAGACGTACTGGTTCGCGCATCGGGTGCGGGGCGGCGGCAACTTCGACGGCCCGCGCCTGTCGCATTACCTGGAGGCCCCGACCGCCGAGGCCTTGCATGCCAGACTGCGTGCGGACGGGATCACCCACGTGGCCGTGATGAACATCCCGCCGCCGACAAACGTCGTGAAAAAACTCGAGGAGCGCGACACGCAGCTCACGCCCGCCGCCCAGCGCGCCCTCGCCCTCACGCTCGACCACTACGCCACGAACGTCACCGCTCCCGGGAGCAGCGCCACGCTCTTCGCGCTGCATTGACGGGCTGGGCTCACCCCGCGCTACGGCAGATGCCCGCGCAAGCCCGTCAGCGCGGCCTCGGCCAGGATGTGGCCGCGGATGATGAACCGCAGCTTCCGCCACGTCATCGGCGTCCCGGCGTCGTCGATCGTGGGGAGGTCGAGTGCGTACACCGTGAACCGGTACTTGTGCGGCGGTCCCTCCGGCGGGCACGGCCCGTCGTAGTTACGGCGGAGGAAGTCGTCGTACAACTGCCTGCCGCCGCCGGCGAGATCAGGTCCCGTGGCGCCGGCGTTCTCGTCGAGATGCGTCACCGTCGCCGGGATGTTGTAGATGCCCCAGTGAATGAAGCCGTCGCCGCCGCGGGCTTCGAAGTCATCGAGGACGAGGGCGAAGCTCTTCGTGCCCGCCGGCGCGCCGCTCCACTCCAGCGCCGGCGACACGTTCCGGCCTTTGCAATCGAGACCATTCAGTACGGTGCGGTCCGGCCAGGCCTTCCCTTCCTCGATGGTGGAGCTGCGGAGATGGAACGCCGGGACATTGTTCGCCGCGTGTGCGGAACCGATGACGGCGAGCACGAGGAGGAGGATGATGGAGAGACGCTGGCTCTTTAGCATGGCTGTGAGGCTCCCGTCCTGTCGATGCCTTAGCTTCTGTGGAGCGGAGTGGCGCCGTAGGCTACGAACGCGAAACAGCGGGTTACGGCATGGTTACGCGAGCGCCGGAAAAGCCGGGAACCGGGTCGAAGCATTCGACCAGCGTTGACTTCAGAATCCGTGATCCTCGCTCTTCAAGCGGCGTACCTCGGCGGCTGCGTCGTTCCGTTCGAACATTTCGAAAAGACGCTCCAGGGCCTTGACACGCTGCTCGCGGGCTCGCTTCGCCACTCCACTCGCAGAGAGTCGTGATCCGTCAGAGAGACCGAACGTTGTACGTTTCGAAGCCATGACTCGCGCTCCAGAGAGTCTCATTATCGCGTGCTTCGCGTCGCAGCAACCTCGCCTGCGCTTTGCTCATCGCGCCAACTCGGCGCCTTCCGCAATCACCCCGCTCCGCACCAGCTCCTCGAACAGCGCGTGCTCGCCGCCGGGCGGGGCGAGACCGCGCCAGCGGGCGAGCAGCTCGTCGCGGGTCATGTGGCCTTGGGCGAGCGGGTCGAGCAGGCGGGCGGCTTCGATACCGCCGATCCAGGCGAACGGACGCGAAACGGCGGGTCCCGTGATGCCGCGCCGCGGCTCGATGACGTCTCCGACGACACAGGGGGTGTCGGCGATCGTGACATCCGTGGAGAGAGAGACCGGCGCGTTGCCGTCGAGCGCGCGCGGTTGCGGCATCGGGCCGGCGCGCTTCTTCCAGAAGGGCAGCTCGCGGAAGCGGCTCTCGGCGTAGAAGGCGCGCGTCCAGGCGGTGTGCTCGGCGACGGCGGCGCGTTGCGTCGATTCGTAGAACTGGAGAGCCAGCGCAGTGCGCTCGGGATAACAGAGGATGGTGTGGATGACGATGCTGGCATGCAGGGCGGACTGCATTGCCGAGCGCACGCCGCTCGACGACAGCGGATCGAGCGAGTGGCTCGCGCTGACTCTGGCCCGGAAAATCGCCGCCTACACGCTCCGACTTTGGAAGTGCCAAGGGGGAAAAACCGGCAGCAACGAGAGGTCTACCCTTGACAGCCCTCACCCCGCCGCTACGCTGACTGCCGGCCGGTGATTCAGCCCGCGGCGAGGAGCGCTCCGCGGCGACCCTCTCCCCGTGGGAGAGGGTGTCCTCGCGGCGTCTTCTTGCATCATGTCCACGTTGCAATCATGACGAGTCCTCGTCGACGACGGTCAGTTGCACACCATGGCGGCCCTCCCGCCACCCACACCCTGGGACCCGGTACCCGTTACCCGGCGCCTGCCCCGACCGCGCCGCGAATCGCCTCCACCGCCGCGGACGTCGGCGTGCCGGGGAGGAAGATCTCGCGGATCCCCATGGCCTTCAGTTTGGGGATGTCCTGCTCGGGGATGATGCCGCCGGCGAAGACGACGATGCCCTCGGCGCCTTCATCCTTCAGCATGCGCATGATCTCGGGGAAGAGCACGTTGTGGGCGCCGGAGAGGATCGACAGGCCGATGGCGTCGACGTCCTCCTGGATGGCCGCGGCCACGATCTGCTCGGGCGTCTGGCGCAGGCCGGTGTAGATCACTTCCATCCCCGCGTCTCGCAGGGCGCGGGCGATGACCTTCGCGCCGCGGTCGTGGCCGTCCAGGCCCGGCTTGGCGATGAGAACGCGGATCTTCTTGTCACTCATGGGGAGTCTCCTGGGACGCGCCGTCACGGAAGATGGAGAGGATGACCAGGTCGTGCCACGTCCCCTCGCGATAGAAGTCGCGGCGAAGCCGTCCTTCCTGCACGAAGCCGTGTCCCTCGAGCACGTGCTTGGCCCGATCGTTGTAGTCGAAGACGTTGATGCGCAGCTTGGCCAGGTTCATCTCGTCGAAGGCGAACCGCACCAGCGTGCCGATGGCGTCGCCGCCGAAGCCGCGGTTCCAGGCCGTCGGCTCGCCGATGAAGAGCCCGAACCAGGCCGTGCGCGACACCCAGTCGATGTCGTGCAGCGAGGCATTGCCGATGTGGGAGCGGTCGTCGCGCCGCTCCACGGCGAAGTGCCGCTCGTTCGCCGAGGGGTGCATGGTCCGCTCCAGCCACTCCACCTCGTTCTGGAAGGCGATGGGATAGCGCGTCTTGAGCGTGCGGACGATGTTCGGGTCGTTCATCCAGCGGTAGCACCGCTCCGCGTCATCGCGCTCGAAGGCCCGCAGGATGACGTGCTCGCCGGCGATCATGAACCGCCGCCGTGTGCCCTCCCGCCCCTCGCCTCCCGCGAAATCGCGTTCCGTTCTCGGCATGAGGCGGCGGATTATATCGGGCGCACGCTCCGCGTGCCGGGGAACTCAGCCAGGCTCGCGGACGGGCGCCCCCATGGATAGATGCTCACAGCTTGACACCGCGAACGCGTGCTCGGGGCCAGGCTTCTGTCTGCGTTCCGGCGAACCTTCCGCCTCAGACGCGTCCTTACGGTTCCGTGACCGAGGAGCCCTGACGCTGGAGCGCAAGGGCGTAGACTGACGTGCATGCGCGTGCTCATCGTCGAGGATGACGTCGTGCTGCGAAGCGGCCTCCGGGACCTCCTTTCCGGTGCAGGACACGACATCGCCGCGGAGAGCGACGGCGCTGACGCCCTGCGGCGTGCCACCGAAGAGGCATTCGACCTCGTCCTGCTCGACCTCACCCTGCCGCGGCTCGACGGCATCGACGTTTGCCGGCGGGTGCGCGTGGCGCGGCCCTCGCTGCCCATCCTCATCCTGACCGCGCGGGGCTCCGAGGATGAGAAAGTGCGCGGGCTGGAGGCGGGCGCGGACGACTACGTGACCAAGCCGTTCTCCATCCGCGAGCTGCTGGCCCGGGTGCGTGTCGGCCTGCGGCGCGGGGCGTCGCACGCTGTTGACGCGCCGACCGTGCAGGTCGGCGACATCGTGGTGGACATCGCCCACCACTGGGCGACCGTCGGCGGGCGGCCGCCCGACCCAACGCCCAAGGTATTCGTACCGCCTACCCCTTTCCCCCCCAACCCC
>CAZYTO010000136.1:0-14996 GCA_964650405.1 uncultured Thermoanaerobaculia bacterium | reverse complement strand
GGGGAAGTCGATGGCCACGTCGTCGACCGGCATGGGATCGGCGAAGACGTTGCGGGCGCGCGGAAAGATCGACGTCCCGGTATGGAACATCACCGGAACGCCGCGAATCTCGCACTCGCGGTAGATCTCCGCCAGTTGCCACAGCTCGCCCCGATAGGCGTTCGGCGCGAAGAGCTGGTGCAGCGGATGGATCTTGATCATCCGGATGCCGAGGTCGAGCACGCGGCAGATCTCGTCGCGGACGTTCATCTCGTGCAGCGGATTGACCGAGCCGGCCGGCAGCAGCCGGTCGCGATGGGCCTTCGTGAACGCCGCCACCCAATCGTTGACTTCGCGCGTGAACCCCATGACGTCGGGGGAGACGTAGTTGATGCAGCAGATCCGTTCGACCCCCTCGGCGTCGAGGTACCGCAGCACGTCTTCAGGCGTCGCCAGGATGTCGCGCACACCGGCGTGCGAAGCGTCGTCGATGAGCGGGATGACTTCCGGCGCCAGCATGGACCACGGCTGCACGTGGACGTGGATGTCGAAAACGGGGAGCGGGGGACGGCGAGCGGCGAGCGGATCTCCCTTGTCGTCCTGGTTCTTCACGGGATACGCGTCGTGCTCGCCGCTCATGGCGCCCCTCCCCGCTCGCCGCTCGCCGTTACCCGTCCGCCGGTCACGCCAGCATCACCAGGCGCATGCAGACCGCCGTGTCGGGGCACGCGCCCTGGAACTCGCGCGAGCCGAGGAGCTGGGGATGCACTTCGTCGCGATCGATCGGTTTGAATCCACGCTTCCGGAAGTAGCCCTCGGCGGTGGTGGTGAGGAGGTAGAACTCCCGCAGCCCGCGCGAGGCCAGCCGGTCGAGGAGCTGCCGCACCAGCCGGCGTCCGATTCCATGGCTGCGGTACTCCGGCTCCACGGCCACCGAACGGATGAGCGCCGCAAACTGGTACGCCTCCGACCCGCCGCAACCGATGATCCTCTCCCCTGCCCGCGCCACCACGAACGTACGCCAGTGATCGTCCACCCCGTCCACGGGGAGACCGCTGGCAACGAGAAGCTCTTTGATCCGCGGCAGATCGTCGGCCGTCGCCGGAGTGATCTGAATTTCTTCGTCAGTCATGGGATGGGGCGAGCTTATCACCATGCCGGAGGCGCGAGCGGGTGCCGGCGAGCGGCGAGCGGGACTCGTCAACACACCGGCAGCGCCTGCAGGTCAGGGCAGATCGACGCTCCGGCGAATGATCTCCTCGATGTTGCGTGAGGTGTCGCGCCGGCCGCTTCGTCCGGCCTTGGCTGCAATCAAACGCCGAGCATCCGCAAGATGGGTCTCGATCGCTTCGCGAATGACGTTTGCGACCGTGCTTCCACGCATGGCCGCCTCGTCACGCAATCGCGCATCGAGGTCATCCGCCGCGGTCTACCTTGCTGCCGCCGAGGTTCGAGTTGCCGGAGCCCTTGATCCCTGACGGGCTCTGGCTGCCGATGCGGCTGCCGGGCTCGTTGTTCAGGTCCTCGTTGCGGCCGATCTTCTGGCCGAACTCGACACTCGAGTCGCTCCGGTTCTCCTTCTTCCCGGCATGGACGTTGGCTGAACTGGTGTTCTTGCTCATCTTGTGGCGATCACGGTTCTCCATCAGGTTCCTCCATCACAGTCGAATTCGGCAGCGATTGCTGACCGCGCTGCCTCTGTCATTCGTGTGCAACGGAGGCGCCACTTGTCCGCTCAACCGTAAGCGCCGGAATGGGTTACTTGAGCTCGAAGATCACGGAGACCGTGAAGTGCGCTTGCTGCGTGCCGCCCTCCACCGGCACCTCGCTCACCTTTGCCTGCATGGCCATCGTGCGGATTCCCGGCATCGGGCGCGGCGGCTCCACGGCTCCCGCCTCGGTGATGGAGATGGCCCGCCCGAGCGAGCGCCCGGCCGCGGCCGCGAGCAGCGCCGCCTTCGCGCGGGCATCGGCGTAGGCCGCTGCCAGTGCCTTGTCCCGTCCCCGGGTCGGGTCGGAGACCTCGAACTGGATCCCGCCGGCGGTGTTCACGCCCGCGCCCACGGCCACCTGGAGCAGCTTTCCGGCATCGCCGGCCTGCTTCCGGGTGACGGTGATGTTGTTCGACACCTGATAGCCGACCACCCGCGGCATCTGCCCCTGCTGGTAATCCTGCTGCGGATAGATGCTGAACCCCGAGGTGCGGACCTCCTGGTCGGTGGCCCCGGCGCCCTTGAGGGCCGCGAGAACGGCCGCGCTCCTGGCGTTGTTCTGGTTCACGGCATCTTCGACGGAGGCTGCCTGCGTCTGGACGCCGACGTTGAAGGTGTAGCGGTCGGGGGTGAGGGTGACCTCGCCCGTGCCGTTCACGCTGACGGTCTCGAGCTCGGCCGGCTCGCGGGGCGGGCGGCCGGCGGGCTGGGCGAAGGCCACGGTTGCGGTGATGGTCAAGGGCAGGAACATGAGGAAGATGCGTTTCACGGAAACCTCCTGGCGTACAATTGCGCGCCTCACGCTCTATCAGCGCTCCGAGACAGCTCTGAATTTCCCGGCGGAGTATCACTCACAGAATGGCAGACCCGAACGATAAGGTGGCAGGCCAGCCGCCCGGCCGGTACTACGTCGATTCCCAGTGCATCGACTGCGACCTCTGTCGGGAAACCGCTCCGGCAAACTTCATGCGCAACGACGAAGCGGGCTTCTCCTACGTCTACAAGCAGCCCGAGACCCCGGAAGAGGAAGCCCTCTGCAAGGACGCCATGGACAACTGCCCCGTCGAGGCCATCGGGAACGACGGGTAGCACGGACAAAGGGCGAAGGGCGAAGGAAGAAGGGCGAAGATGGGATCGCGGTCGGGGGTGGTCCCGCGTCCGCGTCTTCCTCCTTCGCCCTTCGCTCCCTTCGCCCTTTCTCAGTGTGTTTTCTTGTCCGGGCTCACCTGCTCGTGCCAGTCGTCGGCGAGGAGGACCTCGATCAGCTCCTGCAACTCTTCCATGTGGAACGGCTTGGTCAGGGCGGCGGTCATGTTGTTGCCCTTGGTGATGGTCAGGATGTCCCCTTTCCCGGAAGCGACCACGACCGGAGTCTGCTTTCCCTGCTGGAGATACCAGGCGATCCACTCCTCCCCGCTCATCCCGGGGAGATTCAGGTCGAGGAGGATGAGACGCGTATCGGGGTTGGTCTGCAGCAGGCCGATTCCCTCCACGGCTCCGGCGGCAGAGAGGACCTGGTAGCCCTTCTTCTGCAGGAAGGTCTTGTAGAGCGACAGCACGTCCGGGTCGTCTTCGATGGCCAGGATCTTCTGTTGGCTGGTGTCGTGCTCCTCACTGAGCATGGTCTCGTCTCCTCCCGTCCGCCATTCGCAAATTTCATGCACACTGCTGAGCCGCCGGGCCGCCGATAATGGCCGGTGATGGGTTTCGTGCTCTGGCTCACCAGCGGAACGGTGGCCTTCGCCGTTGCGAGGTTCATTCCGCGAGGCCGCGGGCGGAGGTGGGCGGGCGAGCTCGTCGCTGCCTGGCTGGCCTCCTTCGTCCTTGGCGTCACGGCCACGGCCCTCGATTTCGGCGGCTGGCGCGAGCCCGATCCGCGGGCCGCCCTGGCCTGCGGCTTTGCGGCATTCGCGATCGTCGGTATCCTTCGTGTTGCAACACACAGCAGAAGTCGAGAGGCTCCTCCATGAGACGAATCGCCACGTCCGCCGTGCTCGCCGTCGCCGTTGCCCTCACCGTTGCGCTCCTCACCGCCGCCTGCGCCGCCTACAAGGCGCAGCACAGCGGTCCCGACCCGAACACGACGCGGACGGAAGACGTCGCCCAGAAAGTTCCCGTCGCCCCCGCCACCACCACCCAGTTCGAAGGGCAGCCGCTGGCCCTCAAACAGGCCATCCTCATCGCGGAGCTCGACAAGTACACGGCCGACCTGGCGGCCAACGGGAAGTACGACTGCTGTGTCAAGCCCGGCTGCCGCGAGTGTGTCATCCGCGCCGGCGAGTGCCACTGCCGCAGGGTCATCGACGCCAACGGCCCCTGCTGCGGCGAGTGCACGCAGTCCTGGATCGAAGGCCGCGGCAACACCGCCGGCGTCGATCGCGAGAAGGTCCTCGAGCACCTCGGCTGCGTCCGCGAGCTCTACGAGAAGAAGGTGCCGGACGGCGTGCAGCCCCCGGGAACGGCCACCGCGCCCGCGACGAGCACGCAGCACTGAGCTTAAAGACAAGACGGGCGGACAGCCGATGGCTGCCCGCCCGCTCGTCTCTCTCCCTCATACAACACGCTTCCGGAGGAGGTGCGTTGTACGAGAGCTACTATCAGGCAGGCAGCATCAGCGCCCCGTCCGGCGCTCCGTAAAAAACGCGGCACTGCCAGGTCCGCGGGCGGGCCAAGCGTCAGGACGGCGTCAAATCCCACTTGAACGGGCGATCGACCCGTTCTGATAGTTGATCGCCTGCCGGCGCCGCTACTCCAGATCCACGTTCCCTGCCTCGCCGTCATCGTCATTCGCCGGTTTCGCTGCGGCCGTAAACTTCGCTTCCTTCTTCAGGGCGTTCCAGCGTGACACCAGATCGTCCGCGGTGGCATGGAGCGTGTTCACGGCAGCGGCGTTCTCCGCGGTCGGCGTCGTGTCGGCGCCCTGCAGGAGCCCCAGGACCGAACGGAGGGCGCTGTTGAGGGAAGAGAGCGCGGTGGGAGGGCCGGCGATCCCGAAGCCGCCGCCGGACGTACCTTCCAGCACCTCCGCTTTCGCGGAGTACGTTTGCAGCGATTTGTCGGTCTTCACGCGCTCGCGGAACGCGCGAACCTCTCCGAGGGCGGTGAAGACGCGGGCGATGTCGTCGTACACCTGCTTCGACAGCGTGAACTGCTGCTGCAGACCGTCCGCCGGCGTCTTCACCCGCGGATCGAGGTCGACTTTCAGCGGCTGCTGGCCGGCCACCTTGCCGTCCACGACCAGTCGGGCGCGATACGTGCCGGGAAGAACCCATGGCGACGTCGGCCCCGGCGCGGTGTTGAACGGCGTTGCGCCGATTGGATAGCTCGGGCGCGAGCCGGGAGCGGGCGTGTAGTGCAGGTCCCACACGAAGCGGTGCATGCCCGTAGCGGTCGAAGGCACGCGGGTCGGACGGATCCAGTACCAGGGGATGTTCCCGCTGTCTGCCGGCTCCTCCGCCTTGTCGGCACTCGAGTAGCGGCGGATGACGTTGTCCTGCCCGTCGGCGATCTCCAGCACCACCGACTGGGCGGGCGCCTTCAGCGTGTAATTGAGAATCGCGCCATCGGGCGGGTTCTCCCCTGCCGGCTCATCCGGCGGCAGCGGCGTATCGGTGTTCTTGTTCCAGCGCCAGCGCCAGGCGCGCTGCGGAGCGTAGAGATGCGCGCCGGCCGACGCGACCTCGGCGGTGAGCTGGCGCAGGGGCGTGATGTCGTCGAGGATCCAGAACCCGCGGCCGTGCGTGCCCACCACCAGGTCGTCGTCCTTGACGATGAGGTCGCGGATGGACTGGGCGGGCATGTTCAGGCGCAGCGACTGCCAGTGGTCGCCGTCGTCGAACGACACCCACACCTGCGTCTCGCTGCCGGCGAAGAGCAGCCCGCGCCGCACGCGGTCCTCGCGGACGACGTTGATGATCGCGCCGTCCGGGATGCCGTTCGTCACGTGCTGCCACGACGCGCCGCCGTCCTTGGTGCGGTAGATATGCGGCCGCAGGTCGTCGAGGCGGAAGGTGTTGATCGCGGCAAAGGCTTCGTTCGCGTCGTAGTGCGACGCTTCCATGATGGAGACCTTCGACCACGGCGTCAGCTCTTTCGGAGTCACATCCTTCCAGCTCTTGCCGCCGTCCGCGGTGACGTGAATGAGACCGTCGTCCGTGCCGGCCCATATGCGGTTGATTTCGAGGGGCGAGGGAGCGACGGCATAGATCACGCCGCGCTGGGTGACTTTCACGTCTGGCGTGAACACGCCGACGTTGGCCGGCACGCTCCATGTTTTGCGGGTGAGGTCCGGGCTGATCTCCGACCACGAGTGCGCGCCGTCGGTCGTCTTCCACAGCGTGTTGGCCCCGAAGAAGAGGACGTGCGGATCGGCCTCCGAAAAGACCACCGGCGCCGTGCGCACGGTGCGATAGCCGCCGCCGCGGAGGGGCTTCGGCGTCACCTGCATCACCTGGGCGATACGACGGTCGTACTTCTCGATCCGGCCGCCGTAGATGATGTCCGGGTCGAGCGGATCGGGAACGGCGTAGCCGTACTCCTCGATGCCCACCGGGTGCCACTCGCGCATGGTGATGCGGCCGTCGTCGCTGCGGCTCCAGACGCACGCAGAGCCGCTCTCCTGCTGCCCGCCGCAGACGCGGTACGGAAAGGCGTTATCGGCATTCACGTGGTAGAACTGCGCGGTGGGCTGGTTGTACCAACTGCTCCACGTCTGTCCGCCGTTGACCGTGACCACCGCCCCCTGGTCGGACGCGTCGATGAGGATGTTCGAGTCGTTGGGATTGACCCACAGCCGGTGGTAGTCGTCGCCGCCCGGAGCGCCGCGGAAGGAGTGCCACGTCTTGCCGGCGTCGGTCGACTTCCAGGTCACGACGTTTGCCACGAAGAGCACGTCGGCGTTCTTCGGATCAGAGCGCACCTCGTTGAAGTCGCCGCCACGTTCCCAGATGCCGGCGAAATCGCTGGCCAACTGCCATGACTCGCCACGGTCGTCCGAACGATAGAGGCCGCCCTTCTTTGCGTCGACGATCGCGTACAACCGTTGCGGATCGCCCTGACACACTTCGATGCCGATGCGGCCCAGGCCCTCGGCGAACGTGGGCAGGCCCTTGGTCATCTGCTTCCAGGTCGTGCCGCCGTCCGTCGACTTGTAGAAGCCGCTGCCCGGACCGGAGAACGCGCCGTTCTCCCACGGCCCCTGGCGCGCCTCCCACAGCACGGCGTAGACCGTCTGCGGGTTGGAAGGATCGAGCGCCACGTCCATGCCGCCGGTGTTCTCGTCCTTGAAGAGCACCTTTTCGAATGTCTCGCCGCCGTCGGTGGAGCGGAAGATCCCGCGCTCGGCGTTCGGCCCGTAGGGGTGACCGAGCGCCGCGACATAGAGACGCTTCGGGTCCTTCGGATCGACGACGATGGCCGGGATCTGCAGCGCGTCGCGCAGGCCGAGGTGCTTCCAGCTCTTGCCCGCATCCGTGGAGCGGTACATGCCGTCTCCGGTGGAGAGGTCGGGACGCTGCAATCCCTCTCCGCTGCCGACGTAGACGGTGTTGGGATCGGACGGCGCCACGGCGATCGCCCCAACGGAGCTCGACGATTGCTCGTCGAAGAGCGGCACCCACACACGGCCGTAGTCAGTGGTCTTCCAGACCCCGCCGTTGTTCACGCCGATGTAGAAGACATTCGGCTGCCGGGGAACGCCGGCGGCCGCGACCGTACGGCCGCCTCGGAACGGGCCGATCGAGCGCCACCGCATCTCGCGGTAGAGCGACGGATCGAACTGCGCCTGGAGCGTTGCGGCGGTTGCGGCAAGGAAGACGGCCAGGAAGACGATTCTGCGAATCATGGCGCGCAAATATACGTCGGGGAAGTGCCAGGCGGGTGGAGGAAAGTGCCGAGTGCCGAGTGCCGAGCACTCCGGCACTCTCAGCACTCGCCGCTCAGCACTCGGCACTCAGCACTCGGCACTCGGCACTCTGTCAGTGCTCGATCTCGCGGCCGTCGGCCGTCCGCTGCATCAGGTAGTCGGGCGCCAGGCGCAGGCAGGCGTTGAACTCGTTCATGGCCGCGTTCCGGTCGCCGGCCGCTTCATGGGCCTTGCCGATGAGGTAGTGGGCGACGGCGGCCACGCGCCTCATGGCGGGGTCGGTGGCGTCGTCGAGAGACGATGTGACGTTCCGCAGCGTGTCCACGCCCTCGTTGGCCCGTCCGCTGGTCAGGAGCTTGTAGCCGCGGTAGATGGCCGCCTTGGCATTGCCGCCCAGGCCGTCGACGGGGATGCCGAGGGAGTCGAGCACGGAGAACATCTCGTCGTCCTCCTTCGGCACCATGACGATGAAGGGAGAGCCCTTGCCGCGCTTCTTCTTGCGCGGCGTCGCCGGGAGGGAGCGGAAGGTCACGACGGCGAACGTCGCGGAGATCAGCGCCAGGGCGATCATGCCGCCCCGCCACGGAGTGAAGACGGCGCCGGCCACGGCGGCGAGCGCAACGAGAGCGGCGGCGACGGCGACGGTACGGGAGGCAGCGGGAGCGGGTCCGTTGGAGGCCATGAGCGAAGACGTCAAGACGTTCAGCCAGTTTACGCGCGTAACAGCGCTTCGGCTGCGTCAACCGTCACAGGGCGGCTGAAAACGTAACCCTGGATGTCGTCGCAGCCGAGCGCAGCCAGGACGTCGCGCTGGGCCTCCGTCTCCACCCCCTCCGCCACGACCCGCAGGTTGAGGGCGTGGGCCATCGTGACGATGGCCTGCACGATCTTCCGCTCCGCTGGGAGCTCGGCGAGGTCGGTGATGAACGACCGGTCGATCTTGACTGTGTCGATGGGCAGGAAGCGGACGTGCGCCAGCGACGAATAGCCGGAGCCGAAGTCGTCGAGGGCCACCCGCATACCGAGGTTGCGGAAGTACGAGAGACGGCTGACGGTGAGGTCGCTGTCGCGGATGGAGAGGCTCTCCGTGATCTCGATCTCCACGCCGTGCGGATCGACGCTCGTCTCGGCCAGGACGTCTTCCACCAGCCGGGTGAGGCGGTCATGCTGGAACTGGCGCGGCGAAAGGTTGACCGACATGCCCGCCGAAAGCCCGGCGCTCTGCCAGGCCCGGAGCTGCGCGCAGGCCGTGCGCAGGACCCACTCGCCGATGGGCACGATGGTCCCGAGCTCCTCGGCCAGCGGGATGAAGTCGGCCGGCTCCATGACCCCGAGCCCCGGCCGCATCCAGCGCAGCAGGGCTTCGAAGCGGACGATCCGCCGCGTGGCCAGCTCGACCTGCGGCTGGTAGACGAGGAAGAGCTCCTCGCGCTCGAGGGCGCGCCGCAGTGCGGTCTCCAGCGTGAGACGCACCTCGGCGCGCCGCTGCGACAGCGGGGTGTGGAACTGGAACTGGTTGCGCCCCGCTTCCTTGGCGCGGTACATGGCGCTGTCGGCGTTCTTCACCAGCGTCTCCGCGTCCTCGCCGTCCGCCGGGAAGGTGGCGATGCCCATGCTGGCGGTCACGAAGAGCTCGCGGCCCTGCACGGTGAACGGGAGGCGCACTTCCTCCAGGATCCGCTCCGCGGCGCGTGCGGCGGCGGCGGCTCCGGCCAGCTCGGGGATGATGAACACGAACTCGTCGCCGCCGATGCGGGCCACGGTGTCGTCGGCCCGAAGGCAGGCGGACAGCCGTTCCGCCACGCCGCGCAGCAATTCGTCGCCGGCCGTGTGGGCCATCGTGTCGTTGATGGTCTTGAAGTCGTCGAGGTCCAGGAACATCACCGCCGCCTTCCGGCCGTAACGCTTGGACTGGGCGATGACGAGGTTGAGCCGCTCGTTGAAGAGGAAGCGGTTCGGCAGGTCGGTCAGCGAGTCGTGGAAGGCCTGGTACTGCATCCGCTCTTCGGCGATCTTGCGCGGGGTGATGTCGATGATCGTCCCTTCCAGCACGTCCTCGGTGCCGTTCTCACCATGCACGATCGTCTCGTTGAGCAGGGTCCAGACGATCTCGCCGGTGCGGTGCCGCAGTCGCAGCTCGAAGTTGCGCAGCTCGCCGCGCGAGCGCAGCGACGTGATCACTTCCGCACGGTCGTTCGGGTCCCAGTACAGGTCGCGCGTGCAGATGTCCCGCATCTCCTCGGCGGTGTTGTAGCCGAAGATCCGGGCAAACGCTTCATTGCACTCCAGGAGATCGCCGGCCACGGACGAGCGGAAGACGCCGGCCAGGTTGCGCTCGAAGAGGGCCTGGTAGCGGCGCTCGGCGCGCTTCTGGCCGGTGATGTCGAAGGTGATGCCCAGCGCGCCGGCGATCTCTCCTCCGGCATCGGTCAGCGGCTGGATGCGGACGAAGAGATCGCGACCCGCCCAGCGCCCGTCGTACTGAATCGTCTCGCCACCGAGGGCGCGCCGGTGCAGCTCGATCGCGCGCGCTCCCGCCTCGCCCAGTCCAAGCTCCGGAAACGTCTTGCCGACCAGATCTTCCGACGTATAGCCGAGCGTAGCCAGCGAGCCGCCCAGGGCCGAGGTGATGCGGACGTCGCGGTCGACCGTCCAGACGGAGGCCGGCAGTTGGTCGACGATGGCCCGCAGGCGCCGTTCCGCCGCCTTGCGCTCGGTGATCTCCCGGGCGATGACGACGATGCGATCGGACGCCCCGTCGTCGGTCACGATGGGAACGCCGAGGGACTCGACTTCGATGAAGCCGCCGTCGTGGCACAGCAGGCGAAGCTCGATCCGGTTCCACTGCTTTGCCCGGACGCGCTCGGCCAGCGCCGCCCGCTGCTTCGGGCGGTCCTCGGGATGAATGAGCTCGGCGCAGTTGCGGCCGATCATCGAGGCCGGTTCGACTCCGAGCAGCATCCGATGAGACGGCGAGGCCCAAAGGACGCGGCCGTCCGAGTCCAGTACGAGCATGAGGTCGCGTGCGTACTCGGCGACGAGGCGGTACTGCTGTGCGATCACCGCTTCGGTGCGGCGGCGCAGGGTGACGTCGCGCAGGTTGACGATCGTTCCGCTGATGGGCGCTTCGCGGCAGGCCGTGGCCCGCGCCTCCACCACCCGTTCCCGCCCGTCCTTGTGGAAGCAGCGAACGGCCGTGGCCTGCTCGCTCTCGCTGCGCCGCACCCGCGCCCAGGTCTTGAGCACCGTGCGCCGCTCCTCGGGAGGTACGAGCTCGTGGAACCCGCGCCCGATCAGCTCATCGGGCTCGTAGCCGAGGACGTCGCGAGTGGAGGAGGAGGCGAAGACGATCCGCCCATCGGGCGCGACGAGACACAGGGCATGCGCGCCGCTATCCAGCAACGCCGAAAGCGCCCGGTCTGCCTTCGAAATATTGGAGTCCACGGTTCGAGCGGTGGAATTGTCGCATATCCGCTTCGCTGATCGCTGATCGCTGGTCGGTTAATCGCTGATTCGCTGATTCGCTTATTCGCTGATTCGCTGATTCGCTGATTCGCTGATTCGTGACGGCTAGCTCGCCGGTTTGTACTCGTCGACGACCGGCCACGTCCCGGTGCGCCAGTCGTCGCCCATCAGCAGGCCGGCGGTGGCGAGGTAGAGCAGCACGTCGCTCGCGTCGAACTTCCCTTCCAGCGCCGTGACGGCGGCCCGCACCTTTGCGGCATCCGGCGTGGTGTAGTCGTCGGTCTCGATCGAACCGTCCACGTGCGGGACCTTCCACTCGTCGAGAAAGGCGCTCATCAGCGGCTTGGCCTCGTTGGTGTGGTACTGCATCAGAGCCATCTCCAGGAACTGATCGAACTCGCTCACGCCGATGCGCGAGGCGAGAAGGTCGGCCTTCTTCTCGGGCGGCATCTTGCGGATGGTCTCGTCGCGAAAGTGCAGCGACCGGGCCAGGTGCGCCTGCGCCAGCATCCTGCTCTGCGCATCCCCGAACCGCCAGAACGCCGTGAGGATGGCGCGGCGCTTCTTTTCATCGACGAGGTCTTTGAGAATCCTTCGGGCATTCCAGTCGGACATGGCGCGGATATATCACAGGGAGGCGCCGAGGACGGCGAGCGGCGGGCGGCGACCCGCGAACCACGATCCCAACACCTCAACTCAACGTTCACTCAGCGCGCGATGGAGATCTCTCGAACCGTGAATGAACGCGAGGACGCGTACTTCACTTTCAAAACCTGATAGATCAGGCGATAGGTATCGCGAAAAACAACAACTCGCGAACCGATGGGTTGCCTATTTCAGGTACGACGCGTCCACGATTGGCGAGATAGCGAAGAGATCGAGCAGCATCTCGAGCATCTCGAATCAAGGCCGCGGCGAAGCGGGGTGAGTCTTCGGCGATGTACGCGGCGGCGGCGTGAAGATTCTCTTCTGCCGGTCCAGTCCATCTTATTCGCCAAGCCACTTCGCCATCCGACGCTCGACGTCCTCCTGATCGTGAAGATCGCCTCGTTCCGCGGCATCCAGACCGCGTTGAACCGCTTCCTGGACGTAGATGTGGTACTGGATGTCTTCGAGCGTCACCTCGTCCGGCAGTTCATCCAGAAGCCGGCGAACGCTGTCTTTGGCGTTACTCATGTTCAACATTATTGCACCGCCTCGATCCGCAACACCGTCCAGTTCGTCCCGTCCCACAGCAGCGTCGCCCGAGCCTTCTGCTCGCCGGCGAAGCGGTCTTTCAGCAGGGCGCCGACTTCGTTCGGAACCCACTTCCAGGTGAAGTCGACCTTGTCGCCGGCGACGCTGTCGACGGACAGGAGCTCCTTCTTTGCGAGCGGTACGACGTCGAGCGTGCCGTTCGGACGGACGAGGAAGCGCTTGTCTTGTTTGGCCTTCACGTCGTCGCCGTCGAAGCGGATCCAGCCGCCGGCGGCGAGCTGCTTGGCGATCGCGGCCTGGTCGGCACGCATGGACGAGCGCTTGAGCGGGATGGTCACTGCCGCGTTGGTGAACTGGTAGTCGCCGAATTCCGGGGCATTGGCGATGAGGTCTTTGGCCTGTGCGGCGGTGACGGCTGGATGCGCGGCCTGCGGCGTTGCCGTCGACGTCTGCGGCGCAGACGTCCTCTCAATCTTTCCTTCACAGGCTGCAAGGAGAAGACCGGCGGCGAGCAGCACGAGCAGTCGTCGTTTCATCCCTTCGATCGTAGCAGCGCCGCGACTTCGGCGCTCGTGAGGTGCCGCGTCTTGCCGATGGCCAGCTCGCCGATCCGCACGCCGCCGATGGCGATGCGCACGAGCTTGAGCACCTTCGCATCGAGCGCCTCCACCATGCGCCGCACCTGCCGGTTGCGACCCTCGGTGATGGTGATCTCGAACTTGTCCTCCCGCACCCGCGTCACGATGGCCGGCCGCGTGGGGCCTTCCTTCAACACCACGCCGCGCCGCAACTGCTCCAGGTCGTCGTCGCTCAGCCGTCTCGACGCCTTCACGAGGTAGGTTTTCGGGACGTGGAAGCCGGGATTCGTCACGCGCTCCGCGAACTGCGCGTCGTTCGTCACGATGAGCAACCCGCTCGTGTCGAGGTCGAGCCGCCCGACGGGAAAGACGTACGGCGTCCCGGCCGGCAGCAGGTCGTAGATGGTCGGACGCCCGCGCGGGTCGTCGTACGTGGTGAGATAGCCCGCCGGCTTGTACAGCAGCACGTACAGCCGCTCCGCCCTGCCGACGGGCTTGCCGTCGAAGGTCACCCGGTCGCGCTCGAGATCGACCCAGGCATCGGGATCGCCCGCCACGCGGCCGTTGACACGGACTCGCCCCTCCCCCACCCGCCGCCGCGCCTCGCTGCGGGAACCGATGCCAGCTTTCGAGAGCACGCGCTCGATCGTCTTCAGCGGCCGGTTGCCGGGCGGTGGCTTGGCGGGCACGGAATCGAGTTTATCCCGAGGATTCAGCGGACGGCGGGCGAGCGGGGAACGGCGAGGGGCGAGCGGCAAGACGCGCGAGGACTTGCCGATTGTTCCCGCTCGCCGCACGCCGTGATCCGCTCGCTCCGGACCCGCTCCCGCTCGCGATAAACTATCCCCACGCAATGCGGTCCAGCTTCCTGCCGGTCCTCGCAACACTCCTGCTGACGCTCACGCTCCGGGCCGAGCCGCGCCCGCAGTACCGGGCCTTCTGGATCGAGACCTTCCACACGCCGCTGGCGACGCATACGGACATCGACCGCATCGTCGCCGCCGCCGTGCAGGCGAACGCGAACGCGGTCTTCGTCCAGGTCCGGCAGCGGGGCGACTCGTGGTACCTCGACACGGCTGAGCCGTTGACGGAGTCGCCCGGCGTCGGCGAGCCGGCGCACGACGGCGCCTGGACGTTCGATCCCTTCAAGTACCTGATCACCGAAGCGCACGCCCACGGCATCGAGGTCCACGCCTTCGTCATCGTCGGCGCCGTCCATCGCGAGAACACGCCGCCGCACGATCCGCAACACGTCTTCCTGCAGCACATCTGGGATCCAGCGGCCAACGCGCCGTACCGCGGGACGCGGCAGTGGGCCACGCGCTCGCTTCCCCACAACGCCGCCGGGACGACGTTCGACGGCCAGCGCTACGGCCTGGAGTGGTACATCGACCTCGGACACCCCGACGCGGCGGCGTACACCATCGACGTGCTGATGAAGCTCGTCGATGACTACGACATCGACGGCCTGCACCTCGACCGCATCCGCTATCCCGAAGCGCCCCTCGACCGCAACGGCGGCGCGAACGTCGGCTACAACGAGACCAGCGTGGCCCGCTTCAAGGCCCGGTACGGCGACCGCGCCGCGTACTACACGCGCGCGGACGTGGGAAAGAGAATCGGCGGCCACGTCATCCGGGACGGCGACACCGGCTACCCGCGCACGAACGACAAGCTGTGGTCGGACTGGCGCCGGGAGCAGGTGACGAACTTCACCCGCCGCCTCTACCTCAACGCCATCGCCCACAAGCCGAAGATCAAGATCTCCGCGGCCCTCATCGCCTTCGGCACCGGGCCGCGGGCCAACGGCGGCTTCGAGCACACCGAGGCGTATTACCACGTCTTCCAGGACTGGCAGTCGTGGGCGCGCCAGGGGCTGCTGGACATCGTCACGCCCATGACCTACAAGCGCGAGCACATCCCGGCCGAGCGCGCCCAGTTCGACGACTGGGTGGCCTTCACTACGGCCACGGCCCACGCCGGCGGCCGCTTCGCCATGCCCGGCATCGGCGCCTATCTCAACGCCGTCGACGGAACGCTGCGCCAGGCCCGGCGCGCCGGCGAGACCGCGGACGGCGTGATCTTCTTCGCCGTGGGCGACACCACGCCGAACACCACCAGCCGGAACAGCACGAACGCCGCGTTGTCCCACAAGCCGAAGCAGACCAACGAGGCCTTCTTTGCCGCCCTGCGCGGCTCGCT
>CAZYTO010000135.1:0-15029 GCA_964650405.1 uncultured Thermoanaerobaculia bacterium | reverse complement strand
GCTCTGCATTGGCACCGGCAAGACGCTCGGCGACGAGAAGCGGATGAAGTTCTACTCCGACGACTTCTACGTGAAGGGGCCGGAGGAGATGGCCAAAGTCTTCAGCCGGTACCCCGAGGCCGTGGCCAACACCGTGAAGATCGCCGAGCGGGCCAACATGACGCTCGACGTCAAGGGCTACCACCTGCCGAAGTTCCCCCTGCCGCCGGGGCGCGACCTGGCTGACGAGTTCGCCGACGTCGTCCGCAGGGGACTGCAGAAGCGGCTCGACTTGTGGGCCCCGCAGTTTGCCGCGGGGAAGAAGAAACACGAGCCGCAGGAGTACTGGGACCGCCTGGAGCGCGAGATCGAGATCATCAAGTCGATGAAGTTCCCCGGCTACTTCCTCGTGGTGTGGGACTTCATCAAGTACGCCAAGGACAACGGCATCCCCGTCGGCCCGGGCCGCGGCTCGGCCGCCGGCTCGCTGGTGGCGTACTCGATGGGCATCACCGACGTCGACCCGCTCGATTACGACCTGCTCTTCGAGCGCTTCCTCAATCCCGAGCGCATCTCCATGCCCGACATCGACATCGACTTCTGCATGAACCGGCGCGGAGAGGTCATCAACTACGTGCGCCAGAAGTACGGGAAGGAGAACGTCGCCCAGATCATCACCTTCGGGACCATGGCCGCCAAGTCCGTCGTGCGCGACGTGGGCCGCGTCCTGGGCATGCCCTACAGCCTGGTCGACAAGGTGGCCAAGACCATCCCTGTCGGCCCGGAGGTCACCCTGCCGTCCGCGGCCAAAGACTCGCCGCAGCTCGCGGAGTTCATCAAGAACGACAAAGAGGTGGCCCAGGTCATCGAGATCGGCTCGCGCCTCGAGGGGCTCTCGCGGCACGCCGGCATGCACGCCGCGGGCGTCGTCATCACGCCGGAGCCGGTGACGAACTACGTGCCTCTCTACCTGACCAACCGCGATGAAATCGTCACCCAGTACGACATGCGCGTGGTCGAGAAGATGGGCCTGCTCAAGATGGACTTCCTCGGCCTGCGCACGCTCACCGTCATCGACGATGCGGTGAAGTCGGCTCGGGCCGTGGAGGGCATCGAGATCGACGTCGATTCCATCCCCCTCAACGACCCGGAAGTCTTCCGGCTCTTCCAGGAAGGGCGCACCAAGGGAGTGTTCCAGTTCGAGTCCGGCGGCATGGTCGACCTGCTGCGCAAGTCGCGGCCGGCCAAGTTCGAGGACCTGGCCGCCCTCAACGCCCTCTATCGCCCCGGCGCGCTCGACGCCGGCATGGTCGACGAGTACGTCAAGCGCAAGAACGGCCAGTCGAAGTCCCGCTACCTCGTGCCGGCCATGAAGGAGATCCTGGAGGAGACGTACGGCGTCATCGTCTACCAGGAGCAGGTCATGCAGATCGCCCAGCGCGTGGCCGCTTATTCGCTGGGAGAGGCCGACCTGCTGCGCAAGGCCATGGGCAAGAAGGACGCCGCCATCATGGCCGCCGAGCGCGAGAAGTTCGTGGCCGGCGCGGCCGGCAACGGCTACGACAAGAAGAAGGCCAACGAGATCTTCGACTACATCGAGCCGTTCGCCCGCTACGGCTTCAACAAGTCGCACTCCGTGGCCTACGCGCTCGTGGCCTACCAGACGGCGTGGCTGAAGGTGCACTACCCGCGGCACTTCATGGCCGGCCTGATGACCTCGGAGATGGACCGCACCGACGCCATCGTGAAGTTCATCCACGAGACGGGGCAGATGGGGATCCGCATCCTGCCGCCCGACGTGAACGAGTCGAACTTTCCGTTCACCGTGGTCGGCCCGAACATCCGCTTCGGCCTCGGCGCGGTGAAGGGGGTGGGGGAGGGAGCCATCGAGTCCATCCTCCACGCCCGCCAGCGCGTCGGCCGCTTCACCTCGCTCCTGCAGTTCTGCGAGGAAGTCGACCTGCGCGCCTGCAACAAGAAGGTCATCGAGGCCCTGATCAAGTCGGGCTCCTTCGACTTCCTGGGCCGTACCCGCCGCGACCTCTTCGAGTCGTTGGAAGCGACCGCCGACTCCGCCCAGCGCGCCCGCGAGGAGAAGGAGCGGGGCCAGAACTCACTCTTCGGCATGCTGGCCGCCGCCCCCCTCGGCGGACCGCAGCCCGGCGCGGCGAAGATGAAGCCGGAGTGGCCCGACGACGAGAAGCTCCGCTTCGAGAAGGAGACCCTCGGCTTCTACATCACCGGCCATCCGCTGAACAAGTACGGGGAGGAGCTGAAGCTCTTCGCCGACGCCACCACCGAGACCTTGCACCAGCACATCGACGAGGTGGTCAACATCGGCGGCATCGTCTCCCAGATGAAGCGGTCCAAGATCAAGAAGGGGCCGAACGAAGGGAAGCTGATGGCGAAGTTCGTCCTCGACGACCAGTACGGCTCCGTGGACGTCGTCGTCTTCAGCGACCTCTACGCCAAGTACGCCAAGTGGCTCGACAACGGCGTGGCCGTGCTGCTGACCGCCGCCGTGAAGGACACCGGCGGCGTGCAGGCCGGCCGCAGTGCCGCCCTGCAGTCGGCCGAGCAGAATGCCCACCGCGACGACGAGTACGGCCGCATCAGCGCCTACGACGTCACCGACGACGATGCCGAGGACGACCGCGATCCGAAAGAGATCGAGCGTGAGAAGTACGGCGCGGACGTCGACAAGTACACGCCCTCCCTCTTCGGCGGCGCGGCCCCGCCCTCCAGGGCCGCCACCACCAAGGCTGCGGAGGCTCCGGCAGGCACAGCAGGCAAGGCTGCCGCGCCGAAGCTGGCCGAGGCGCCCGCCACCGCGCTCCGGGTCGTCGACGTCGATGAGGATGTTGATGAGACCAGGGCCTTCAACGAGGCCGTTTCGCAGATGGATGCCGGCGACGCCTTCAACGAAGCCGGCTCCGCCATCGATCCGGGCGAGGCGCCGGCGAACTTCGCGGCGCACGCCGCCACGTTCCATGAAGCGCCCATCGTCCCCGAGCTGAACGCCCTGGAGCTCGTGCCGCTGGACGGCATCCGCGACAAGAAGGTGAAGGAGATCTCGCTGGAAGTGCGCTACGAGGAGATGACCGAGGAGCGCGTCCGCCGCATCCGCGAGATCGTGGAGGACAACCCCGGCGACGTGCCGCTCACCATCATGCTCACCGACCTGCCGCCCTCGCTGGGCAAGAGCGAGGTGAAACTGCGCGTCGACCGCGTCTTCCGCGTCCAGCCCGGTCCGGCCCTGCAGACGGCCCTGTCCGGCACCCACGTGAAAGCGCAGTACGTCTTCGAGAGGAATACGCATGCCACCTGAAGCCGGCCAGAACTACGCCTCCCATCGCCGCTACTATCCGATCTACCACTTCGTCACCCTGCCGATCCTGGCCATCAACCTCATCGTGTGGATCGTGATTGCCGTGCGGAACCCCGGATCGTGGATGAACTGGTGGCAGGTGCTCGTCGCCTTCGCCCTGGCCGGCCTGACCTGGGCCGCGCGCTTCATGGTGCTGCGCGTTCAGGACCGCCTCATGCGGCTGGAGGAGACGCTGCGCCTCCAGCGGCTCCTGCCGGACGACCTTCGTGCGCGCATGGGCGAGCTCTCCACAGGCCAGTTCATCGCCCTCCGCTTCTGCGCCGACAGCGAGCTCCCCGAGCTCACCCGCGCCGTCCTCACTGAGCCGATTCACGCCCGCGAGGAGATCAAGAAGCGCGTCAGGACGTGGAGAGCGGACGGAGGACCGCGGGCGTAGGAGAGAAGAGTGGTTAGTGGTTAGTGGTTAGTTTGGGGACGGCGCGCGTAGAGCCGTGCGCGCGAACTGGTAACTGCGAACGTCGGAATGAACCGGAAAACGAGAACAAGCACGAAGGATGAAGGATGAAAGGTGTGAATCCAGGACACGGACACGAAGCTTTCATCCTTTTCTGGTGAAGCAGTTCTGGTGGCTGTACGTAACGCCCGGCCGGCGTAGTCAGCGCGATGGGCGAGAGAGGGGTTCGTTCGTGATTTGCGGAGAAAGTGTGTAGTGGACCGGATTCGTCCGAGGTCTTGAGCTTTGGATCTTCGCGGCATGCATGTCTCCCATTCGACTCCATGGAACCTTGCGGTTCTCCTGCTTGTCGTCTACCCGTTCCTCGCCGTTTTCCTCGCATTCGCCTGTCGCCGTCGAGGGGGATCGCTCCTTGCGGTTGCCTTTCCTGCCGCACTTCCGCCGCTGTTCGTGGCCCTGGCGCTGAGTTGGTCGGAGCACGCCCGCGTTTTGCAGGCGGTGGTCAGCTCGGGGAGACATGCCCCGGGCATGTGGGCAATCGCGACAATGGAAGCGCTGCAACCGCTGCGGCTCGGGGCCTTCATCGCGGCGGCGATCGTCCTGATCCTCATCCTCTGGAGAGCGATCCGGCCCCGTGACCATGGCACGCCGGTCTCCCGGCGCTGGCTGAGTGTGCCCCTTCTCGTCCTGGCGTTGTTACTGATCGTCGAAGACCTTCAGTACGCCGTGAACCGGAAAACGGCACTGCCACCCAATCTCTTTGTCGCTTGGGATCTCCTGTCGTTGGCGAGGGGCCTCTCCATCGCCGGCGCGCTACTGAGCCTGGTCTGGCTCTGGCACGCGGCGCGCACGGGCGAGGCCGGAGTGAAGATGGGGTGGCCGGGAGCGCTGACGCTCCTCGCGACGCTGATCGTCATGGCCAGTGGACTCGTGGAGTATTGGCTCTAACCACTAACCACTAACCACTAACTAACCAACAACTTCTCCCGCAACTCCCCCTCGAACTCGTCCCCGTCCGGCAGGATGGCGATCGTGTCGATGGTCTTCCGCATGCCGGCGATGGACTGGATGGTGATCGGTTCACGCAACCGGATCATCGTGCGCGGATCGTCGGCGATGGCGACTTTGAGCGTGCCTTTGCGCTTCTCCCACGCACCGTCGCGCGGCTCGACGGCGGCGATGGCGGTGTAGGGAACGGCGGCGCTGGCGCGGAGGCCGAAGCGGAGGTGCAGCGCGTCGTCACCCAGCGTGATGCGGCGGAGGCGCAGGGCCTGGTAGTCGCCGAGGAGCCAGAGGGCGCCGTAGAGGTCGAGGGCCGTCCAGAGCCATGCGCCGCTGGGAAGCCACTGCCGGACCAGCAGGTGCATCCCCACCCCCTCGGCGGCGATGAGGAAGAGGAATACGGCCACGATCGCGCCCCAGCCGCTGCGCTCGTGGACCGAGTAGCCTTCCCGCGGCGCCTTCTTCCGCCACGTGAAGAGGGCGTAGTAGAGCGTCGTCACCTCGAAAGCCACGAACGTCGCCAGCGGATTGCCGCCGAAGACCTCCCGGCAGGCCGCCGAGATGCGGGCCAGCGGATCGTCCGCCGCCGCCGAGCCGGCGCGCCGCATGGTCATGACCCGCCGCGCGATAAGCGCCAGCGTCACCAGCTCCAGCGGCGCCGCCACGAAACGGAGCTGTTGCACGAACGACTGCTGCCCGTGCGGAACCAGCCGTGCCGCCACGGCCACGCCGAGGACGAACACCGGCGCGATGGTGATGGCCCGGGCGTGACCCGGCCGCACGACCGTCAGGTAGTAAACGAACGGAATGGTCAGGGTAAGATCCGTCGTCACCCCCCACGCCGCCAGGTCCGGATTGCGCAGGAAGAGCGCCGAGCGGAGGATCGTCGCGCAGACCGCGATGATCGTCGCTGCGCAAAGCGTGAAGAGCTGCGCGGGAGAGAGGCGGAAGGCGGACGTGCGTTCAGCGCGGGGCACTCGACCACATTGTACGTGGGCGCGGGCCAAGGGTTCACCGATGGGCGAGCCGGAGGCGGCGAGCGGTGGGCGGGGTGGAGGCACCGGTTACTTCGGCGGCGTGCCATGTTCCTGGAGGAACTGGCGGAGTGCGCGGTTCACGGTCTCGGAGTCTCGAAAGACGGCTGCAATGTCGGCGTCGAGCAACACCACATTCGTTCCCTGACGATACCGCTCGTAGTACTTTCCCCGAACACCGCCACGCAGATCGTACTCGGGCCGCATTTCATCAGGTTCTACCTGATCACTCGCCTTCTTCATATACATGACGCTCGGCCGACGTCACTCGCCTGGCACTGATGATTCGGATACGGTCTTCCGATTCCTCGGTGTGCGAGACGATGACGAGCTGCCTTGGTTCGAATAGCCGGTTGTGAGATACCGACTCTCGTAGATTGAATGATCCGGGTCTGCGATTGTCCATTGGAGTGGATCATCGAAGACTGTCAACGCTTCTGCGAACGAGATGCCGTGCTTCGCCTGGTTGAGGCGATCCTTGTTCGGATCCCAAGCAAACAGCATGTCAACAAGATTGTAGCTCGCGTTCAGGTTGCGGGCGGCTAAGGGCAGAAAAGCTTCACCCTTCGTCCTTGCCCACTGAGGCTCGCCGCTCCCCCCATCCCCGCTCGCCTACCTCATATGCGTCTCGAACCAGTCCGCCACGCGGCGGGCCACGTCGTGCTTGTGCTCCGGTTTGACGAAGCGGTGGCCTTCATCGGCGTAGACGACGAGCTGGGTCTCCACGCCGAGGGTCTTGAGGGCGCGCCAGAACTCGAAGGACTGGGGGGCCGGGCACTCGCCGTCGCGCTCCCCGACCACCACCAGCGTCGGCGTCTTCACGTTCTTGATGAACGTCATGGCCGACGACTTCGCGTACACGGCCGGGTCGTCGTACACGCTCGCACCGAAGTACGGGATCATCCACTGGGTGATGTCGTTCTGGCCGTAGTAGCTCTGCCAGTTGGACAGGCCGGCGCCGGCCGCGGCGGCGCGGAAGCGCGTCGTCTGCGTCACGCCGAACATGGTCATGAAGCCGCCGTAGCTCCACCCCCACAGGCCCACGCGCTGGGGATCGATGGAGACTTCTTTGGCGACGGCGTCGACGCCCGCCAGGATGTCGCGCAGGTCGCCGTACCCGAAGTCCTTCACATTGGCCTCGGTGAAGGCCTCGCCGCCGCCGAAGCTGCCCCGGGGGTTCGGCATGAAGACGAAGAAGCCGCGCCGGGCCAGGAGGGCGGCGAAGTCCGTCGGCCAGCGATTGAGGGCGTCCGCCGCCGGCCCGCCGTGCACCTGGACGACCATGGGGTACTTCTTGGCCGGCGAGTAGTCGGGCGGGTAGAGCAGCCAGCCCTGCACGTGGAAGGCGTCGCTCGTCCACTCGATCGACTTCGCCGGCCCCCAGCTCGCCTTGTAGCCGTCATTGACGTGCGTCCGCTGCGTCCAGTCGCCGATCGGTCCGACCCACACCTCGGGCGGCTGCGTGCCGGAGCTGCGGATGACCGCGGAGGTCTTGCCGTCGGCAGCGATGCTGAGGCTTGCGATGTGATCCGTGCCCTGCCAGAGCACCTTGCCGGCCAGGAGGCCGAGCGCACCGGAGTCGACGCTCATCGTCCTCCGGATCTCCTGGGCGCCGTTCTCGACGGCCAGAAAGTCGATCGCCGGATTGCCCACTGCGAGCAGGGCCGTTGCCGAGGCGGGCATCTTCGGCGTCCTGTTGACCGGGCTCGATCCATCGGCTCCGATCAACACGACGTCGCCGCCCGTCGAGCCTTCATCGCTCATCAGCCCTTCGATCACCGCTACGCTTTTGCCGTCCGTCGCCCACTTCGGATCGGCGATCTGCAGCTTCGGCTTGTAGATCGGCGTCATCTTCGGCTCGACGCCGTCGGCCTCGACGACATAGAGCTGGGCGATCCACCAGTTCTGATCGCCGTTGCCGGGCGCGGAGACCGCGGCCAGGCGCTTGCCGTCCGGCGCCCAGTCGAAGTGGTAGACGTACATGTCGGCCGGCGTGACGAGCCGCACCTTCCGCGTGGACAGCTCGAAGACGGCGATGCGCTGCTCTTGCGTCTCTTCGCCGATGACGCCCACGTCGCGGGACATGGCCACCAGCGGCCCGGCCGCCCGCTTCGCATTGTCGATGAAGAGGAAGGCGATGGCCGCCCCGTCCGGCGACCACTCCGGCTCGGCCATCCACCCCTTAAGCGTCGTCACGGCCTTGCCGTCGA
This sequence comes from uncultured Thermoanaerobaculia bacterium, assembly GCA_964650405.1. Taxonomy (GTDB): domain Bacteria; phylum Acidobacteriota; class Thermoanaerobaculia; order Gp7-AA8; family Gp7-AA8; genus CAZYTO01. Next base: position 7,022 of record CAZYTO010000135.1, on the reverse strand, counting down.
TGACGAGAGTGCTGTCCGAGATCCAGGCCAGTTGCTTCGAGTCCGGCGACCAGGCCAGGCCGGCGTCCACGTGTTTGGCCGGGCTGACGCGCTTATCGTCAACATACGTACCTTCGCCGGCGATGGTCCAGGCCACCCGTTTCCCGTCGGGGGAGATGGACACTTCCTCGAAGCGCTTGACGGACTCCAGTCCGGTCAGAAACGCGTCGTCGCCGGGCTGGGAGGCGAACAGCGTGGCGGCGGACAGACATGTGGCGAGCAGGAGGAGCACGATCGTGAATCGGCGCATGTCTCAGTGTATCCTGAGCGTGGGTGGTGGTTTGGGTGGGAGCGAAGGATCGGAGCGAGTCATTTCCGAACCGTTGCAATGCTCGGAACTGTGTCGCACTCTGGCAACCTCGCAACCCCGTCAATGCCGCACGGCGCGGACGATCCCGGCCGGCGTGTAGGTGAAGGCCGAGGCGAGGGTCTCGGTCCCGACGGTCACATTGACGGTCCCCGCGGCATGCGGCGGGGTGACGGCCGTGATGACGGTGGGCGTGAGGACCTGGACGTTCGTGGCCGGAGCGCCGCCGACGAGGACGCTGCCGTCGGTGAAGCTCCTGCCGGTGATGACGATGCGTGTGCCGCCGGCGGACGAGCCGGAGACCGGGCTCACCGTGTTGGCGATGGGGGTATAGGCGGCGTTCCTGGTGATAGTCAGGGAGATCGGGCCGAAGTCGTTGTAGTAGTAGTTCGTCAGCATCAGCCGGTACGTAGTCCCGGCGGTGAGCGTGGCCGTGGAGCTCTTGGAGGCGCAATCCGCCGGGTCGCTGGTCTGCCGCAGGCAGAGCGTGGGAATGGGCGTGGAGCTGCCGCAGGCGCCGCCGGCCAGGCCCACCATCACTGCCGATTGCGGCGAGCCGCAGAAGGAGAAATCGTACGAGCCGGAGGCCGACGGCGTGAAGCTGAGCCAGATCGAGCCCTGCACCGTATACGGGTAGCACGGCGTCATCGGGTCGCTGCTCTGCGCCGTCCCCGCCTCGGTATTGACGGTGATGGTGTAGGGGAAGGGCCCGTCGCCGGGGACGATGACGGGATTGCTGCAGGCGTCGCCCGATTCCGTGACCGTCACGAATTGCGTGGCCGCGCCGACGGCGCCTTTGGCGTCGGTCACGCTGAAGGTCACGGGGAAAACGCCGGCGCGGTCGAAACGGTGCGTGGCCACCTTGCTTCCGGCCACGATCGTCCAGTTGTCGGCAAACGACCAGCGCCAGGAGGCGGCGTCGCCGTCGGCATCGCCGTAGCTGCCCGCGAAGGTGACGTCCGTTCCCCGAGTCACCGTCTGCGCCGCCCCGGGAGTGAGGATCCCGGCCACCGGCGCGTGGTTCGTCACGCCGGTCACGCCCAGCTCCCAGATGCCGCGGCCGTGCGTGGCGGCGCGGACGATGGAGCCGTCGGGAAGAGCCTGAAGGTCGTAGACCGACACAGCCGGCATGCCCGTCCCGAAGCGTGTCCAGGCCGCGCCGCCGTCGGTGGAGCGGTAGACGCCGACGTCCGTACCGCAATAGAGCGTCTGCGAGTCCGTCGGATCGACGCGCACGCACTGTGCGGAGAAGGAGGGGAGTCCGTTGCCGCGGGGCGACCACGAGCTGCCGCCGTCCGTGGTCATGTACACCGACGTGCCGGTCGTGCCGGCCAGCGCCGCGTAAGCCCTGGCCGGGTCCGCCGGATCGATGTTCAGGTCGAGGATGCTCTTGTTCGGAAGGCCGTTGACGGTCCTGATCCACGTCGTGCCGCCGTTCGTGCTGCGAAAGATCCCGCCGCCCTGCGCGACCATCAGGACCCGGGGATCGCTGCGGGAGACGGCCAGGGCCGCGACCACCGACGTCGTTTTCCATGTCGATCCGTCGGTGGTCGTCGTCGGAAGCGGCGTCCACGACTCCGCGCCGTCGGTCGTCTTCCACAGCCGGTACGTTGCCGTGTACAGCGTGCCGGGCGCCGAGGGGTCGCCCTGGAGGATGGAGTAGAAGGGCGCCACATCGGAGCCGAACGATGGCGTGCGGTTCGTGATGACCGGCGCGGCCGTGCCGGCGTTGGTGGAGCGGTTGACCTTCCCGTACTGGTACGTACTGAAGACGACGGGGGAGGCGAAGAGGCTGACCTCCAGAGCGAAGCCGTCGCCGCCGCTGAAGCCGTCCCAGGCCGTGCCCCCCGCGTCCGGACGGCGGTTCGTGCCGTTGTCCTGCATCCCGCCGAAAACGCGATTGCGGTTGGCGGGATCGTTAGCCACCGTGTAGTACTGCCGCGTGACGAGACCGGTGTTGTGCTCCACGGCCGAGTTGCCGTGATCCGCGCTCGTCCAGATGCCGCCGTCGTTGGCGATCCAGAGCAGACCGGTGGAGTCGTAGCGAAGTTCGTGTAGGTCGGAGTGGACGCCCTTCATGGCAGGCGAGGTCCAGGTCGTCCCGCCGTCGGTCGTCTTCACGTAGCTCACGCCGCCGGCCAGCACGAGGTTCGGGTCGTTCGGCGCCACCACGATGGCGTTGTCGTACCAGGACTGCTTGCCGAAGTAGTGATTAAGATTGGTGTTGCCGGCCAGGTTCGTCTCCGACCAGTTCCCGCCGCCGTCGGCCGTCTTGAAGATGTGCGCGACTTCATCGGTCGTGTCGAGGTCGTAGATGGTGAAGGAGACGTAGAGCGTCTGGGGCGCGCTGGGGGCGATGGCCAGGCCCATGCGCCCGACGCGCAGCTTTGCGGTGCTGACCGGGAGGCCGTTGGCGGCCGGGCTCCACGTGGTGCCGCCGTCCGTCGACTTGAGCACGGACGGTGCCGCGTAGTTGTAGGGATCCACGCAGGTGTTGTGCGCGCACCAGGCCAGGCGGTCGTAGGTCGTGGCGTAGAGAGTCGACGGCGCGCCCGGGTCGCGAACGAGGTCGGCGACGTTGCCGTAGCCGGTCGTCGTCCCTTGCGAGGCGCCGCGGATGACGAGCGTCCACGGCCCGTTCTGGCCGCTGGTGGAGCGCCAGGCGCCGCTGTTGGTGGCGGCCACGAGCGTGTTCGGATTGGCCGGATCGACGAGGATCCGGTAGAACTGCGTGGCCAGGACATCCGCCGGAAGCGTCCAGTTCGCGCCGCCGTCGGCCGAGGCCAGCAGGCCGATGCCGGGGATCATGTCGCCGGCGTTCCCGCCTTCCCCGGTACCGAGGTACACGACGTTGGGAGCGGAGGGCGCATAGGCGATAGCGCCAACCGAGAGGTTTGGGATCGTTTCCGTGAGCGCCGTCCAGGTCGCGCCGAAGTCGGTCGTCTTCCACGCCCCGCCGCCCGCCGCCCCGATGATGGCCGTCCCGGCCGTTGCCGGATGGTGCGCGACGGCCGTGGCCCGGCCCGCGCCGTTCGTGGGGCCGATGCTGGTCCACACGCTCCCGCCGATGGCCAGCGGCGCGATCTCCTGCTGGAAGGAGCGCGCCCGTTCGAGCATGACGTTCGGATCGATCACGCCGAGGTCGCCGTGGCGGCGGAGATAGTCGGCGATGCGCGCGTCGGGGCAGCCGTCCTCCGGCACCTCCGGCGGCTCCGGAGGCGGCGCGGCCGCGGCCGCGGCCGCCAGGGCGGTCATGAGGAGGAAGGTGAATGGCAGGAGGCGTTTCACGGGATGCAGCACAGGATAAGTCCGGTACGGCCGGATGGCTACGCGGCGTTGCAATGCGTAACAGGAGCAGGGACCTGTCTCGCCGATTTTGTCCCTAGCCGCCGCGGCGGGATGCGAACACATTGACGGAGAACAAAGGAGGCTTGCATGAAAGCAGTCCTTGCCGTTTTCGCCATCGTCCTCGTCCTCTTCCCTGCCAGCGCATTCGCAAGTTGTCCGGACATCCTGGGGCCGTATTACATTTTCGCCTCGACGTATTACGTCTACTCCGCCAACCCGAGCAACACCGTCATCCGGGCCACGGCGCCGTTCCTGGAGAACATCAGCTAGCGATCGCTGGCACAGCACCCTCGGCTATGCGAGCGGATTCCTTATCTCCACCGTCTTCGGGCCCTTCACTTCGCTGCGGAGGAACTCGAAGGCGGCGCCGGAGGGGAGGGGGCGGCTGAAGAGGAAGCCCTGCAGGTGGTCGCAGGCGTAGAGCCGGAGGAAGGAGTACTGCTCGTCCGTCTCCACCCCTTCGGCCACGACGTTGAGGCGCATGGAGTGGGCCAGGTTGATGACGTACGACACGATGGCCGCGGCCGACTCGTCCGAGGTCACGTCGCGTACGAAGGCCTGATCGATCTTGATCGTGTCGATGGGAAACTGCTTGAGGTAGATCAGCGAGGACTGTCCGGTACCGAAGTCGTCGATGGCCACGCCCACCCCGATCCGGCGCAGGTCGCGCAGCACGGTCATGGTCCGTTCCAGGTTCTGCACGGCCACGCTCTCCGTGATCTCGAGCTGTAACTGCCGCGGCTCGATCTCGTGGCGCAGCATCGTGTCCACCACCATGGGGATGAAGTCCTGCTGCTGCAGTTGCGGGGCGGAGATGTTCACGGCCGCGTGGAGCGCCGGCAGGCCACGGTCGTGCCAGAGCCGGAGCTGCCGGCAGGTCTCGTCCAGCACCCATTCCCCGATGGGGACGATGAGCCCAGTCTCCTCGGCCAGGCCGATGAACTCGGCCGGCTCGATGAGGCCCTTCTCCGGGTGGTTCCAGCGGACGAGCGACTCCACCGAGTGCACGCGCCGGCGGGGGCGGTCGTAGATGGGCTGGTAGTACAGCTCCAGCTCGCCCCGTTCCAGGGCGTGGTGCAGCCGTTGCTCCGTCTCCAGCCGCCGCACGTAGCGCTCGTTCATGGCCGCCGTGAAGAGCTGGACCTGGTTCCGCCCCAGCTCCTTGGCCCGGTACATGGCGCTGTCGGCGCACTTGAGCAGCGTCTCCACGTCGCCGCCGTCGCCGGGGAAGATGCTGATGCCGATGCTGGCCGTGACGAACAGCTCGTGGCCGCCGACGCGGAAGGGGCGGGCCAGCGACTGGAGGACCTTGCGGGCCACGCCGGCCACGGCCTCGCCGGTGGACGTCTCGTTGAGCAGGATGGTGAACTCGTCGCCGCCGAGGCGGGAGATCGTGTCCGAGGCCCGGATGCAGGTGGCCAGCCGCACCGCCACTTCCTGCAGCAGCGCGTCTCCGGCCGAGTGCCCGAGGCCGTCGTTCACATTCTTGAAGTGATCGAGGTCGAGGTACATCACCGCCATGCCCCGCCGGTTGCGCCGGGCCTGGGCGATGGCATTCACCACCCGGTCGCGGAACAGCAGCCGGTTGGGCAGTCCGGTCAGCGCGTCGTAGTAGGCCTGGTACTCGAGCTGCCGTTCCGTTTCCTTCCGCTGCGTCACATCGCGGTAATTGACGACGATGGCCTGGACCGACTCGTCGTGCAGCAGGTTCTGCGCGTACCCCTCCAGCCAGACCCAGGAGCCGTTGCGGTGCAGGAAGCGCAGCTCCCCCTGCACGTCGCTTCCCGGCTTGTCCGTCAGGGTCCGGAAGAGCTGCTCGCTGGAGCCGCGCTCCCGCGGGTGGACGAGCGAGAGGAAGTGCCTGCCGATCAGCTCCTGCTCGCCGTAGCCGAGCAGCCGCGAGGTGGAGGCGCCGGCGTAGACGAAGTCGAGCTTCTCGTCGAGCAGGGCCACCCCGCTCCAGCTCTTCTCCACCAGGGCCCGGAAGCGCTGTTCGCGCTGTTCGAGCTCGCGCTGGGCGCGGCGGCGCTCGGAAATGTCGCGCAGGAAGGCCGTGAACGTCTGCTCGTCCCCGCTGCCCACGGGATCGATCGTCACCTCCACGGGGAACTCCTCGCCGTCCGCGCGCCGGGCCACCGCCTCCAGCCGCCGCCGCACCAGGCCCGTCGTCCGGCCGGCGCGGTAGCGCTCCAGGATGCCGTCGAAGATCTCGTGCAGGGCGGGAGGGATGATGGCCCGGGGGAGCGGGCCGCCGACGATGGCCCGGGCCTTCACCCCGAACGTCGCTTCCGCCTGTGGGTTCCACTCGATGACGTTCCCGTCGCGGTCGATGGTCAGGACGGCGTCCAGCGTCGAGGCGATCAACTGCTTGAGCCGCGACTCCGACTTGTGCAGGGCCTCTTCCGTCCGCGACCGTTGCAGGGCCTCGCCCAGCAGGCTGGCCGTGGCCCGCAGGAACCCCATCTCGTGCTCCTCGAACGTGCGCTCCTCGCTGGCGTAGACCAGGAGCGCGCCAAAGACCCCGGCCGGGCGGGGGATGGCGATGCCCGCGCCGCTGCGGATGCCGTGATAGTCGCGGAGGTGCGAGCACTTGAAGCGCGTCTCGTTCTCCAGGCCGGAGAACGTCGTGGGCGTTCCGGCCAGCGTCACGAACATGGCCAGGGACTCGTTCTCCTCGTCGTCGCGCTCGCAGTGGAGAAATGTCGGGTTCGATCCGATGGAGGCCCGCAGCGCCACCCGGCCGCCTGCGGTCATCTCGATGGCCCGGCAGTGGCACACGCCGAGCGTCAGTTCCACCAGCGCGCAGGCCTGGCCGAGGAGGATGTAGGGATCGACGCCCGTCAGTGCCGCCTGCCCCAGCTCGGCGATGGCCGTCTGCTGCCGGTCGCGGGACTCCACCTCCGCGCGCAGATGCGCGATCTCTCCGCGCCGCGCGGGATCTCCCCCCGGCACGAGGTGGAACGGCAGCTTCTCGGACATGAGACTTGGTTGCAGTCAGGTTAACACATTGTCATATGGAGACTGAGGATCAGCGGGACTGTAGCGGGTAACGAGTGCGAGATTTCCGCCGCCGTGCGAAAACAACCGCAACGCGTGCGAAAACAACCGCAACGCGTGGGAAATCTCGCATCATCGATGAGAAAAAGGCCGCCGTTTTGGCAGATTTCGTGGTGCTCGTAGGAAAAAACTCGCAAAATTTGGGAAGTTTCGAGCAAACGGCGTGAGATTCGGAGCCGTTTTGGCAGTTTTCTTGGCACGGTTACGAGAAAATTTGGATCTCCTAAAGGGTGTGTAGAGCTTTTCCGTGACCGACTGGAGAGAGGGTAAT
>CAZYTO010000134.1:0-15042 GCA_964650405.1 uncultured Thermoanaerobaculia bacterium | reverse complement strand
TTCTCCGCTGCCGCGAGCAGATCGCGCAGCGCTTCGCGGGCCAGGGCCTGCTGTTCGGCCGTCGGCACCACGAAGATGATCGGCCAGAGGTCGGCACCCGTCGGCTGCGCCCGTCCCGCCAGTGCGGCCGCGGCGGCGACGAGCCGCTGCGTCTTCACCGCGCGCCGGTCCGACAGCCCGACGCCGTTCTTGCGCAGCTCGCGAATGGCGTGGGCCAGGAGCGGGCGTACTCCGTCGAGCCGCGAGGCGCGCGCCGCCTCGGCGAGCAGGTCGAGATCGCCGGTGCTCGCCGCCGGCCCGAGAGGCGCGGTACCGAGCGTCCAGCCGCCTTCCAGCAGCTCCTCCAGTTGCGCGTCGGAGACCGGCTGCACGAACACGCGGAGGAGAAAACGATCAGCAAAGGCTGCCAGCGCGTCATCCACCGGCAGCGCGTTCGAAGCGCCGGCACAGACGCGCAGCGGGCAGCGGACGGTGGTATGTCCGCGGCGGAAGACCCGCTCGTTCAGCACGCCGAGGAGCGTGTTCAGGATCGCCGTCGAGCCCTGGAAGACCTCGTCGAGAAACGCGATCTCCGCCTCCGGCAGCATGCCGCCGGTGTCGGTCTCGACAAAGCCCTCTTTCAGGCGGCGGAAGTCGACCGGCCCGAAGATCTCGCTCGGCTCGGTGAAGCGTCCGAGGAGGTACTCGAAGTACGAGCTCTCCAGGACGCGTGAAAAGCGGCGGACTGCTTCCGATTTCGCGGTGCCGGGCGGTCCGATGACGAGCAGATGCTCGCCGGCGATGGCCGCCAGGGCGATGAGCTCGACGAGCACGGCACGGTCGACGAGCCCGGCCGAAGCGTCGTGGATCGCCGTGCGCAGCCGCGCGGCCGGTTCTTCCAGGGATACGGGCATGGCCGGATCGTAGCACGCACGAAACGTCGGACCCCCTTGCTGCGTCTTAACCGGTGTTGAGACGCCGAATCGTGTTCGCCCTCGGGCGAATCACCGCCGCGGTCGCGCTTCTCCTCGCGACCGCGGCGGGCCTGATCCGGCAGCCGGTGCTGGCCCCGCTCCCTTACACCGCGCACGAGCACGCCGATCCCGTCGCGCTGCGGCGTCACGTGGAGGCCCTGACCGCGCGGCGGTCCGCTGAATACGTGGCCGATGCCTTTCGCCGTGCCGGCGCCGAGGTCCTCGAGCAGAGGTACGTCGCCCGGGGCAGGACGTGGACCAACGTCATGGCCCGGTTCGGACGCCATGGCGCGCAGAACGATCCGCTCCTCGTCGTCGGAGCGCACTACGACGCGTTCGACGAACGTCCCGGCGCCGACGACAACGCCAGCGGAACTGCAGGGCTGCTCGAACTGGCGCGCCTGCTCGCCACCCGCCGACCGCCGCTTGCCGGTCCAGAGATCATGCTCGTCGCCTACGCCAACGAAGAGCCTCCGTTCTTCGCGTCGGAAGAGATGGGCAGCGCCGTTCATGCCGCCAGTGTCGCCGGACGCGACGTGCGGATGATCTGCTTCGAGATGATCGGCTACTACACGGAGCTGCAGCCGTCGCCGTCGTGGACGCTGCGCGCCCTCTTCCCCACGCACGGCCGCTTCATCGCCGTGGCCGGCGGCTGGCGTGACCGCGCGCTCACCCGTGACGTGAAGCGCGCCCTGGCCGGTGCAGGGATGGACGTTGCCAGCGCTACGCTCCCGCACTCGATGCTCGACGCCAGCGACCAGCGCAACTACTGGAGCCGCGGCTGGCCGGCCGTGATGGTCGGCGATACGGCCTACCTCCGCAATCCCAACTACCACACGCGCCGCGATACGGCGGATACGCTCGACTACGTACGCATGGCGCAGGTGGTGGACGGGGTGTACAGCTATCTCGTCAGCGAGCGGGAGACGGCGAGCGGCGAGCGCAAAGCCACACAGAACCAGCGTACTTCCCAGCCGTCGCAACGATAATGAGTCCCGTGCGCTCCAGCATCTCCCGCGGTCTGGCCATCTTCCTCGGCGTGTTCACGCTGCTGAACGTCGCCGGCGATCTCCGCTTCCGCGGCTCCGACGCGAACCTCTGGTGGATCGACTTCACGCCGCTGCCGGCCTGGGCCAGCCGCCTCGTGCTCGTCCTCCTCGCCGTCGTGCTCCTCACGAACAAGCGGTACCTCGAGGCCCTCGCCGACCGCGTCCGCACTGCGGCGGCGCTCTACCGCAAGGGCCTCGCTCCGCGGCTCTTCTTCTCCGGCGGTCCCGGCGACGGCACGTTCGACGAGCCGGCATCGATGACGCGCTATGCCGAGTCGCTGGGCGTCCCGGCCAGCGCCATCGTGCGCGATCCCGCCGGCGTCAACACCGAATCCACCGTGCGCAACGCCGTGGCCACGAGCCGTGGCGCGCGCATCCTCGCCGTCAGTCACTTCTACCACCTGCCGCGCATCAAGATGACCTTCCAGCGCTACGGCATGAACGTCTACACCGTCCCCTCGGAAACGTCGATGCTGCGCGGCATGCCCTACAACCTCGTCCGCGAAGACGTCGCCTTCTGGGCGTATTACCTGCGGAGGTTCGGGATCTCGACGCGGGCGTAGCAGCGCAGGCGATGGTGGTTGGCACTTTCGGAGTCGCCATGCCGCGCGGATCGGATCAGCTTCTTGGGTTGATCGAGTCCTCTAGCCGTTCAACGCGTGCTTGCAGGTCGGCGACGGTCGCTTCAATCGTACGTTGCCCCTCGCCGAGAGACCGGTTGTTCTCCTCCAGTGTGTGCATGCGGCGTTCGAGCTCGGCGTGAGAGAACCTCAACACGGCCTGCGTTTCGGCGGCGGTGCTGTCGATTCTTTCAGAGAGTACAGCAGCCGTGGTGTTGAGCCGCTGAGTGACGTGGTCCACAATCTCCGCAATCAGCTGGACCGTGTGCCGCGTCGATTCAGCGACAACATCGACATGGCGCCGCGTCTCATCGTGCGCCGCGGCGTTCTCGCGCCGCGTCTTCTCATGCGCCGCAGCGTTCTCACGTCGCATTACGTCCAGCGCGCTGCTCAGCTCTTCGACCACGGCTTTATTTTAACGCTCATAAGCGTTCCGCTGCTCAATCACCGGTTTGAGCTCCTTTCATCCCTGATTTGCGCGGGTGGAGGGCAACGATGCTCTAAGGAAATACTACGCATTGTAAAGGCACACCAGACGCTACCCTGCTGCCACCACCCGCCCCCTGCACTCCCCGAAGCCGATCCGCAGCTCGTCTCGCTGGCAGTAGGCGTGGAGGATGACTTCGTCGCCGTCTTCGAGGAAGCGGCGCTGTTCGCCGTTGGGAAGCTGGACCGGTTGTGATCCGCGCCAGGCCAGCTCGAGCAGGCAGCCGCGTGATTCTTTCTCCGGGCCGGAGACCGTGCCGCTAGCCAGCAGATCGCCCGGCCGGAGGTTGCAGCCGTTCGAAGCGTGATGGGTCACGAGCTGCGCGATCGTCCAGTACATGTCGCGGAAGCTGCCCCGGCTGAGGCGCACCGGCTCATTCATCGACGCGCTGCGCAGCCACACTTCCACGGTGATGTCGAAACCGCCGTCGCCGGTCTGGGCGAGGTACGGCAGCGGCGCGGGATCGCCCTCGGCGCGCGCAAACGCCGGGACGCGGAACGGTTCCAGGGCATCCATGGTCACGATCCACGGCGAGAGCGTCGTGGCGAAGTTCTTGGCCAGGAACGGCCCGAGCGGCTGGTACTCCCAGGCCTGGACGTCACGCGCCGACCAGTCGTTCACCAGGCAGAGCCCGAAGATGTGCGACTCCGCCTCGTTGACGTCGATGGGCGTCCCGGGCGGGTTGCCGTGGCCGATGAAGAGACCGATCTCCATCTCGTAGTCGAGCCGCTTCGTCGGCCCGAACGACGGCAGCTCCGAGGAGTCGTCGCGGGTCTGGCCGTGCGGGCGCCGGACTTCCGTTTCGCTGATGACGATCGACGAGGTCCGCCCGTGGTAGCCGATGGGGACGTACTTGTAGTTCGGCAGCAGCGGATTGTCGGGCCGGAACATCGACCCGACGTTCGTAGCGTGGTGGATCGAGGCGTAGAAGTCGGTGTAGTCGCCGATGTCGCACGGCAGCAGCATCTCGGCGTCCCTGCGGGCCATGAGGTGCTTGGCCGTCCGCTGCCGGTCGGCGGCACCGTCGGTCAGCAGCTCCTGCACGCGCGCGCGGAGCGAGGTGGCGGCCTCCCGCCCTTTGGCCATGAGCGCGTTCAGCGTCTCCTGCGCCACGGCATCCTCGGTGATGAGGCCGTCCTCGAATGCCGTGGTCAGGTCGAGGATGCGCTCGCCGATGGCCACGCCGATGTGGGCCCGGCGCCCGGCCCGGAAGACGCCGAAGGGCAGGTTCTCCAGCGGGAAGTCCGTTGCGTAGTTCGCCGAGTCGATCCACGACTTTAAAGCCATCCCAGCTCCTTCAGGTCGGCGATGGGCTCTTCGAACGAGCACGAGCCGAACGAGATCGCGAACTCACTGCGGAGCCGCGCCAGGTCTTCCGTCCGCACGGCATGTCCGCGCCAGGCCGCGGCGTCGTCTTCGAACGAGAACGCACGCGGGTCGTCCTCGGTGAGGATCGACTCGGCCTGCGGCAGCAGCGCCGCGGCCAGGAAGACGTTGATGAATCCATGCATCGTGCTGCGCGGCGCGCCCGCGTCGTACGTCAGCGGCTTCACGCAGCGGACGGGATGGTGCAGGCCGGCTGTGGCCTTGAAGGGCAGGCCTCGCTGCGCGCAACGGCGGATGAAGTTGGCCACGTACGTGGCCGGCGGAATGGCGGCCGGTGTGATGCCGCCCGTGCGGATCTTGGCGCGCAGCCCGTGCGCGGCGACGTCGTCGAGAAGATCGAGCTCGCTCACCTCGACGTAGGTCGTCCGGCCCTCGGCTTCTTCGCCGATGCGGGCCACCTCGTCCCGCGACGCCGCCTTGACCTCCAGCACATCGTTGTCGGCCATGCCGAGGACGCTGAGCGGGAAGTCGCCCGGCACGGCGGACACGTTCTCGGCCGGGACGACGAAGCGGCCCAGCATCCAGGCGTGCTCGCCGTGCCGGTAGTGACCGTAGTTGCGCACGGCATCCGCCATGGGCAACGCCGCAGGAGGGAACAGCCCCGCGTAGTCGATCAGGTTCGTGAGAAGTGCTTCTGCAGACCTTGCCAGCATGTCCAGTACTCGCGCTGCAACTGCGGCGCCTCCATCGCGAACGCCGCCGGCCGGAGCACGAAGCGCGTCTCGAACATGAAGGCCAGTGTGTCACCGAGGTAGCGGGGGGAGAGCTCGGCGGCCGAGGCCTGCTCGAACGTCGCGGCATCCGGGCCGTGGCCCGACATGCAGTTGTGCAGGCTAGCCCCGCCGGGGCTGAAGCCTTCCGCCTTGGCGTCGTAGACGCCGAAGATCAGCCCCATGTACTCGTTCATGATGTTGCGGTGGAAGTAGGGCGGCCGGAAGGTGTGCTCGGTCACCATCCACCGCGGCGGAAAGATGACGAAGTCGATGTTGGCCGTGCCGGCGATCTCGCTCGGCGACGTCAGGACCGTGAAGATCGACGGGTCGGGATGGTCGAACGAGACGCTGTTGATCGTGTTGAAGCGCTTCAGGTCGTACTTGTACGGGGCGTAGTTGCCGTGCCAGGCCACCACGTCGAGCGGTGAGTGGTCGATGCGTGCCTGCCACAGCGCGCCGCCGAATTTCGCGATGAGCTCGAAGTCGCCGTAGCGCTCCTCGAACGCCGCCACGGGAGTGAGGAAGTCGCGCGCGTTCGCGAGGCCGTTGGCGCCGATCGGACCGAGGTCAGGAGGGCGGAGGAGCACGCCGAAGTTCTCGCAGACGTAGCCTCGCGCCTCGGCATCCGCAAGCTCGACGCGAAAGCGCACGCCGCGCGGAATGACGGCGATCTCCCCCGGCGCCACGTCGACGATGCCCAGCTCCGTGTGAAGGTTCAGCGCTCCGAGCTGCGGTACGAGGAGCAGCTCCCCGTCGGCGTCGTAGAAGAAGCGGTCCGTCATCGAACGGTTGGCCACGTAGACGTAGGCCCGCATGCCCGTGGTCATCATGGCGTCGCCGTTGCCGCAGATGGTCCGCAGTCCGTCCACGAAGTCCGTGGGCTCGGCCGGAATGGGGAAGGGATCCCAGCGGAGCTGATTGGGCGTCGGCTCTTCGAGCGCGATCGCCTCGCGCACCCGGGTGAACGGCTCGTGGGTGACTGCCGGGCGGATGCGGTACAGCCACGACCGGCGGTTGGCGGTGCGCGGCGCTGTGAACGGCGTCCCGGAGAGCTGCTCCGCATACAGCCCGAGCGGTACGCGCTGCGGCGAGTTCTGCCCGGCCGGCAACGCCCCGCTCACCGCCTCGGTCGCGAATTCGTTTCCGAAGCCCGATAGGTACGACGACATGGCCGGAGATTCTAGGTCAGATCAGAAGTCAGAAGGCAGAAGGCAAAAGTGGCGGCAGTGATCTTCTGACAGCCTTCTGCTTTCTGGCTTCTGCCATCGTTGCATCTGGCGCTACACTTGCGCCCTACACGTCAGCCGAAAAAACGAGGAGGTCTCGATGGTCTCTCTGGGCGCGCTCTGGCTCCCCATCCTTCTCTCCGCGGTCTTCGTCTTCATCGCCAGCAACATTCTCTGGATGATGCTGCCGTTCTGGCATCGCAAGGACTACGGCGAGCTCCCCGACGAGGCGGCGGCCGTCGCGGCTCTCAAGGGCGCGAAGTCGGGGATGTACATCGTCCCCTGTCTCGAGTGGAACAAGGTGACCGCCGAGGAGCGCGCGGAGTTTCACAAGGGCCCCATGGGCATGGTCCTCCTCCGCAATCCCGCATCCTCGTTCTCCTTCCCGGCGGCCTTCATCACCTGGTTCCTCTACCTGCTCGTCGTCTCGACGTTCACCGCCTACGTCGCCGGTCACTCCTTGGCCGCGGGGACGCACTACCTCTCCGTCTTCCGCATCGTCGGCACGATCGGGATCCTCGCTTATTCGTTCAGCGGGATCTCCTACACGATCTGGTACGGCAAGCCGTGGAGTGTGACGATCAAGGACATCATCGACGGCGTCGTCTACGGCCTGCTGATGGCGGGGACGTTCGGGTGGCTGTGGCCTAAATAAAGGCTGAAAGGCTGAAAGGGAGAAAAGGCTGAAAGGGCGCGTGCCGCGTCTCCTTTCAGCCTTGCAGCCTTTCAGCCTTGATTCGAGCGCGCAGCCCGGATTCTTATCGAACGTTGGACTACAGGTTCCCTCTCCGCGCCTGCTCCGCCTCGATCGACTCGAACAGGGCGCGGAAGTTGCCCTTGCCGAAGCCGCGCGAGCCTTTGCGCTGGATGATCTCGAAGAAGACGGTCGGGCGGTCCTCGACCGGCTTGGAGAAGAGCTGCAGCAGGTAGCCTTCCTCGTCCTTGTCGACCAGCACGCCCAGTGCCTTCAGCGTCTCGATCGGCTCCGCGATGTCGCCCACGCGGTTCGGCAGCTCTTCGTAATACGAGTCGGGCACCGTGAGGAACTCCACGCCGTTCGCCTTCAGCTTCGCCACCGTCTCGAGGATGTTGCCGCACAGCAGGGCCACGTGCTGCACGCCCGGGCCGCGGTACCAGTCGAGGTACTCGTCGATCTGGCTCTTCTTTCGTCCCGGCGCCGGCTCGTTGATGGGGAACTTCACCACGCGGTTGTCGTCCGACATCACGATCGACATCAGCGCGCTGTACTCGGTGGAGATGTCCTTGTCGTCGAAGGTGATGTAGCGCGAGAAGCCCATGACCTTCGTGTACCACTCGGCCCAGACGTTCATCTTTCCCAGCTCGACGTTGCCGACCATGTGGTCGACCACGAGGAGGCCGGCGCTCTCGCCCGGCACCTCGGCGGCCTGATAGCCGGGGAGGAAGGCGCCCCGATAGTCCTTGTAGGAGATGAGGGAGTGGACGGTGTCGCCGTAGGTCTGGATGGCGGCATGCCGGACCGTGCCGAGGTCGTCGGAGACGTCGTGCGGCTCCACGACGCCCTTCGCGCCGCGGCGTACGGCCTCGGCATAGGCGAAGTCGGCGTCTTCCACCTGCAGGGCGATGTCGCGCACGCCGTCGCCATGGAGGCGAAGGTGCTCGCTGGCGGGATGGTCGCCCGACAGCGGCGAGGTGATCACGAAGCGGATCTTTCCCTGTGCCAGGACGTAGGACGCCGTCTGCCGGTTGCCCGTCTCCAGCCCGCTGTAGGCGAGCTGCGAGAACCCGAACGCCTTCCGGTAGAAATAAGCCGACTGCTTGGCGTTGCCGGCCCAGAATTCGACGTGATGGATCTTCTTCAGCTTCAGCGGGTTCTCGCGGAGCCCGCTCTCGCGAACCGCGGCATCCGACTCGATGGTGACCGTCATCTGTTCTACTCCTACTGACCCAGCTTATCGGCCAACAGTCTATTCAAGCGGGGCATGCCCTGCCAATTCCGTGGCCCCGGCAGTCCGAAACTCGCCCGTGAGCGTAAACTACCGCGAAATCACACAACGGAGGAATCACGAGATGAACCGTACGTTCACGGTGTCCCGGCGCGCCCTGCTCTTTGCCTGTCTCCTGCTGACCGCGGCCGGTCTCCAGGCCGCCACCAAGGCGGAAGACGCCGTGCGGAAGGCGGACGACGAATGGGCGCGCGTCTTCGCCGCCAGGCAGATCGACCCCTCGGTCAACGCGTGCGCTTCCAATGCCCGCGTGCTTTCGCCGAATGCCTCCGTGGCCATCGGCCACGACCAGATCCGCCAGCTCTTCGCCGGCTTCTTCGCCCTGCCAAACCTCAAGATCACCTGGTCCGCCGACCAGGTCCAGGTGGCCGATTCCGGCGAGCTGGCCTACACCAGCGGCCACTACGACATGAGCTTCACCGGTCCGGACGGCAAGCTCATCCCCGATCACGGCAAGTACGTCACCGTGTGGCAGAAGCAGGGTGGCGCCTGGAAGGTGATCGTCGACTGCTTCAACACGGACCTGCCCATGCCCGCCCCGCCGCCGCCCGCGCACTGAGCGGCGAACCGTGTAGGGCACGACCGCGTCGTGCCGAATTCCCGTGGGCGGGTGGTGGCCAGTGCCTGTGGCTCGTGCAAACGAGGGTTCGGTACGAAGTCCCGTGGGCGGGTGGTGGCGGAGCGGGAAGGCCACCCTCTCCCCGCGGGAGAGGATCGGCCACGTAGCGCGCAATCCGACACTCCGTGAATCAGCTTTCGAGCTGTCAGCGCGGAGTGGCCGGGGTGAGGGGCTCTCCAAATCGTGACGACTCCAGCGGTTGGCACGGCGTTCGGCGCGACACGCTCGACATCTGCGCTGGTAGTGCGGGGGGCTACGATTGCCACCGCATGCTCCACTTCCTGTTTCCCGCCAGTCCTCTCGATCCCCGATCGATCGAGCCGGACTTCCAGCCGCAGCGCGATGCCTTTGCTCTTCGCGGCTTCTCGACGTCCCTCGTCACCGATGCGACGTTCGACTCCGGAGCTCCCATCCGTGTTCCGGCCGGCGCGACCGTCGTCTATCGCGGCTGGATGGTGGATCCCTCGCAATACGAGCGGTTGAAAGGTGCGGTCGCAGTTGCCGGGGCGTCGATGCTCACGAGCGCCCCGGCGTACCGGCGCGCGCACTATCTGCCCGAGTGGTATCCGCTGCTTCAGGATCTGACGCCGGAGACGGTCATCGTTGCGCCGGACGCGGACCTGGAAGGCGAGCTTCATCGTCTAGGCTGGGGTGAGTTCTTCGTCAAGGATTACGTGAAGTCGCTCAAGACCGCTCCGGGTCCCATCATCCGCCGGTTGTCGGAGGCGAAGCCGCTCGTCCAAGCGATGCTGCGCTATCGCGGCACGATCGAGGGCGGCTTCTGCATCCGGCGCGTCGAGCACTTCCTTCCCGGCAGCGAGAGGCGCTACTTCGTTCGCGATGGCAGGCCGGCAGGTACGGATGGTGGAGACGTCCCGGAGATCGTAGGCACGGTGGCCAAGTGGATCGACAGCAGGTCGGGCCTGGAGAGGTCACGCCCATCGGCTAAACTCACTCGATGGGCTGGGCGTCCGGACACATCGAGCGTCTCAAGCGCGGCGAGCGCGTTTCGTTCCGGCCGCGCGGCAATTCCATGGCGCCGAGAATCAAGTCCGGTGAGCTTTGCACGGTCGAGCCGGTCGTCCCCTCGGCGATCGAGAGCGGCGACGTCGTCCTCTGCCGTGTTCGAGGCGCCGAGTACCTCCATTTCGTCAAAGCCATCCAGGGAGACCGCTTCCAGATCGGCAATAACCGCGGCGGCATCAACGGCTGGATCGGTGCGAACGGGATCTTCGGCAAGCTCGTGAAGGTCGAGCCGTAAGGCCGGCAACGATGCCGCCGCGATTGCGAACATTCCTGCGGGAGACGCTGACGCGATCCCTCGATCTGCCGGCGGAACTGGCGGATTGGTTAGGCGGCCGTACCCGCCGGCTGCCGCCGCCCGCATTGCGGTATGCAACCTTCGGCACGAGCAGCCGCCGGACGTATCTCGCGTTCGGGGAACGGCTGGCGGGCGAGGTCGTCGCCGCGCTCGCAGCGGAGCAAGGTGAGCGATCCGAGCCCGTTCGAGTCCTCGACTTTGCATGCGGCTGCGGCCGCGTCGCGAGAGCGCTGCAGGAGCTCCTCCCCACGGCTGCGATGACCGGCGTCGACGTCAATCCGGACGCCGTCGACTGGTGCGCGAAGAACCTGCGCGGCGACTACCGCCTCATCGAGCCTCATGGCCCGCTGCCGTTCGGTGACGCCACGTTCACCGTCGCCTGCGCCTTCAACGTCTTCACGCACATGAGCGAGCCGGAACAACTCCAGGCCTTGCAGGAACTGCATCGCGTTCTCCGGCCTGGCGGCCTGCTCGTGGTCACCACGCGCTCACCGGAAAGCGCCGGTGAGTTCCAACTCGAGGAGTCGGATCTCGTCCGGCTCAGGACGCGGGGCTTTGCCTACTTCCCGCAGAAGGGTGGGCAGTTTGCCGAGCATCGAACCTTCCACTCGGCCGACTACCTGGCCCGGGAGTGGTCCCCCTGGTTCGCCATCGTCCGGCAGCGCCCGCATACGCTGCCGGGCCGCGATCTGACGGTCCTTCGCCGCGCAGAGACCGAATCGTGACTGGAGTTCGGCACGACGCAGTCGTGCCCACGCAGTCGTGCCCACGGCACGACGCAGTCGTGCCCTACGCCGGCCGGCCATGGCGTCACTCCCGCTTCCGTTTGTAGTGCGCGGCCACTTTCTCCCGGTTGCCGCACGCGGCCATGCTGCACCAGCGCCGCGTGTGGCTCTTGGTCGTGTCGTAGAAGAGGAGAACGCATCCCGTCCCTTCGCAGGCCTTGACCAGCGAGAGGTCGGCGGTCGCGTAGAAGTCCGCCGCGCTCCGGGCCAGGAGAAAGAGCGGCGACGGCTCGCCTTGCGGCGTGAACTCCACGTGGGCCTTGCCTTCCCTCAGCGCGATGCCCAGCGTGCCGTGCGTCCCGGCCAGCACCCTCTGCAGCGGTGCGAGGTCCGACGGCCGCAGCCGGCCGCCGCCGGCGAGGTGAAGAAACGTACGCCGCAACTGCGCCCGCAGTGCTTTCACCGCGGGGAGCCATTCGCCGCCGGCGCGGGACCGCCCCAGGCCGCTCTCGGCGAGCCAGCGGCTGAGGTCGTGCTCCTCGCGCAGCAGATCGGCAGGCTCACCGCGGAGGATGAGCTCCGTGTTCACGAAGTCCAGCGCCGGGGCGCCGGCGATGAAGAGAAACGGGTCTGTAACCGTCATTGGATCACTTTGCTGGTTGACAACCTAGCCTGTCGTGTCTATAACTGTCAAAGCAGTTCATTGACGGTTAACGAAAGGAAGTCCCAATTCATGTCATCGGTCACCGGTCACATCGGCATCAACGTCACCGATCTCGCCCGCTCCCAGCAGTTCTACACGGAGGTCTTCGGCCTTCAGCACCTCGGCGGCTCCCCCGACGGCGAGCGCCGGTTCGCCTTTCTCGGCCGCGGCGAGCAGATCGTCGTCACGCTTTGGGAGCAGGGCCGCGGCAAGTTCGATCCGCAGACCCCCGGCCTCCATCACCTCTCCTTTCAGGCGGACTCGATGGAAGAGGTCAGCGGCTTCGAAGCGCGGCTGAAAGCGCGCGGCACGAAGTTCTTCTACGAAGGCATCGTTCCCCACGCCGAGGGGAGGGCTTCGGGCGGCATCTTCTTCGAGGATCCCGACGGGTTGCGGCTGGAGATCTTCGCGGCCACTGGCGCCGAGCACGCGCACGCCCCCTCCGGTGAAGCGCCGTCGTGCGGGTTCTTCTGATGTACCACCCCGGAGAGCTGGAAGCGCAGGAGCGCGCCGGCGTGCGCGACCTGGCCAAACGCGTGGGACGGATCATCAGTCCCACCATTCCGGCGGCCGCCAGCGGCTTCCTCGCCGCGCGGTCATTCGTCATCGCCGCCACGCGTAGCCCGGACGGCGCCGTCCATGCCTCGCTCCTGGCGGGGGCGCCCGGCTTCGCGCACGTAACCGGCGAGCGGTCGCTCACCCTGCACCCGGCGTCCGGCCACGTCGCCGCCGCCCTCGGCGATCTCGACGCAACCGGCGTCCTCGGCCTGCTGGCCATCGACTTCCCCACCCGCCGCCGGATGCGCGCCAACGGCCGTGCCACCGTCCGCGATGGCGTCATCGTGATGGAGACCCGCCAGGTCTACTCGAACTGCCCGCAGTACATCCGCCAGCGTCCGGACGCCACTCCGCCGATCGTCTCTTCCCCTCCCGTGACGGAAGAACTGTCACCCGATCAGCGAGCGTTCATCGCCCGCGCCGATACCTTCTTCATCGCCAGTGCCCATCCCCAGGCCGGCGCCGACGCCTCCCACCGCGGCGGCGAGCCCGGCTTCGTGCACGCCGAGCCCACGCGCATCTCCTGGCCCGACTACAGCGGCAACAACATGTTCAACACCCTCGGCAACCTCCTCGTCGAGCCGCGCTGCGCCCTCCTCTTCGCCGACTTTCCGACCGGCGAGGCGCTGCGCGTCGAAGGCCGGGCCGCGGTGACATGGAGAGAGGAGAGAAGGATCGCGGTTCACCTCGGTTCACGATGAGCCACAGCTCAGGCCGAACCTGAGGCTGGGAAACGATTCCGACGAGGGGAGTTCACGCGGAGATCGCGGAGATCGCGGAGATCGCGGAGGTTTGAGTCTCTCCTCCGTGTCCTCGGCGCCTCCGCGTGATGGGTTTCTTCGAACTGGGCAAAGAATCGAAGCGAGGCACATCTGATTGTGGATGTGTGGCGCGCTTGATTGGATTCACACAACGGCCGAATCATCCCAGGAACACGAAACCATAGCCTTCTCCCCGCCGCGCGGGGAGAAGGTGGCGAAGCCGGATGAGGGGTCCCTCAAGCGGCCGAACACGGAATCGAAAGGGAGAATTCACCTGCCCGGCGTGCCCCGCTTTGACTCTTCGCTCCCGCCCGACCCCCGCCCTCGCTCAGAGTTAACTGAGGCGCCCGCGCTCAGAGTGAACCATCGTGCGCCCGCAGAAACGTCTCCGGCCGGCTGAACACCTTGGCCATGTTCATCCCCTTGCGGACGGCGCCGAGGCTCACTTTGCCGGTGGCCAGGGCCGCGCCGAGCTGCACGTACGTCTTCAGCTTCCCGCGGTGCTTGTAGCGGACGTCGAGCACGTGCTGCCAGAGGCGGGAGTACTCCGCGTAGAACTCGTCCAGCGGCAGCTTCGTCGGCAGCACGGCGTGGACGATGTCGAACATCTCCCAGTTCTGCGTCGTAATCTGCCCCTTGGCTGTCTCCCACAGGTCCGTACCGGGGAGCGGCGTCAGGATCGAGAAGCCGCTGTTGTAGGCGCCCATGGCCTCGATCCACTCCCGGAGGCGGGTGAAATCGTCGCGGTCCCAGGCCGGGTCGACGATGAAATTCGGCGTGAACCCGACGCCCAGGTCCTTGAGGATCTCTAGCGCCTTCACGTTGTTGCAGGCCTTGTTCTTCTTGTTCACCGCGGCCAGCCCCTCGTCCGTCACCGACTCCAGGCCGAGGAAGATGGCCAGGTGCCCGCAGTCCTTCCATTGCTCCACGAGCTGGGGGAACTTCACGATGATGTCCGTGCGGGTCTGCACGGTGAAGTACTTCCGTATGCCGGCGGCCTTGATCTGCCGGGCCATCTCCTCGCCGCGCTTCACGTTCATCCAGAAGATGTCGTCGGTGATGAAGACGTTCTCCGCCTTGATCGTCTGCAGTTCGGCCACCACCCGCTCCGGCGACTTCTCCCGGAACGTCGACTCGTGGAACTTCCACACCGAACAGAAATTGCACTTGAACGGACAGCCCCGCGCCGTCTCCAGCAGCGCCAGCGGCCGGCGGAAGTTGATGTAGTACTTATCGGCATAGCGCTCGATGAGGTGCCGGGCCGGGAGGGGATACTCGTCGAGATTCCGCCCCATGGCCGCCGGCGGGTTCTTGTGCAGCGACCCGCCCAGGGGGATGACCAGCCCCAGGACCGTCTTCAGGTCGCGGCCCGTCGAGAGCGCCTCGACCAGGTCCGGCATGACCTCCTCGCCGTCACCGATGGCAATGAAATCGACGCCGGCCTGGGTGAAGAACTCCGGATCGCGCGACGCGTCATGCCCCCCGATGACGACCAGGGCCCGCGGCATGGCCGTCCTGATCCGCCGCACGAGACGCAGCGTCCGGTTCCGCTCCGTCGTGAAATTGCACTGCAGGCCCACGATGTCCGGGTCCCAGGCCGCGCAGTCCGCCAGGCCGCGCTCCTCCCCGTCGATGCGCATGTCGATGACCAGGCACGAATGCCCGTCCCGCTCCAGGCACGCCGACACGCAGATCGGCCCGAGCGGCTCCACGAACGTGAGCATCTCCAGACCGAGAATCCCGCCGATAGGCGGCTTGAGGAACGCGACTTTCATGCTGAGCCGGAGCGAAGGATAGCAGAGGGTGGGTGCCGGTGCTGGGGTGCCGGGTGCCAGGTTCCCGAAGTTTCCTGGTTGCTGAGTTCCAGGTTGCTGAGAAGGCCCAAACTCAGACTTCAATGGGACCCAGCGCGCGCGACCGGCCCCCCCCAGCCTTC
>CAZYTO010000133.1:0-15100 GCA_964650405.1 uncultured Thermoanaerobaculia bacterium | reverse complement strand
CGGACCGCGGAGAGGCGGCGGGTGGCGCCGACGCCGACGATGGCGCCGGTGATGGCGTGGGTGGTGGAGACGGGGATGCCGAAACGCGTAGCGATGAGGATCGCGGTGGCGGCGCCGCTCTCGGCGGCGAAGCCGCCCTGCGGCTGCAGCTTGGTGATCTTCGAGCCCATCGTGTGGATGATGCGCCAGCCGCCGAAGAGCGTGCCCAGGCCGATGGCGGCGTGCGCGGCCAGGATGACCCAGACCGGAATCTTGAACGTGGCCAGGTAGCCCGAGGTGACCAGGACGCCGGTGATGATGCCCATCGTTTTCTGGGCGTCATTCGTGCCGTGGCTGTAACTGAAGGCCGCCGCGGAGAGAAGCTGCAGGCGCCGGAACCACTTGTCCACGCGCTGCGGGACGAAGCCGCGGAAGATCCAGAAGGTGGCCGTCATGAGGAGCAGACCAGCCACGAGACCGATGAGCGGCGAGACGAAGATGAAGATGATCGTCTTGGTCCAGCCGCCGGGGATGATGACGCCGAAGGACATGGTCCGGGCGATGGCCGCGCCGGCATAGCCGCCGATGAGGGCGTGTGAAGAGCTGGTCGGCAGGCCGAAGTACCAGGTGATGAGGTCCCAGATGATCGCGCCCATCAAGCCAGCGAAGATGACCGCCAGCGTCACCTCGTGAATGTTAATCATCCCGTTGCCGATGGTCTTGGCCACGGCCACGCCGCCGCCGAAGGCGGCCACGAAATTGAAGAATGCCGCCCAGGCCACGGCCTGCCCCGGAGAGAGCACGCGGGTGGAGACCACCGTGGCGATGGAGTTCGCCGCGTCATGGAAGCCGTTGATGAAGTCGAACGCGAGCGCGACGAGCACCAGGCCGGATACGATCAGGAGGTGTTGCGACATCAGCCGTGCTTCACCACAACGTTCTCGAGGAGATTGGCGACGTCTTCGCAGCGGTCGGTGGCGTTCTCGAGGAGATCGAAGATCTCCTTCCACTTCAGTACGACGATGGGGTCACGCTCTTCGTCGAACAACTGGCCGACGGCCTTCTGGTGGATGCGGTCGGCTTCATTCTCCAGGCGGTTGATCTCGACGGTGCGCTCCAGGACGCCGGTCCGCTTCTCCAGGGCTTCCATGGCCGCGCGCACCTGGTCGGTGGCGTCGGAGATGACGCGCGCCAGCTCGCGGGCGCCATTGCGGACGCGGTCGATGCGGTAGAGCGGGATGAGCGCCGCGGCGTTGTCGATGGCGTCCATGACGTCGTCCAGCGTGCGGGCCAGCGAGTGGATGTCCTCGCGGTCGATGGGCGTGACGAAGGTCTTGTTGAGCTTCTGGATGATGCCGTGGGTGAGGAAGTCGCACTTGTGCTCGACTTCCTTGATCTCGTACGCCTTGTCCGCCACGGGCGGCTCGGCGGCGAGCATCTCCACCAGGAGGCGCGCGCCGCCTCGGATCTGGTCGGCCATGGCCGCGAAATCGGCGTAGAACGACTCCTCGCGCGGAATCAGACGAAAACCGGCCACTCTCACTCCTCCCTCGGTTGCGGGTTACGGGGTTACGGGGTTGCTGGCTACGATTACTCCCAGGAGGCGCGGATTCTACCTTACGCCGTCAGAGATCGATTTGATCGGTACTCACGCCCCTCGTAACCCCGCAACCCCAGCAACCGGCGTCACGGCAGCGGCAGCCGAATCGTGAACTTCGCGCCCCGCCCTTCCTCGCTCTCGATCGTGATCGAGCCGTCGTGGGCTTCGACGATGGCCTTGGCGATGTAGAGACCGAGGCCGAGGCCGCCGTAGTAGCGGCTGGAGACGTTGCGGGCGCGGTGGAAGCGCTCGAACAGCTTGGGGATCTCGTCTTTCGGGATGCCGATGCCGTTGTCGATGAACGCCGTCAGCATGTGGCCGTTCTCGACGCACGTGTAGAGCTCGATGTCGCTTCCCTCGGGCGAGTACTTAATGGCGTTCGAGAGGAGGTTGTCGACGACCTGGCGCATGCGGTCGGGATCGACGTTCATGGTCGTCTCCGGCACCGAGGCGTCGAAGGAGATGCGCCGGGCCGGGTTCTGCACCCGGAATGCGCCGCACCGGCGCTCCAGGAACTCCAGCCAGCGGATGGGCTGCCGGTCGATCTGCAGGCGGTTGGTCTCGATGCGCGAGACGTCGAGCAGCTCCGAGATGAGACCCATCATGCGGTCGATCTCGCCGAGGACGGCGTTGAGGTAGGTGGCCCGCTCTTCGGGAGGGAGGTCGTTGACGGTCTGGGCCAGCAGTTGCGTGTAGCCCTTGATCGTCGTGAGCGGTGTGCGCAGCTCGTGCGAGGCGACGGAGAGGAACTCGTCCTTCTTGCGGTCGAGCTCCTGCAGCGCGGAGATGTCGCGGATGACCAGGACGGCGCCGACTACGCCGTTGCTCTCGATGGGCGCGGCGCCGATGGAGAGGTCGAGATCCTTGCCGTTGATCATGTGCCTGCCGATGGCGAGGTAGTCCGGCACGGTGGCGCCGCGCAGGGCGCGCGCGTACGGCAGGTCTTCCCGCGGAATGGAGCGGCCGTCGGGATAGCGGATGTGGAACTTCTCGAAACTGCCGTTGTCGATGGCCTCGGAGCGCGAAGCGAGGCCGAACATGTTCAGAGCCGCCTGGTTGACGTCCACGACCTGGCCGTTGCCGTCGTACACCCAGAGGCCGTCGGTCATCGAGCCGAGGATGGAGTCGAGCCGGGCCGAGCGCTCGGCCATCATCTGCGCCAGGGCCTCGATCTCGCGCTTGGCCTTCACTTGATCCGTCACGTCCTGGATGAGGACGGTCAGGCTCTGGGTGATGCCGGAGAACCGGCCGCGGACGGCGCTGACGATGCGGTTGACGTAGGCGGGGCTGGTGCGGGTACCGATCTCCAGCTCTTCGTCGATGCGCATGTCGCCCGACTCTGCGACCTGCCGCAGGATGCGCTCGAACCCGGGGATCACTTCCGCGACACGGAGACCGATGACGCGCGTGTCGGCGGCGATCTTGCCGAAGTGGTTGGCGAAATCGAGCATGCGCGCGTTGGCCAGCTCGAATCGCAGCTCATCGGCCGAGATGACACCGACGCCGATGGGCGCGGTCTCGAGCACGGCCTCGAATCGAACGCGGGCGTCGACTTCGCGGCGGGCCAGCTCCTCGGCGGCGCGGTGGCCGTCCAGGGACATGCGGTTGAGCCGGTGGATGTGGCTGGCCGCACCGACGCGCTCGGCGACGGCCTGGCCGAACTCGAGATCCTCGGCGTCGAAATTGCGCCGGTCGTCCGACCGGGCCAGGACGACGGCGCCGATGCGCTCGCCGTACGACTCGATGGGACAGGCCATGACGCTCTGCTCGTTCATGGCGGCCACGATGCGCTTCTCCTCGTCGTCCCGACCGAAGTCGATGATGGCGTTGCCGCGCACGTCGGAGAAGAGCAGCGTCCGGCCGATCTGGAGTACCGTGCCGGCCAGACCTTCGCCGGCGTGATACGGGTTCTGGGCGAGCCACTCGCGGAAGCGCTGGAAAGCGTCGGCGTTCGGGGCCACCGAAGCGAAGCCGACGACGTGCAGCTCACCGCTGGGCGGATGGTAGAGGTAGATGTAGGCGGCCCCGCCGATAGCCTCGGCGACGCGCCGGGCCGGATCGTCGAGGTTATCGAAAGACGGCTGGACGGTGACGGCTTCCAGTCCGAGACTGGCCAGGCACTCCGCGCGCCGGCGGCGCCACGCTTCGCGCTCCGCGTTCTGGCGCTCGTCGGTGACGTCACGGGAGAGCACCACGGAGCCGATGATGCGGGCGCGGTCGTCGCGGATCGGGGCAGCCTTCAGGTTGACCACGCGGTCGTCGTTCGAGCGCGCATCATGGACGAGGTAGTCGGACTTCACCGTCT
Organism: uncultured Thermoanaerobaculia bacterium; assembly: GCA_964650405.1. Lineage (GTDB taxonomy): Bacteria > Acidobacteriota > Thermoanaerobaculia > Gp7-AA8 > Gp7-AA8 > CAZYTO01. The sequence goes on along the minus strand of CAZYTO010000133.1, from coordinate 11,216 downwards.
CGCCGCGCAGGGCGCGCATCGACGGGAGCTCGCTGGGCGCCAGCGGACTGCCGTCGATGTAGCGGTGGCGGTTTGTCCGCAGGCGACCCTCGGGGTCGGGCGTGAAGAGCTGGCTCGGCTCGCGCATGGCCGCGGCATTCATCCGCTCCAGCCGCCCGCCGGCGTCGTAGATGGCCGCCGACTCGGGGATCTGATCGAGGATGGCGTTGACCTTGGCCATCTCCCGGGTGGCCCGCGCGTGGAGGAGCGTGTTGTTGAGGGCCAGGGTGGCGTAGCGGCCGATCTCGCCGAACAGCGCGACCTCCTCGGGCGTCCACTCGCGGACGTGACTCGTTTGATGAAGGCCGAACACCCACGGTTCGTCTTCGCGGGGGCGGAGGATCTGGATGATCTCCGAACGGACCTTGAAGCGCCCGGCGAGCTCCATGTCGAAGTCGGAATCGCCCTCCCTTGCCACCACAGGTTCATCGGCTTCGAGAGCCCGGCGGATCAGGGCCTGCATTCCTGCCAGCGGAATGGGACCGGCCTCGTCGAGCTCGTCGAGGACGCCCGGCGCCCTCGACGAGATGTGGACCTTCGCGAGCTCGGCCTCCTCGCTGACCGGATACAGCATCCAGGCGGCATCGGCGGCGAGCTCCTCGCGCGTGAGGGTGACGATGCGCCGCTGCACCTCGCGCAATTCGAGCGAGGATGTGAACGACTCGAGCAGCGTGGAGAGAAAGCGATAGCGCGCCTCGGAGAACGAGGTGAAGACCCGCCGGCGCGGCAGGTAGCGAACGAGCAGGTTGCGGATGGCGCTGTCGTCGCCGTTCGGATCGGGCAGCTCGAGCACGCGGGCCATCGGCTGCTTCCGCTCCGCGACGTCGCGCAGGCGCTGCCAGGCGGCGGTTCCTCCGCTGACGGCGATGAGGGTGAAGGCACTTTCATCGAGCAGGGCGATGGCTTCCTGCTCGGACGTCGCAACGATGGCCGTGAAACTCAGCGATCTGGCGACGTCGGCGGGAGTTCTGGCAGCCGCCTCGGCGGCCACGATGAGCACCTGGTCGGACATGGGGATCGCGCGAGCTAAGCGTGCAGTCAAATGCTACTACCACCCTTAGAATTCGCCGCATGCAAAGGCGTTCCTTCGATGAGCTCGTGCAATTGATGACCACGCTTCGCGGTCCGAACGGCTGCCCGTGGGACCGCAAGCAGACCCTCTCCAGCCTCAAGCCGTTCATCATCGAAGAGGCCTACGAGGTCGTCGACGCCATCGACCGCGATGACCGTCGAGCGCTGGCCGAGGAAGTCGGCGACCTTCTTCTCGAGGCCGTGTTCGTAGCGGAGCTGACGCGCGAGGAGGGGACGTTCGACATCCACGACTCGATCACGGCCATCCACGAAAAGCTGGTCCGCCGCCACCCGCACGTCTTCGGCGACGTGGAGGCGAAAGACGCCGAACAGGTGCTGGTGAACTGGGAGAAGCTGAAGAACGAAGAGCGGAAGGCGGAGGACAAGAGTCTGCTGGCCGGCGTGCCGCAGTCGCTGCCGGCCCTGCTCAAGGCATCGCGGCTCACGGAGAAGGCGGCCCGCGTCGGCTTCGACTGGCGCGGCGCCGAGGACGTCTTCGCGAAGGTCGACGAGGAACTGCAGGAAGTACACGAAGCGATTCGCTCGGGCGTCGAATCGCGGGTGCACGACGAGATCGGAGACCTGCTGTTCACCATCGCCAATCTCGCGCGCAAGCTGAACGTGAATCCGGAAGAGGCACTGCAGTCGACGAACCGCAAGTTCACGACGCGCTTCGAGTCGATGGAGCGCGAGGCGCGCGCCGCCGGGAAGAACCTCGACCAGTACTCACTGGAGGAGATGGACGCCATGTGGGAAAGGGCCAAGCGCGCGTGAGGCGAGGCGCAGTCTTTCTCGTGATCGTGGTCGCGGGCTTGATCGCGCAAGGAAAGCTCGGCGGCCGTTTTCGCGACCGGCGCGGCCCCTCCGGCGACGCCGCGCCGCGCTCGATGAGCGTGACGCTTCCGGCTGGCGTGACCGTCCTTCGCGACGTCGCCTACGGGAGCGATCCCGGACAGCGGTTCGACGTCTACCTCCCGGCACATCCGGACCACGCACCGGTCCTCTTCATGGTGCACGGCGGCGCCTGGCGCATCGGCGACAAGGGTGTGCGCAACGTCGTCCAGAACAAGCTCGATCACTGGTCGGCAAAGGGCTGGATCTTCATCTCGGTGAACAACCGCCTCCTCCCGGCTGCCACGCCGCTGGAACAGGAAGCGGACGTGGCCCGCGCGCTCGAGGTGGCACAGCAGAAGGCGCCTTCGTGGGGTGGCGATCCGGCGAAGTTCATCCTCATGGGCCACTCGGCGGGCGCGCATCTCGTGGCCCTGCTCACGGCGCAGGCCGCGCACAAGACCTGGGCCGGCACCGTGCTGCTCGACAGCGCGGCGCTGGACGTCCCTCGCATCATGGAAGGCCCTCATTTCCGGCTCTACGACGACGCCTTCGGCAGCGATCCGCGCCAGTGGCGCGCGGCGTCGCCGATCCATCACCTCTCCGCCCGTACCCCGCCCATCCTGGCGGTCTGCTCGTCGCTGCGAACCGACTCGTGCAGCCAGGCCACGCGCTTCACGGCCAGGGCGACGTCGCTCGGCTCACGCGCCTCGGTACTGGAAGAGGCGCTGACGCACGAGCAGATCAACGAGACGCTCGGCGAGGCGAATGCCTACACGAGTGCCGTGGATGCGTTCGTGGCCGTTCTCATCCGATAGAGCTGCGCTAGTCTCCGCGCGGCTCTTCCGCGCTCGGGCAGACGTCGTTGAGATCGCATTCAGCGCACTTCGGCTTGCGGGCGACACAGATGGTGCGGCCGTGAAAGATGGTGCGGTTCGCGAAACCCGTCCACTCCTTGGGCGGGAGCAGCTTCATGAGGTCCTGCTCGATGACGACGGCGTCCGTGCTGGCGGTGAGACCGAGCCGCCCCGCCAGGCGCGTGACGTGCGTGTCCACCACGATGCCTACTGGCTTCTTCAACGCGTTGGACAGGACGACGTTGGCTGTCTTGCGGCCCACGCCGGGAAGGGCCGTCAACTCGTCCATCGTCTGCGGCACTTCGCCGCCGTGCTTCTCCACGATGGCTTTCGAGGCGGCGATCACGGCCTTGGCCTTGTTGCGGAAGAAGCCGGTCTGCTTGACGTCGCGCTCCATCTCCACCTGCGAGGCCGCCGCGAATGCCTGCGGGCTCGGGTACTTGCGAAAGAGTGCCTTGGTGACGATGTTCACCCGCGCGTCGGTGGACTGGGCGGCGAGGATCGTGGCGATGAGCAGCTCGAAGGCGTTGGTGAAGTCGAGCGCGATCTTCGCCTTCGGATACATCCGCTTGAGCCGCACGGCGATCTCCTCCGCGCGTTCGCCTTTCTTCGTCAACTCTGCCTCCGAAACGCAGGAAAGATGAGCCAGTACAACGACGACAGGCCGATGAGGGCCGTGGCCGTGAGCGGTGCGAAGAACGCCATCACCGTCGTCGCCGCCCACGATACCCAGCCGAAGCGGAAGCTGCGCGTGATACGGGCCACCTCCGCGGCGTCCCCTTCCACCAACCCTGCCCTCACCGCGTGCAGCCACACGCAGCCGTAGGGAATGGAGGTCAGGAGCATGGCCGCGCTGTAGAAGACCGTGGCCGCCGTGCACGTGCCGGGATCGGCGATGTTGTGCGCCAGCACGCCCGTCGGGAAGGGCAGGAAGGCGATGGTCAGCATCAGCAGGACGTTGTACATGGTCAGCCGGTAATCCACCCGCTGGATGTGCCGGAAGATCATGTGGTGGTTCATCCACATGATTCCGATGATGGTAAAGCTCATCAGGTAGGCGACGTAACCAGGCCAGAGCTCGCCCAGCTTGTGCCACAGCTCGCGGGACGTCGACGCCTCCGGCGCTCGCAGGTCGAGGATCAGCAGCGTGATGGCGATGGCGAAAATGCCGTCGCTGAAGGCCTCGGTGCGCGTGGTTTCCTTCTCAGCCACGGCGATAAGATACTCGCTGTTCGTTGATCGTTGATCGTTGTTCGTAGGGGTAGGCGAAGCGATGGTTTCACGAACAACGAACAACGAACAACGGAGAACGAGCAGCGAACAGCGAGGCCCTATGACCACCACGACGATCGATCAGACCCGAGTGATCCGCGCGCCGCGCGGGACGGAGCTCTCCTGCCGCGGATGGCAGCAGGAGGCGGCGCTGCGGATGCTGATGAACAACCTCGATCCGGAAGTGGCCGAGCGGCCGGAGCAGCTCATCGTCTATGGCGGCATCGGCAAGGCCGCCCGCAACTGGGAGTGCTACGACGCCATCGTGGCCACACTGCGGCGGCTGAAGAACGACGAGACGCTGCTGGTGCAGTCGGGCAAGCCCGCCGGTGTCTTCCGTACCAGCGAGAACGCGCCGCGCGTCCTCATCGCCAACGCCAACCTCGTCCCGAACTGGGGTACCTGGGACGAGTTCCGCCGCCTGGAAGCGCTCGGCCTGACGATGTACGGGCAGATGACGGCCGGGTCGTGGATCTACATCGGCACGCAAGGCATCCTGCAGGGGACGTATGAGTGTTTTGCGGCCGTGGCCCGGCAGCGCTTCAACGACTCGCTGCGCGGCAAGCTCGTCGTCACGGCCGGGCTGGGAGGGATGGGCGGCGCCCAGCCGCTGGCGGCTACGATGAACGAGGCCACGGCCCTGATCGCCGAAGTCGATCGCTCGCGTATCCAGCGCAGGATCGACAAGCGCTACCTCGACGAAGAAGCGCCGTCGCTGGACGCGGCGATCAAGCGCGCCCTCGAGGCGCGCGACCGCGGCGAGGCCGTGTCCATCGGCGTCGTGGCCAATGCCGTCGATCTGCTCGAAGCGCTCATCGCCCGCAACATCACTCCCGACATCCTCACCGATCAGACCTCGGCGCACGACGAGCTGCAGGGTTACGTGCCCGCCGGCCTTTCCTACGACGCCGCCCTGGCCATGCGCGAGAGCAGTCCGGAGATGTACGTCGAGCGCTCCTTCGAGACGATGGCCCGCCACATCCGGGCCATGCTCGAGCTCCAGCACCGCGGCGCCATCACCTTCGACTACGGCAACAATCTCCGCGGCCAGGCCAGGGACCACGCCGGCGTCACCGATGCCTTCGAGATCGGCGGCTTCGTGCCCCTGTTCATCCGCCCCCTCTTCTGCGAGGGCAAGGGGCCGTTCCGCTGGGCCGCACTCTCCGGCGATCCGAACGATCTGTTCGTCACGGATGAGGCCATCCTCGAGCTCTTCCCGCAGGACGCGGCTCTCCACCGCTGGATCCGCATGGCCCAGAAGCGGGTCGAGTTCCAGGGCCTGCCGGCGCGCATCTGCTGGCTGGGTTACGGCGAGCGCCACCGGGCCGGCCTCCTCTTCAACCGGCTCGTCGCGGAAAAGAAGGTCAGCGCGCCCATCGTCATCGGCCGCGATCACCTCGACGCCGGCTCGGTGGCCTCGCCGTACCGCGAGACCGAGGGGATGCGCGACGGCTCTGATGCCATCGCGGACTGGCCCATCCTCAATGCCCTGCTCAACACCGCCTGCGGCGCGACCTGGGTCTCCGTGCACCACGGCGGCGGCGTCGGCATCGGCTACTCGCTGCACGCCGGCATGGTCGTCGTCGCCGACGGTACGGACGATGCGGCAGCCCGCCTGGAGCGCGTGCTCACCGCCGATCCGGGCACGGGCGTCATGCGCCACGCCGACGCCGGCTACGACCGCGCCATCGAAGTGGCGAGGGAGCGGGGCGTGGATCTGCCGATGATTCGCTAATCGCTGATCCGCGAATAAGCGATTAAGCGACTAAGCGATTAAGCGACTTCACCGCCCCCGCTTCGTCACCAGGTCGCCCATCCCGGCCATGCGGAGCTGAACGAGCTTTTCGAGGGGGATGCCGGAATAGCCGGCGGCGTTCATCTTGCGGATGTACTCCGGCGTGACGCCGAAGATCTTCGCGTTAACGAGCTGGTGGACGGTGAGGTGGTCGTAGCCGGCGCTGCGCAGCTCTTCGATGTACTGGGGCGTGACGCCCTGGATGCCGAGCTCGGAGAGCTCGTGCGCGGTGAGGTGCGGATAGCCGGCCCGGGCGTACTCCTCGATGCGCTTCGGCGTGATGTGCCCGACGCGCAGGTCGGTCAGTTGGTGCAGCGTCGACGTCTCGAGGCCGGCCGCGCGCATCTCCCGCACGTACGACGGCGTGACGCCGAGGATGCCGGCGTTGGCGGCCTCCTTCGCCGTCATGCCGGTGAAGCCCAGGTCGCGCATCCCGGCAACGTACGCGGCGTCGATGTGGCCGATGCGAAGCTCGACCAGCTCGCGGATGGCCAGGTTCTCCCAGCCGAGGCGCGCGTACCCGCGGACGACGTCGGGAGTGATGCCGAAGATGGCGATGTCCACCAGCTCGTGATTCGACGGGTGATAGCCGAGAGACTGCAGTCCCCGCACGGTGTCGCCGGTCAGGTTGTTCACCGCGAAGATCAGCAGCTCGTCGTGCCGGAACTCGCTGAAGCCGAGCGTGCTGAGCGCATGGACGAACGCGTCGCTGGGACGGAAGTCGAAGTGCCCGGCGCCATTGCCGTCCGCGAAGCGGCCATCGAAGGTAATCACTCCGGCCTCGCGCGAGAGGGTGAACTTCACGTTCGCGGCGTCGGACGTCAGTTGGCTGCTCGAAACGCCGCTGAGCTCCGAGAGCGGCACGTCGAACCCCATCTGGTCGTTGAAGCGCCGCACGCCTTCCGGCGTGTCGTGCTCACGATGAAAGATGGTGACCTGCAGCTTGTCGCCCTGCAGCTCGGCCGTCCAGACGCCGGCGTGGCTGGCCGTGGCCGCATACGCTCCGAAGCAGATGCCGATGGCGCAGAGGATGAGGATGAGGGTCTTCATGACGGGTCTCCTTTCGACGACCGCCATCTTCTACGAAGCGATTCGTATTGTCAACGAAGATTTTCGTAATTCCACCGCCGTCCGACGTCGACGATCGGCCTTTCGAACCACCGCCACGAGAGTCCGGCCAGCCCCAGCGTGACCGCCAGGGCCAGAGCAATGAGGAGCAGGTCGCTCCCGGCGGCGATGTAAGGCCAGTGTCCTCGGATGAAGCCGAAGACCAGGCCGCTCACCGGCTGATGGATGAGGTAGGTGCCGTAGGCGATGACGCCGAGCCCGCGCAGCCACCGCCAGCGCGACACCCGGCCGAACGGCGACCAGGGGGTGTACAGCGCCAGGAGGATCAGCGCCGCGAACGCGATGGCCAGAAGCGAATCCGTCATGACCCGTGTAGCCATCGTCTCGGGTACGTACGTGCTCAGGAATGCGAAGCCGGCGCAGGAGAAGAAGAGGATCCGCAGCAGCGGCGCCATCTTCATGATCCGCTCCCGCGCGTCCTCACGCCGGACCAGCCAGGCGCAGAGGACGCCGAGGAGCAGCGCGTCCGTTTTGCAGACGAGGAGGAGGTAGGAGGAGAGGCCGCTCTTCCGCGGATCGTAAAGGGCGATGCGGACCACCGGCGCCAGGGCAATGAACGGCGCGAGGACGAGGGGCAGCCGGCGGACCGGCGTGAAGCGGATGACCAGCGGCAGCAGGAGATAGAACTGCTCCTCGATGGCCAGCGACCAGGTGACGGCCAGCCAGTTCGCCCCCCAGGTGGCGAGCCGGGCCTGCAGGAAGTTCTGGGTGAAGGTGAAGTACGACCAGAGCGGCAGCTTCCCGGCGAAGAGCCAGTCGTTCGCGGACCCGAGCGGGAAGTGTCCGCGCAGCGGAACGAGCACGACGAAGAGCAGGAGCCAGAGGTAGTAGATGGGGAAGATGCGGCAGATGCGGCGGCGGTAGAAGACGCTGAAGTAGTTCCGGGCCTCCCTGTGATCGAGGAGGATGCCGCCGATGAGGAACCCGGAGAGGACGAAGAAGAGGTCCACGCCGCTCCAGGTGAGATTCAGCGGCCGGAAGAGCGGCGGTGGGGCGGCCACGGCACAGAGGAGGTAGTGCCAGACGAGGACGAGCAGGATGGCTAGGCCGCGGATGCCGTCGAGCTCCGCGATTCTGCCGCGATCGGGCTCGGGCAAGACGGTCACGGGCCAGATCGTAACGTGCCCTACTTCTTTTTCAGCAATTCCTGCAGGCACTTCTCGGCCTCGGCGCGGGGCGGATCGTCGAACTTCGGCGTGGCAGCCAGGTACTTCCGCAGCGCCTCTTCGCCGCGGTCGAGCTCCCGTCCGGAGAACAGGGCGGTCCGGCCGATCTCGTAGAGCGCCGAGACGTGCTTTCCGTCGATGGCCAGGATCTCGTCGAAGGCGTGGAACGCGTCGTCGTACTGCTCCGTCTCCTGCGAGAGCCAGCCCAGCCAGGTCAGGGCCAGGATGCGCGTCGCGTCGTCCTTCGCCTCCTTCACGGCATCGCGCAATGAGTGCCGCGCCGGGCCGTACTGCTTCTCCCGGTAGCTCAGATAGCCGTGGGCGAAGGCACCGAGGGCGGCATCGCGCTTCGCCAGCTCGGCGGCCTGCCGGCGTGCCTCGGCCGGGCTGCCGCCGACGATGCGTGGCGTCATCTCGTAGTAGCGGATGAGGTCCAGCCGGGCGTCGTTGCGGGCCGGATCGAGGGCGAGGGCGGCCTGCAGCTCGTCGCCGATGTTCCAGCCGACGTAGGCGAGACGGACGGCATTCGTGACCTGTTTCGCCTCGATGGTGTAGCTCCGGGCCAGGAGGTAGTGCAGCTCGGCCGACTTCGGGGTGCGGGCCACGGCCTGCTCGAGCAGAGGGGAGGCCGCGGCGGCATCGCCGCGCTCCAGGAGCGCCAGCGCTTTCCGGATCGTTTCCGTTTCGTCAGCGGCAAACGCTGCCACAACGATGGAAGTCGCGAATACGATCCCGACCCATGGGGTTATGCTTCCCACCTTCGGAGGTGTCATCATCGAACGCAGTGAAGCCCGCACGCAAGAATTCGACTGGATCAACATTATCTTCCTGACCCTGACGCCCATCGTCGGCGTCGCCGGCACGGCAGCCTGGACGTGGCGGCACGGCTTTCACCTCTGGATGCCCCTCCTCACCTTCGGCATGTACCTGGCCGTCGGGATCTCCATCTGCGCGGGTTACCACCGCTTCTTCTCCCACAAAAGCTACGAGGCCCACCCCGCCGTCCAGATCTTCTACGCGATCTTCGGCGCCATGGCCGCGCAGAACTCGATCCTCTGGTGGTCGGCGAGCCACCGCGTCCACCACAAGTACGTCGACCGCGACTGGGATCCGTACAACATCAAGCGCGGCTTCTGGTGGGCCCACATCTTCTGGATCTTCTACCGCAACCCCGACAGCGGCGACTTCGAGAACTCCCCCGACCTGATGAAGAACAGGATCGTCATGTGGCAGCACCGCTGGCACAAGGTGATCCTCGTGGTGGCCGGCTTCGGGCTCCCCACGCTCATCGGCGCGGCCTTCGGCGACCCGCTGGCCGGGCTGCTCTGGGGCGGCTTCCTCCGCATCGTCGTCATCCACCACACCACCTTCTTCGTGAACTCCCTCGCTCACTTCGTCGGCAAGCCGCTCTTCAACGCCGAGGTCTCGGCCAAGGACAACTGGATGGTGGCACTGCTCACCCTCGGTGAGGGGTACCACTCCTTCCATCACCGTTTCCCCTCTGACTTCCGCAACGGCATCCGCTGGTACCAATGGGATCCAGCCAAGTGGTTCATCGCCGGACTGCGCTCGGTCGGCCTGGCCGCCGACCTGCGTGTGGCCCCGCCGCCGCAGATCGAGCGCGCCCGCATGGAAGCGGCCCTTCGCGTCGTCGAGACGCGCGTCGAAGGCGCAGCCCCCTCGCACGTGGAGGAGTTCCGCCACCGCGTCTCGGTGGCCATCGCCGACCTCGAAACCGCCTTCAGTCACTGGCGCGAGCACCTAGAGCACCGCGCGCGCGGCCTGCAGAAGCACGCCCGTGATTCGCGCCGCGCCTCCCGCGAGGCCGTGAAGCAGTCGCGCCGCAACTGGAAAGCCGCCCTCCGCTTCCTCCAACAGCTCCCCGTCGCCGCGTAACGAAAGCAGATCGCCGAAGGACTCCGGGACGCCCCTGCGCCCCGGAGTCGCGATTCGCGACCAGCGATCTGCGATCGGCGGCCAGCGATCCGCGATCAGCGAACCGGTCATGAAAAGCTACCAGGGCATCGAGTGGGCTAGGTAGAATTGCCGTCACTCCACCACCGGATGAGCGGCATTCGAGAGCATCTGGGCCAATACGACATCCTCGGCCCGATCGGCGCCGGCGGAATGGGCGAGGTTTACGCCGCCCGCGACCCCATCCTGGCACGCAAGGTTGCCATCAAGATTCTGCCCCTCCGGCTCTCGGGCGACAAGGATTCGCTGACGCGTTTCTCCCAGGAGGCCCGCAAGGCCTCGGCCCTGAACCACCCGAACATCGTGACGATCCACGAAGTGGGCACGGACCCGAATGGCACGCCCTACATCGTGATGGAGTACGTGGACGGCAGGGACCTGCGGAGCTACATCAACGACGGGCCTGCGCCGAACAAGAAGCTGCTGGACATCGCGGCCCAGATCGCCGAGGGGCTGGCTGCCGCCCATGAGCGCGGGATCGTCCACCGCGACCTCAAGCCGGAGAACCTGATGGTCACGAACGACGGGTTCGTGAAGATCCTCGACTTCGGCCTGGCCAAGATCATCCGGCCTTCGCCTGACGACAAGGACGTGACCGCCCAGCTCGAGATGCCGGGCACGACTCCCGGGACGATCCTCGGCACGGTCGGCTACATGTCGCCCGAGCAGGCAACGGGGCGGGCCCTGGACTTCCGCTCCGACCAGTTTGCGCTCGGCGCGATCCTGTACGAGCTGGCTACGGGCAATGCCGCCTTCGACGGCGACACGGCCATCGACACGCTCTCGGCCATCCTCCATGACGATCCCGAGGCGATCCAGAAGAAGAACCCGCGCGCCCCGGCCCCGTTCTGCTGGATCGTGAGCCGGCTGCTGTCGAAGGACCCCAACGAGCGGTACGCCTCGACGCGCGACCTGGCCCACGAGCTCCGCGCCATCCGCGACCGCGTGGCCACCCAGGCCAGCGGCGTGGAGATGGCCTACCCCCGGCCCGGCTGGCCCGGCAAGCCCCTTCCCTACGGCGGCCTGGCCGTGGCCCTGGCCCCGGGGATCCCGCTGCGGGTGGAGAAGGGGCCATTCTCCCGC
>CAZYTO010000132.1:0-15138 GCA_964650405.1 uncultured Thermoanaerobaculia bacterium | reverse complement strand
GTCGAGACGATCGCCGCGAGGATCATTTTCAGGATCTCCGAAACAGCTTGGCGATGGGCGACTGTTCCTAGGATGAGCGCGAAGAAACAAGGCAAGCAACGTCGTTTTCAGCGTTTTCCGCGCGACACGTCACAAGCGCTCTCTTGAAGGAGCGTTTTCGCACGCGGCGAAGAAACGCAGGGTGGCGCTCGGTAGAATCTGCCGCCGCCCCAAGGCGCATGACTTCAGATGCTACGTAACGATCGCCTCATCGCATCCCTTCGCGCGCTCGTCGCACGGAGCGAGGCTTTCCGCCGTCTCGTCTCGAACGCCGGCGTCGAGCTGACCGGCGCGTCGGTCGAGGCGCGCGCGCTCGTCCTGGCGACGTTGCAGGACACGACCCGGCGGCGGCTGGCCATCGTCGTGCCTGGCGATGCCTCCATCGACGACTTCACCGCGGCCCTCCAGCTCTTCCACCGCGATCCGCAGTGCGTGCTCGCCTATCCGTCGCCGGCCCTTTCGCCGTACCAGGACGTCAGCCCGTCGCTCGGCGTGGTGCGCGACGAGATCCGCGCCCTCGGCACGCTGGTCAGCGGCGCGTCGGACGTCCTCATCGTTCCCGTGCGCGCGCTCTTCATGCGCGTGCCGCGCGCCGAGGCCTTTGCCGCGCGCGTCCTCCACTTGGCGGAGGGGATGGAGCTCGACATGCGCGACCTCCTGGAGCGCCTGGTCGAGAACGGCTTCGTCCGCACGGACCTCACCGGCGAAGCGGGCGAATTCGCCTTCCGCGGCGGCATCCTCGACCTCTTCCCTCCCAACACGCCGCGCCCGGTGCGCATCGAGCTCTTCGGCGACACCATCGATTCGCTGCGGTGGTTCGACGTCGAGACGCAGCGGTCGGAAGACGCGAGCGGTCCCGTGGACGTGCTGCCCATGACGCACTTCCCCGCCTCGCGGCCCCTGCGGCAGAAGGTGGCGCGCCAGCTCTCGCTCGACTTCATGGATCCGCATTACAAGCACGACGTCGCCGAGAAGATCGAGCGCCTCAACGAGTACGGAACCTTTCCCGGGATCGAGCACTACCTCCCGCTCGCCGGCGACGGCGTCTCGCTCATCGACGTCCTTCGCGACTGGACCGTAGTGCTGGTCGAGCCCGACCAGATCACCACCAGCGTGGCCAGGTTCGAATCCCTCCTCCGCAACGAGTACGAGGTGGCTGCCGAAAAGGGCCGCGCCGTCTACCCGCCGGAACGCCTGCTCACTCCGAGCACGGACGTACTGGCGTTTCTGGCCCAGGCGGCGATGTCGATGGCGGACGTGCACGTGGCCCGCGCGGAGGGTACCGGGTCTCGGGTAACAGGTATCGGAACCGATCGAACCCCGAGCTCCGAACCCCGAAACCGGACACACGATACCCCGGCCGCCGGCACCCGGGACCCGGCACCCGGCCCCCCGGTCCCCGCCACCCCGTTCCACGAGCTCCGCATCTCCGCTCCGCAGGTCGATCGCTACACGAACCGGCTCAGCGAATTCGCGGCCGGCCTCACGGAAGGCCACAACCGCGGGCGGAAGCAGGTCTTCTTCATCGCCACCAAGGGCGGGCGAGAGAAGGTCGAGCGGCTGCTCAAGGAGTTCGATGTCCCGTTCGCGGACGACGCCGCGGCACCGGGCGCGGAGCTGGTCGTCACGCACGGAGCACTGGCGCGCGGCTTCGACTTCGCTGAGCTCGACCTCACGATCCTTTCCGAATGGGATCTCTTCGAGCCGCCCACGTCGACACGCATCGGCGGGAAGAAGCGGAAGGCGGAAGCCTTCCTCACCGACCTGCGCGACCTGAAGGCGGGCGACTTCATCGTCCACTCCGACCACGGCGTAGGCCGCTTCCTCGGACTGCAGCGCATCCCCTTCGGCGAGACCGAGCGCGAGGTGATGGAGATCGAGTACTCCGGCGGCGGCAAGCTGCTGATGCCGATGGAGAACCTCAATCACATCCAGAAGTACTCGGCCGGGGAGGAAGCGAAGCCGCAGCTCGACAAGCTCGGGGGCACGACCTGGGCTCGCAAGAAGGCCTCGGTGCGCAAGGCCATGCGCGACATGGCCGACGAGCTGCTCAAGCTCTACGCCACGCGGCAGATGGTGCACGGCCACGCCTTCTCGAAGGATTCGCCGTGGCAGTTCGAGTTCGAAGAGGCCTTCGAGTTCGACGAAACCGAGGACCAGCTCGGGGCCATCGACGACGTCAAGCACGACATGGAGTCGCGCAAGCCGATGGACCGGCTGCTCTGCGGCGACGTCGGCTACGGCAAGACCGAGGTGGCCATGCGCGCGGCGTTCAAGGCGGTGATGGATGGCAAGCAGGTGGCCATCCTCGCTCCCACCACCATCCTCACCTACCAGCACTACCGCACGTTCCTCCGCCGCTTCGCCTCGTTTCCCGTGGCCATCGAGCTGCTCACGCGCTACTACTCGGCCAGGGAGCAGAAGGAGATCGTCCGCAAGCTGGGGAGCGGCGAGATCGACGTCATCGTCGGCACGCACCGCGTCCTGTCGAAGGACATCAAGTTCAAGGACCTCGGCCTGCTGATCATCGACGAGGAGCAGCGCTTCGGCGTGGCCCAGAAGGAGCGTCTCAAGCAGTTCAAGAAGGCTGTCGACGTCCTGGCCATGTCGGCCACGCCCATTCCCCGCACCTTGCACATGTCGCTCGTCGGCATCCGCGACATCAGCGTCATCGAGACCCCGCCCAAGGATCGCCTGGCCATCCAGACCGCCGTAGTGCCGTTCGACGACCAGTTCATCCGCGAGGCCATCGAGTTCGAGACCGGCCGCGGCGGCCAGGTCTTCTTCGTCCACAACCGCGTCGAGTCGATCTACGCGATGAAGGAGTACCTGGAGCAACTCGTGCCGGGGCTGAAAGTGGCGGTCGGGCACGGGCAGATGGACGAGCGCGAGCTGGAGCGGGTCATGCTCGCTTTCATCCAGCGCGAGTACGACGTCCTCCTGGCCACGACCATCATCGAGAACGGCATCGACATCCCGGCCTGCAACACCATCCTCATCAACCACGCCGAGCGCTTCGGCCTCTCCCAGCTCTACCAGCTCCGCGGCCGCGTCGGTCGCAGCGACCGTCTGGCGTTCTGCTACCTGCTCGTGCCGAGCGACCGCGTGCTGACGTCCGACGCCCGCAAGCGCCTCGCGGCCATCCAGGAGTTCTCCGACCTCGGCGCCGGCTTCCGCATCGCCGCCAAGGACCTCGAAATTCGCGGCTCCGGCAACATCCTCGGCGGCGAGCAGTCGGGCGAGATCGCCGCCATCGGCTTCGAGATGTACACGAAGATGCTCGAGGAGACGATCCGGGAGATGAAGGGGGAGCGGATCGAGGAGGAAGTGGAGACGTCGATGAACCTCGGCGTCGACATCTACATCCCCAAGCAGTACATCGGCGAAGAGAACATGCGGATGACCTTCTACAAGAAGATTGCCTCCGCCACGACGGCCGAGCGCCTGGACGACATCCGCAACGAGATGCGCGACCGCTTCGGCGCGCTCCCGCCCAATGTGGAGAACCTCTTCCGCTTCGTGCAGGTCAAGCAGTTCGCCCAACGCCTCGGCGTCATCTCCATCGTCCGCGAAGGCGCCCGCGGCCTGGTCAAGCTCACCCAGCAGGCCAAAGTCGATCCGAACAAGCTCCTCCAGCTCATCGGCGAGAACCCGAACGTGAAGTTCTCCCCGAACGGCGTGCTGTCCTTCCCGCTCCGGGAACACGGGCCGGAAGTGATCGACGCCATCGAGGCGCTGCTGGCGCGGATCGCGGCATGACGTATCGCTGATCGCTGGTCGCTGGTCGTTCGACTCGATACCTGACACCCGATACCCGATACCTGGGTTAAGCTAGCGGTCTCGTGGGTCTCTCATTCGTGGTTGGCGATGCCCGAGCTGCGCTCGGTGAGGGGTTCTGCGACGCGGTCGACGCGGCGCTGCGTCAGCGGTTTCCTCAACTGGCGCCGGCGGCGGGGGAGGTCTATGCCTCCGACGAGCTGCCTGTGACCGGCTGGCGGGCGCTGCAGGCGCGCGTGGCGAGCATGATGCAGGCGCCGCAGATCACGGCCATCGACATCTACCTCGCCGCCTACGTTCCCTTCGCGCTGGGGGAGATCCTGGAGATCGCCGTGCCGAATGCGGCCGATCCGCTGCAGATCGGCAGCCTGCCGGCCCTGCTGGAGGAGTTGCGCGACTTCGCGGCGCGCGCCTCGCTCCCGACGGACGACGTCGAGCTGATGGGCCTGGCCAATCGCTACCTCGAGGACGACGAACTGTGGGACGCGGACCTCGACGTGCAGACCTACGTGCAGCTCTTCCTCACCGCCAGGCAGGCCACGGCAGCGAATGCCACGCTGTGGATCCGGGCGACGTGAGCACGGGTACTGGGTGACGGCGTTGCGAGATGACGTGGTTGCGGGGTAACTGAGCTGCTGGGTTCACCCGGCAATCCGACTCACCGCATGCCGGCCAGCACGTGCCCGGCTTTCGTGCCATCGACGCGAACCGAGACGGTGGTCGCGGAGATGGGCTGGGCATCGCCGGCTTTCCTCAGCCAGACCACGACGGTGTAGACGCCGGGGCCGTCGGGGAAGGGAACGACGAAGGCGAACCCGCCGTCGTTGCCGAGAGGGAAGTCGCCTGTTCCGCCGTTGTCGTAGACGCGGCCTTTCGGCAGTCGGGGGAGGTATTCGCGGCGGAAGTCGGGGAGGCTGTAACTGTCGATGTGATTGGCGGCCGAGACGGTGAGCGGCTGCGGCAGGTGCTCGTGGTGGACGGTGATGGCGTCGACGACGTAGCCCTCGCGCGGCTTCGCGCTGCAGAGCACGGGCGCGTCGGTCGTCGATTCCCGCGGCAGGGGGCGCGACCAGTCGAGGTAGTGGCGAATGAACTCCTGAGTGACCCGGAACTCACCCGCCTCCCAGGCCATGCCGATGGCCACGTTCGTGGCGTAGGGGTCGAGGATGGTGCGGCGGTGGCCGTCGTGGGGGCTGACTTCGAGCATCATCGACTCCTGCGAGGAGCGGATCATCTCGTACAGCGCCTTTGCGTCGAAGTTGTAGTTGGCCGACCAGGCGGCGGCGTTCTCGCTCACCGCGTCGTTGCCGCCGGCGTAGGAATAGCGCATGTATGGGGCCACGCCGTCGGTGGTGAAGTGGCCCGTGGTGCGGTTGCGGATCTGGGCGCGGCAGTAACCGTCGGCCGCCGACGAGAGGCGGAGATCGATGTCGACCGGGTGGAGGCCGAACTGCTTCCGGTCACGGTTGATCAGCCGCAGCATCGACATCCGCAACGACATCCTCGTCTCCTCGGAAGGGTCATTTCCGGGGACGACCGCCGTGACGGCTGCCGACGTCACGAGGAATGCGAGCAATACCAGCGCGCGACGCATGGGACCGATGATTGTAGCGGGTTACTGGGTGACGTGGTGACTGGCTTGAAGACGAGTGACAGAGTTGTTTGGTTACAGAGTTTCTCGTTAGGGTTCATTCAGCAACCCCGCAAACCCGCAAACCCGCAAACCTCGTAACCCCGCAACCCTCACACCGGCAGCTCGATCGAGATCCGGAACCCAGGATTGAGATTCTCGGCGTGGACGGAGCCGCCGTGCTCTTCCACGGCCTTCCTGGCGATGGCAAGGCCGAGGCCGGTGCCGGTGGTCTTGGTGGAGAAGTAAGGGTCGAAGATGCGGGGCAGGTCTTCGGCCGGCACACCCGGTCCGTCGTCCTCGATGGAGACGACGACGTGCGAGTCGACGCGATTGGCGGCCAGCCGCACGTGGCCGCCGGGAGCGGCCTGAAATGCATTCTCGATGAGGTTGGCCACGGCGCCGCGGAGGAGGCGGGCGTCGCCGGCGAAGCGGCCGGGTGTGGCCGGGGCGATGTCGGCGTGGAAGTCGATGCCGCGCTGGCCGCTGTCGGCGTACCCGGCGGCGATGTCCTCGAGGAGGCGCCTGAGGTCGAGCGGCTTCTTCTGCACCTGCCGCAGGGAAGCGTAGTCGCTGAACTCCTTCGATGTCTCGCGCAGGGTGATGACCTGCCTCAGGATGTTGTCGGCCGCGGAGCCGACCACCTCCGGCAGCCGCGGGTCGTCGCGCTCGGCCATGGCCCGCAGGTGCTCCGCGGTGAGCTGGATGGGCGTGAGGGGGTTCTTGATCTCATGCGCCACCTGCCGGGCCATCTCGCCCCATGCCTCGAGCCGGTTCGAACGGAGGATCTCCGTGACGTCTTCGGCGATGAGCATCGACTCCTCGCTCTCCGGCAGCGGGACGATCGAGACGCGAAACGTCCGCGCGGTGTCGTCCACGTTCAGCGAGACCTCGGTCGATTCGATGTGCTGCGGCGGATGCTGGCGGAGGAGCTCGCGGATCGGCTCGGGCAGCTCGCCATCCGCGAACAGCCGCCGCGCCGCGGCGTTCATCGAATCGATCTGGATGGACTGGGGAGGAGCTCCGGCGGGGTTGGCCGCGGGCGAGCGGGTTGCGGCGTGCGGCGAGCGGGAAGCATCGACAATCTCTTCGCCGCCGTCTCCCCCCCGCCCGCCGCTCGCCGTCGCCCGCTCGCCCGGAACGAGCACCACCACCGCCGCGTCCACGTTCTCCAGCAGCGTCTGCAGGCGGTCGCGCTCGTGGCGGAGGTCGTTCTGCTGGCGCCGGATGGACTGGGCCATGTCGCGGAACGTCGTGACGAGGAGTCCGAGGTCGGGATCGTTCGGCACGCCGAGGTCGACGTCGAACTTGCCGCGGGCCACGGCACGCGCGCCGCCGACGAGCGCCTGTACCGGCGTCGTCACGCCGCTGGCGATGCGGAAAGCCACGCCCACCGAGGCCAGGACGACGAAGACGCGCAGCACATAGATCGTCGGGGCAAGATCGCCCACTTGCGCCTCGATCTGGCGTCCCTGCACGATGAAGGGCAGGGCCAGCGTGTAGCTCTGCCCCGTTCCGAAGTTGATGGGGCTGTAGATTTCGATGTACTGCGACGTGCCGCTGGAGCGCACGGCGCGGAACATCTGCCCGCCGCCGAGGACGATGGCGTTGTAGACGTCGCCGGGAAGTCGCTCCGACTCGATGTGCGCGGCGAAGAGGTCGCGCCGGCTGGAGGCCACGAGCGTGGAGTCGCGGTAGAGGTGGAGGTCGTGGCCGATGACCCGGGCCAGCCAGCTCAGGACGTCGTCGTCGAGGATCTGCTCGGGCCGCGCGTTCGACGTCACCGAGGCGAGGTAGTCCTCGATCACGCGCTCGGCGGCATTGAGAGCGGTCTGTCCCTGGTTGAGGTACGCCGTCTCGAGCTGGTTGGCGAGGTAGGCGCGCACGAAGAGGACGAAGACGACCAGCGGCACGATGACCACGGCGGCGACGGCCGCGGACGTGCGCGTGCGGAAGTCGAGACTGCCCGGCGAGGTGCGGAAGAATGAGCGCAGCAGCGGCAGCGACCGTACCGCCAGCGCGGCCAGCACCAGTGCGATCGCCCACAGCGTCACGCCGCCCGCGCGGCGTACGAGCTGTCCGCGGGACGGCACCTGAAGGGGGAACGCGTAAAGCGCGTTGTCCGTCCGGCGCACGTAGGTCGACGCGCCGCCCTCCTCCACCCACATCCCGTAGCCCGGCTTCAGGGCGCTGAAGTACCAGGCCGCGCTCTTGGGCAGGCGGTACGACAGGGTGCCGTGCACGTTGCCTTCACGGTCCCAGACGATCGGCTCCTGGATGGCGTGGAGGCCCGTGGCCGTGTCTTCGAACGACGGCTCGAAGAAGTCGCGGTAGATGTCGGCGAAGGCCGTGGCGCCCGGATCGGCCGGATTGACGACGTGCACGCTCCCTTCGCCGATGGGGATGGGCCCGGCGGTGAGATCGAAGTCATGATGGATCAGCACGCGGGTCCAGCGGCCGAGCTGGAGGATCTCGCGGTCGTTCTCCGCGCTCCGTTCGCTGAACTGCGGCAATCCCACGCCGAAGCGCGACACCGGGTGCGAGAAGATGTCGCGCACGCTGATCACGGCGGGGATGCGCCACTTCGAGAGGTCGCTGCGCAGCCAGAGCGCATAGGCGAGATCGTCCAGGCTCATGCGTGTGAAGTCGTCCGGCAGGACCGAGCCGAGGTCGATGTGGGAGAACTCGTTCTGCAGCGTGTCCTCGATCCTGGAGCGAAGCTGGCCGGCCTCGCCGGCCACCAGCGGCGCGTAGGTGTCGGCGATGAAGTGCCGGGCCGTTCGCAGCTCGAACTCCTGGAGCGGCACGTAGACGACGAGCAGCAGCAGCACGGCGTTGGCCAGCAGGCGCAGACTGCGGCGGGGCGTGAAGGCGCTGACCACGAATGCCAGGGCCACGGCGCCGGAGATGCCGGCGAAGGCCAGGCCCGTCCTCGCGCCGCGGCTGAGGACGATCGCCACGACCGGGACGGCCGTGACGGCCAGGGCGATGAAGGTGTGGGTGCGTGAGGCCCGGTGCCGGGCCAGTTGCAGCAGGCTGAAGCCGAGGAGGAGGAGCGAGGCCAGGAGCACGCCCTGGGCCGCCGAGAGCGGCACGATGTGATCGGGGATGGCGGAGATGCGCGAGTTGTCCACGAGGTTCCGGATGAGCAGCAGGTAGCCGTAGGCGGCCACGATGGCCACGGCGGCGCGGATGAGCTGCACCAGTGCCTGCGGAAGGCGCCGGATCTCGATCCGCTCGAGGTGGCTCGTCACAGCGACGATGACGGCCAGCAGCGCCGCCGCGGTCAAGAGGAGGTCGAACGGCGACTTGCTGAAGGGGCCGAGGATGCGCGAGGCATAGACGTCGAAGCGGAAGATCCGGAGGGGATCGTCCTCGAAGGTGAGTGGCAGGAGCGCGGCGCGGGCGCCGGCGATGAGGAGGATGGTGACGAAGAGGTTCCGGCCGGCCATGGCCAGCGTGACGAGCGCGCCGATGGCCAGGAGCAGCGCGCCGGCGTCGCGCCCGTCGGAGCGGGTGCCGTCGATGACTTCGGCCTTCGTGTGCGGCGTGATGTCGATGTAGAGCGTGGAGTCCGTGCGGCGCTCGAGCACGAATCGCCTCGTGCCGGGCACCTGCCGCAGCGGGCCGCCGTGGAACATCGTCGCCGAGATCCAGTCGTCGTCGGGATCGAGCAGGGTATGGGCCCTGGGCTGATTGGGGATGCGCTCGTAGGCCTGCACCGAGCCGCGCGTCGTGGCCCGGCTGCGTACCAGGTAGAGGTTCGTGGCGTCGAATTCGTAGCTGGTCGTTCCGGGGACGGGCAGGTCGACGCCGCCCCAGGCCACGATGTCGCCGCTCGGGGCGATGTAGCGGACGCCGCGATTCGCGGCGGCGGCTCTCCCCGGCTGCACGATCCGGAACAGCCCGCGCCGGTCCGCGTTCGGCTCCGCCGCGATCGCGCGGGCCACCTTCTCCGCTTCCGCATCGAGCGCCGCCTCGTCTTCTGCGATCTGCGCGCGGACGTGCGCCACTTCGCGCTCCATGTGCAGCGACGAGCGCGCAGCGAAGGACGAACTGACGACTGCCACCGCGCCGAGCGTGACGAGGTAGACGAGCGCGTAGAGGACGAGGAAGAGAAGGACGGCGCGGACGGCGGGCTGGGAAGGATGACGTCCGGCCGTTCCGTCATCCCTCATTCGTCATCCTCCGTTCACCGCCCTACTTTCCCGCGGACTGGACGGAGACGATCGACCACTTGTCGCCCTTGCTGTGCAGGATGATGTAGAGCTCCCGCGGGCCGCCCGCGACGTTCCAGAGCGCGGTGATGTGGTACTGCCCCTCCGTGCTGCTCTTCTTCGCGAGCCGCACTTCGAAGCCGGTCGGCTTGGCCTTGGCGAAGAGCTGCTCGAGGATGTACGTGGCCTGGTCGCGGCCGTAGAAACCGCTCTCCGTGATCAGTCCGGGGAACTGCAGCTTCACCTTCTCGTCGTCGGCCATGCCGGAAACAACGGCCTGCGTGTCGCCGCTGCCGAACCCGCGGTTGACGCTGGAGAGGGCCGTGTCGAGGTCTCTGTACTGCGCCGCGGCGATGACCGGCATCCCCACGGCCACGACTGCGATCATTGCGAGCTTCGTCCAGAGTCTCATGTTCCTTCTCCTGCCTGTGTACCCGTAACAACGGTGCAGTACGGTCGCTTATTCTAGCAAATTCAATGATTTAGCTGCACTCTTGCGCGGTCGGTTTGTCCTCGTTCCAGGGCGGTCTCCACATCCAGCCCGCGCGCAGCCGCGGTCTGGCGAAAGTCCTCCGGCAGCGGCGCGCTCACGCGAAGCGGTTGATTCGAAACAGGATGCGTCATCATCAGCTCGGCGGCATGCAACATGGGGCGCGGCGCGTTTCGTGCGCCGTACAGCCAATCGCCGACGAGAGGATGCCCGATCGCTGCCAGGTGGACCCGGATCTGGTGCGTGCGCCCGGTCAATAACGTGATGGCCAGGAGTGAGCCGTCCGTCGCGGTGGACAGCGGCGCGACGACGGTGGTGGCGCGCTTACCGCCTTCCCGCACGCCGAAGGAGATCGGCCCGATCCTCGCCAACGGTGCGTCGATGGTCTGCCCGTCGGCCAGCTCCCCCTCCGCCAGCGCCAGGTAGCGCTTCCGGATCCGCTTCGTCTCGAACTGCCGGGTGAGCTTCGGATTCACCTCCGCCTGCTTCGAAAAGAACATGACCCCGCTCGTCCCTCGGTCGAGCCGCTGCATCAGGTAGAGGTGCCCGGCATGCGCCATGGCCAGCTCCAGCAGCACCGGCTCCAAAGGGTCGTACCCGCGCTGAACGACGATCCCCGCCGGCTTGTTGACGAAGAGGAGGGCGTCGTCTTCGTAGAGGATGTGCAGCATGGTTTCGGGGGTGAAGAGGTTGCGAGGTTACGGGGTTGCGTGTTACGGGATTGCGAGGTTGCGGGGTTGCGGGGTTGCGAGGTTGCTGGGGATGTGTTCATTCTTCCTCGCAACCTCGCAACCTCGCAACCTCGCAACCTCGTAACCCCGCAACCCCGCAACCTCGCAATCCCGCAACCTACTGCAGCGGATGCAGCTCCCACGGCCCCTCGCCCGTGATCTGGATGATGCTCTCCTTGCGGAAGCGGACGAAATGGTGGGAGTTGGCCGGGTTGACGTAGAAGTCGCCGGCGTGGAACGACGTGAGGGCTTTCTCGTCGAATACGTCGCCGAAGCCGACCTGCACTTCGCCGCTGAGGATCGTGGCGCGCTCCGGACGCGGATGCCAGTGCGGCGGCACGACGGCTCCCGCCGGGACGTGCAGGCGCATGGTGAAGATGCCGGTGGATTTCGGATCACCTTCCAGGACTGCGGACTTCGTCCCCTTCGGCAGCGATGGCGGCCCATCCTTCCAGACGATGTCCTTCGCGTGGATCTGGATGATCTCGGGGGGAGGGGCGGCGGCGAAGGCGGCCACGGCGGTGACGACGAGGAAGACGAGCAGCGTGCGTTTCATGATCGACCATGGTAGCGGCCCGGACTCGTCTCGAGAAACAAGTGCAGTCATCTCTTGCATACGCATGGGAGAAACTCCGGCGTTTGTGTGGCACTTACGAGCTCACAAGAGCATCACGCGGAGACGCGGAGACGCGGAGGACGCAGAGCTGAGAACTCGATCCTCCTTGATCTCCGCGTCTCCGCGTGACCCGTCCCCCCCGAGTAACCCCGCAACCCCGTAACCCGCAACCCCGTAACTCAGTAATACAGCAGCGCCTCTTCCCGCCGCCGCAAGAACTCGCGGTTGTCCCACGAGGCAATCCAGGCCGCGAGGTCGCCGCCGCCATCGAGCAGCTTGCGGAAGGCTGACGAACCATCGAGCAGCTTGCGGAAGGCTGACGAACCAACGAGCTGCTCGAGGGCCTGCTTCTCGTCGGTGGGCTCGTACTCGTAGGCATCGCCGCGCCAGACGAAGTCCGGCCAGAGCTCGTAGATGGCCTGCACGCAGTACAGGCCGGCGCGGTAGGAAGGGAAGGCGTCGCGGTCGGTGACGTGGAGCTGGACGCCGCCGCAGACGACGCCGGCGTGCTTCTGAAACGTCGGCTGGAAGAACTGCGGGCGGAAGCGGATGCCGGGGATGCCGATACCGTTCAGACGCTCCGCGAGCGCGAACGGATCTACGTGCGGCGCGCCGAAGATCTCGAAGGGGATGGTCGTGCCGCGGCCCTCGCTGGCTCCGGTGGCCTCGACGAGACACATCCCGGGATAGACCGTCGCGGTGCTGACCGACGGCATGTTCGGTGACGGCGGGACCCACGGCACGTCCGTGTCATCCCACCACAGCTCGCGCGACCAGCCGCGCATCCCGACGATCTCCAGCTCGCAGCGATACTTCGAGTCGGCGCTCTGATACCAGCGCGCCAGCTCGCCGATGGTCATGCCGTGGCGGGGGGCGAGGTCGAACTGGCCGACGAAGCTGAACCAGCGCTCGTCGTCGAAGAGGTTGCCCTCCACGTCGCGGCCGTTGATCGGATTGGGGCGATCGCAGACGACGACCTTCACGCCGCTCGTCTTCGCAACCTCCATGCAGTAGGCCATGGTGTTGGCGAAGGTGTAGTAGCGCGCCCCGACGTCCTGCAGGTCGACGACTAGGACGTCGATGCCGTCGAAGTCTTCCACCTTCGGCCAGAGCTGCTCCTTCTTCGCCGCCAGTTGCCGCTTCCAGCAGGCGATGCCGTCCGGCGTCCGCGACTGCGGCTGCTTCGGGTAGTCGACGTAGAGCGAGAGAATCTCCACGCCCGTGGCCGCGTCGCGCTCGCCGCCCGCGCCCTCCATGTCCTGCTTCACTCCCCAGAAGCCGTGCTCCGGGCCGAAGATGCGGACGAAGTTCTCGCGGCCGGCGAGATCGGCCACGACGTCGACGGTGCGCCGGAGGTCATGCGTGACGGCCGCCTGGTGCGAGAGGACAGCCACGCGCCGCCCGCGGATGGGGGTGGGATCGCCGATCAGGCCTTCGATGCCGAGCTGCACACGCTGCTTCATGGATGCTTCTCCACCCGCTCGCCGCCGAGGAGCTCGAGCGCATGCGGGATGAGGTGCAGGATCGTCTCCAGGTTCTCCACCGCGCCGCGCGGGCTGCCCGGAACGTTGACGACGAGCGCGTTCCCGCGCGTGGCCGCCTGGGCCCGCGAGAGGGAGGCCATGGGTGCCTTGGCGATCGAGCAGGCCCGCATCAGCTCGCCCATCCCCGGCACGAGGCGCTCACAGACCCGCATCGTGGCCTCGGGGGTGACGTCGCGCGGAGCGATGCCCGTACCGCCGGTGGTGACGACCAGCCGCACACCGTCCTCCGTCGCTCCCACGATGGCCGCGGCGATGGCCTCGACGTCGTCGGGCACGACGACCACCTCGTCCACGTCGCATCCGTTGGCCACGAGCAGCTCCCGCAGTGCCGGCCCGGAGCGGTCCACCCGCGTGCCATGCGTGACGCCGTCGGAACAGGTGATGACGCGGGCGCGGATCATTGACGCACGCATTTTAGTTGTCGGTTGTCCGATGTCGGTTATACAACCATCGGCTCCGTATGCAACGAACTGACTTCTCCTATCACCTGCCACCGGAACTGATCGCGCAGGAGCCGCGCGAGCGCGGGCGCTCGCGCATGATGGTCGTCAAGCCCGATGGCGGGATGCCGGTCATGGAGCACCGCTCCTTCGCCGACTTTCCGTCGCAACTGAAGGCCGGCGACGTGCTCGTGATCAACGACACGCGCGTCATCCCGGCCCGCCTCTTCGCCCGGCCGAAAGCGGGGATGTCGCGGAACATCGAATTGCTGCTTACACGCCGCGTCATCCCGAGCCCTTCGGCTCCGCTCAGGGCAGGCTTCAGCGAGGGACCCGGGGGGGCGGGTGCGGCGCAGGACGTACGGGGGTTCGGCACGACGCAGTCGTGCCCTACACTCGGCCATGTAGGGCACGACTGCGTCGTTCCGAACCCCCGTGGCGTCGTGCCGCCCCCCAGTGGTGACGACGAGATCTGGGAGGCCTGGGCGAAACCCGCCAAGCGCGTCAGGGTCGGAGACGTCCTGACGTTCTCCGACGCCCTGCTGGTGCACGTCCTGGCCAAGGACGAGGGGACCGTCACGTTACGCTTCGAAGGCGACATGGCCGAGATCGAGCGCATCGGGGTCATGCCGCTGCCGCCCTACATCGCCCGTCCGGAGCCGCGGGAGAGCGACCGGGAGTCGTACCAGACGGTCTATGCCGCTGAGCGCGGTGCCATCGCGGCGCCGACTGCCGGACTGCATTTCACGCCGGAGATCCTCGACGCCGTCGCCGCCCGCGGTGTGGAGATCGTCCGGATCACGCTGCACGTGGGCATTGGGACGTTCCAGCCGGTGAAGGTCGACGACCTCGCTGCGCACACGATGCAGACCGAGCGCTACGACATCAGCGAGCCGGCTGCGGCGGCGCTCAACCGGGCCCTCGACGAGCGGCGCACCATCGTGGCCGTCGGCACGACGAGCGTGCGCACGCTGGAGAGTGCCATCCGGGCCGGCGACGGCCGCATCCTCGCCGGGCGGGCCGAGACGGCCATCTTCATCAGCCCGGGCTTCGCGTTCCATGTTGTTGACCGTTTGCTCACCAACTTCCACCTGCCGGAGTCCACACTCCTAATGCTAGTCTCCGCCTTCGCGGGCATGGAGACCATCCGGGCCGCGTACTCCGAAGCAATCGCCCGCCGCTATCTCTTCTTCAGCTACGGCGACTGCATGCTCCTGTCGAAAGAGCACTGAAAGGGCACTGATGAAACGAGCTTTCCTCGCCTTCCTCGTCCTGACGTTCGTCTCCAACACGGTCCCCGCCCAGACGCCTCCGGCGTCCGCAACGAACAAGAAAGCGG
The DNA here is from genome assembly GCA_964650405.1 of uncultured Thermoanaerobaculia bacterium. Classification (GTDB taxonomy): domain Bacteria; phylum Acidobacteriota; class Thermoanaerobaculia; order Gp7-AA8; family Gp7-AA8; genus CAZYTO01. The sequence goes on along the minus strand of CAZYTO010000132.1, from coordinate 315 downwards.
ACAAGCCGTCTGCCGGCGCGGCGGAAAAGAAGGACGAGAAGAAAGAGGAGAAGAAGTGGGACGTCAACAACCCGCCCGGACCGCGGCATGACGTCAACATCGACGTCACCGAGGGGACGTGGCTGTCGCTCGACGTCAGCCCCGATGGGAAGGAGATCGCATTCGACCTCCTCGGCGACATCTACACCATCCCCATGGCCGGCGGCGAGGCCAAGGCCCTGACCACCGGCATCGCCTGGGACATGCAGCCGCGCTACTCCCCGAACGGCAAGTGGATCGCCTTCACCAGCGACCGCGCCGGCGGCGACAACATCT
>CAZYTO010000131.1:0-15179 GCA_964650405.1 uncultured Thermoanaerobaculia bacterium | reverse complement strand
GTATCCACGCGCTTCTCGACCGGCTTGCCGAGAAGGTGATGAACTAGCGTCCGCACCCCCAACTCCCCCATGGCGAACGGATTCTGCACCACGATGCCGTCGAGCTTGTGCTCCCGCATGGCCTTGGTGAAGACGTCGCTGGTGTCGAAGCCGATGAAGCGGATCTTCCCCCCCTTCGCCGCGTCCTCCAGCGCCAGCAGAGCGCCGGCGGTGGACGACTCGTTCGGCGTGAACATGCCGTCGATGTCGTTGCCGAAGCGGTTGAGGAGGTTCTCCGCCGCGGTCTTGGCCGTGTCGCGCGTGGCGCCGGCGTACTGGTTCGACGAGATGAGCTGGATGTTGGGATACGCCGACTTGATCTTGTCGATGAATCCACGCTCGCGCTGCTCGGTGGAGAAGACGCCCTCCTGATAGCGCAGCGCCAGGACTCTTCCCTTCCCGCCGAGTAGGCGGCCCATCTCGTCGGCGGCCAGCTCGCCGCCGTGGTAGTTGTTGCTGGCCACGAAGCTGATGGGATCTTTCGATTCCAGCCCGGAGTCGATGACCACCACGGGGATGCCGGCGCGCGTGGCCTCTTCCACCGGGCGCACCAGGGCGTTCTTGTCGAAGGGCGCCAGGACGATGCCGTCCACGTGCTGGCTGACGAAGCCCTCCACGACCTGCACCTGCTGCTCGCGGTCGTCCTCGCGCAGCGGCCCCTTCCAGATGATGTTCACGCCGGCCTGCTGCGCGGCGTAGTCCCCGGCCGCCTTCATCGCGCCGGCGTGGATGCTCTTCCAGAACTCGTGCGTCGAGCCCTGGGGGATGACGGCGATGGTGAAGGACTTCGCGCCGGCGGCTTTGGGCGCGGCCGGGTACTCGTTCTTCGTACAGGCGAAGAGCGCGAGGGTGAGGAGCAGCGTCAGTGTGCGTTTCATTGCCTGCGTACTTTAGCCGCACCGGTCATCCCGAGCGTAGCGAGGGACCTGGGCTGGGCAGGTGGTGCGCACGATACCGGCGATGAGACCTTGTGCGGAACCACCCACCCGGCCCAGGTCCCTTCGCGTACGCTCGGGATCACGGGTTGCTCATTCCGACGTCACTGTCACCGCCATTACCCGCACTTCGCCGTCCTCGGGAAGCGTCAGCGTCGTCGCGCCGGCCGGCACGTCGAGCGTGTAGGCGAATAGGTACGAGTAGGCATACGCCACGTTCTTCCCCTCGGCGGTGTGATGGTGCGAGGCGTACCAGGCCAGCGGCGCGTCTTTGATATAGCCGGGTGTCAGGCCGGCGAAGACTGTGGCCATGCGCTTGCGCGGCGGCGCGTTGAGCGGCGCATCGGGGCGCGGCGGCAGGTCTTCCTCCCGCTTCTGCCAGAGGCGCGCGTCCCACTGCCCGAGGCAGCCGTTCCAGGCGTGAATAGTGAGGGTGACGGAATGCTCGCCGAGGTGAAACGTCTCCGGCCGGTCGCCCTCGGCGGACGCGGCCAGGATGTGGACGTGGGTGATGCCATGCGGCAGGGCGACGGTCTGGCCGTGCGCGGTGACGGCCTTCCCGGTCACGTCGAAGGCCACGTCGCCATACATGATCCGGGGCGGCAGCATCTCGGCGGGGAGCGCTTGTCCCTGCGCATCGAAGCCTCCCTCGGACTTCTCGCCATCGTGCGTGGCCACGACGCGGTCGAAGGTCAGCGTCAGGGGTTGCACATTCGGCGCGGCTGCGCCCTGTGATGGCAGCGCGAGCTTCAAGGCGAACGAGCGAATGCCGAAGGGCTCGAACTGCGCGAGCAGCGTGCCGCCGGTCGTTTCGGCCGGTCCGATCGGCAATTCCTGTCCGTTGACCGCGCGTCCGCTCGTCACAGGCTCCGCGAAGGTGAGGTGTGCCCACTGCGGCTGAGGATCCAGGTTCACCGCCCGCACGATGATCTCGTCGCTCTCCTCCGCCTTCTTCAGGGCCAGCACGCGGACGCGCGGGTTGCTGACCTGCACGAGCGAGACCGTCTTTCCCCGCGGGCCGGCGTGCTTCGGCACGACGAACGCCGTAAGCGGATCGCTGAGGCGCAGGGCCTGCCAGTCCGTCCCCTCGCTTCCGCGATCGGCGCCGTGCGACGCCAGGCCGTAGATGAATTCGTGATGCCCCCAGTCCTGTGAGGTCTGGTCGCTGTAGGAGCGGCCGTTGCCGCTGCCGAGGCCGGGCGTGTAGAGGAGCGTGAGACGGAGCGTCGAATCGTCGGGCTTGTCGGAGCCGTACTTCGCACCGGTCAGCACGGTCACGCCGTACCCGCCGTGCGCGTCAGTGAGGTCGATCCACTCGTGCGACGGCACTTCGAACTGCTTCTCGTTGTCGTTGCCGCGCTCGATCGTGCCCACTTCCCAGTTGTAGGTGGCCAGCGGATTCGAAGCGGTGAAAGGGAAGGTGGCCTTGAGCGCCGCCGCCGCGGTCTTCCAGTCAATGGCGTTGGCAACCTCGATGCGGTTGCCGGCATCGCCTGCGCTCAGCGAGACCGTCTGGACGAAGTGCGAATCTTCGCCGTCGCGCGAGACTTCGACCGCAACGCGCGCCGGGCCGCGCTCGACCACCCGGATCTTCGCGGGCCCCGACACATAGCCGCGCGGCGGTTGCTTCTGATCGTTCCAGTCCATGTTCCAGGCCGGCCAGTCGTGCGGGTTCTCGGTCTGGAAGGCCAGGCGCAGCGGCGCGGCCAGAAGCTGCTTGTCGAGCTTCTTGTCGAGGATCGAGGCGACGTCGCCGTTCGCATCGATGGCGATCCGGTAGCGGTCGTTCTCGAGCGAGGACTCGCTGACTTTCAGCGACGCGTTCTGCGACGACTTCGGTGCCGCTGTCGCCGGCTGCACGTCGTACACCGCGAAGCCGGTCGACGGCACCTTCGCCAGGAAGAGCACGCTCTTTCCGTTGCGCTGCGCCGGGACGGCCACCCCGTCAGGCCCGGCCACGCGAACCTCGCCCAACCCTTCGAACGGCACCGCCACGACGTCTTCGCGCGCGATGCTGAGCGGGTTGTAGACGACGACCGGCGTGCCGCTCGTGCGCGTGTCAAGCACGGAGGCGATGGTCCGGACGGCGTTGTTCCTCACCGCCGTGAACTGGTTCCGGGCGATGACGTCGTCGTTCCACGAGTACTCGTACGCCTTGGGAGTGGCCGTGCCGGCGGCGATGTCGTGAAACTGGCCGCCCATGACCAGCGTCCAGGCATCGTTGAGCCGCCCCTGCGGATAGGGGCGGCCAAGGAGCATGGCCCCGACCGCGGCCTTCTCGGCGGCATCGGCAAGCAGCTCGTTGTCGTGGTTCCACCGCTTCTGCATGGCCTCGGAAGTCAACGAGCCGGCCGAGTGATTGGTCAGCTCGAGATCGCCGCGGTAGCGCGGCAGCCCGGCGGTCTGGTCACTGTGGATGTCGAGGAACATCTGTTCCGCGGTGGCGGAGACGATGTGGAGTCGCTGGCCGCCGAGCGGGTTTGGGCGAGCGGCGAGCGGGGAGGAGCCCGCGCTCTCGTTGCTCGTCGTCCCCCGCTCGCCGCTCGCCGCAACCCGCTCGCCAACAGACGCGCTGACAATCTTCTCCAACATCGCCACGGATGACTCCGCGGGCGCGCCGCCGACGTCGCCCGTGCCGTAGTAGTGGTAGTCGGCGAAGACGCCGCTCACTTCGCCGTCGCGCGCCACGCGGGCCGGCCAGTCGACGTAGCCGCGGGTCTTGTTCGACGGATCGCTCGCGGAGAGTTCGTAGCGCACCTCGCCGCCGTAGCTGCCGGGATTGAAGGCGGCGATGATGCTCTTCCCGTCCGGCCCCTCCCAGATGCCGACGTTGAACGGCGTGCCGCGCGGCGTGCGCTCGGGCGAGTCCTCGCCTCCGACAGGCGCGCTGGAGCCCCAGGTCAGCTTCTGCGTGGAGAAACCGCGGATGCCGAGGTGGGCCAGGATGCTCGGCAGTGACGCCGGAAAGCCGAAGCAGTCCGGCAGCATGTACTCGGCGCTCGTGCGTCCCAGCTCGCGGCGGAAGAAGTGCGTGCCGTAGAGGATCTGCCGGATGATCGACTCCGCCGACGGCGAGTTGACGTCCCCCTCCTCCATCGACGACCCCGACGGGAACCACTGACCCGACTTCACGAACTGCTGCAGTCGCGCGAAGTCGGCTGGGTAGTACTCTTTCATCAGCCGGTAGCGGTTGGCGCCGCTGAAGTTGAAGACGTAGTGCGGATACTTCGCGAACAGCGCGAAGTTGTCGTGCATCGTCCGCGGCAGGAACTCGTCGATGGTCTGCGGGTACTCCCACCGCCACTGCGTGTCGAGGTGCGCGTACCCGACGACGTACAGCGCCGGCTGCTTCGTCAGGTCAGGCTCCTGGGCGGCGGCCGCCGCGGCGAGAGTCAGGGCTGCTGTGAAGAGAAGAGCGAAGCCGCGTGCGCGATGCATCCGCGGATGATTGCTCATCCAGAGGCGCGGGTTCAAATGGAGCGAAACCCTAACCACTGACTCACAACCCTAACCACTTAAGACTAACCACTAACCACTCTTCCCCGGCACCGCCCCCGCGAACTGTCCCTTCATCTCCTCGAACATGTGCAGCACTTCGGTCACGGCGCGCGGCAGGTAGTCCGACTTGAGGTACACCCAGCCGGTCTCGCGGTAGAGGCGGTGGCCGCGGAGGCGCGCCCAGGCGAAGCGGCCCGTGCGGTCGTGGGCGATGGCGGAGTAAGGAACGATCGTGACGCCGAGGCCGCTGGAGACCATGGACTTGATGATCTCCACGTTCTCCGTCTCCATGATCACGTTCACTGGGATCCCTTCATCGACGAAGAACTGGTCGACCACGCGGCGGGTGTTCGAGCCGCTCTCGAAGAGGATGAGCGGGTGGCGGGCCAGCGCGCGCGGCTCGATCGTGCGGCGGCGCGCCAGCGCGTGCTTGCCGGCCGTGACGACGACCATCTCCTCCTTGAGCACGGGGACGACGTCGAGGTCGGCGGCCAGGATGGGCAGGGTGAGGAGGGCCACGTCGATCTCGCGCTCGCGAAGCTGGCGGAGGATCATCGCCGTCGGTCCGGTGACGACGCGCAGGTCCACCTGCTTGAACTGCGTGCGGAACTTGCGCAGGAGCCGCGGCAGGATGTGCAGACAAACCGTCATGCCGCCGCCGAGCGTGAGCAGACCCCGCTGCAGCGTGTGCGTGTCGGAGATCTGCGAGGCCACGTCTTCGAGCTCGCGATGGATCCGGTTCGCGGCGCTGAGCAGCAGTTCGCCCTGCGGCGTGAGCGTCACCCCCCGCGCCCCGCGGTGAAAGAGCAACGTACCCAGTTCCTCTTCGAGGAGCTTGAGCTGCCGGCTCACCGCCGACTGCGATACATGCAGCCGCTGCGCCGCCGCCGTGAAGGCCCGCTCCTCGGCGACGGCCCGGAACATTTCGAGTTGGCGGGTGTCCATGTTTCGCTGATCGCTGATCGCTGGTCGTTAATCGCTGTTCGTTCGTCGCTTTCCCGCTCGCCGCTCGCCGCCTCCCGCTCGCCATTATGACCCATGCCGTTTCCGCATGGCTCCCATCGGTTAATTCTGTTGGACGCATGGCCGGTTGACTGCCGATACTCAACGGCGTGATGCACGCGTTCCCTGAACCGATGCGCGATGCCTGCGGCGTGGTACTCCTCGCGGACCTTCGGGGAGAGTCGCGCCCCGACATTCTGCCGGCGGCGCTGGCCGCCTTACGCAGGCTCGCTCACCGCGGCGCCGTGGATGCCGATGCGCGAACCGGCGACGGCGCCGGCGTGCTCACCTCCATTCCCTTCTCCCTCTTCGCGCCGGAGATCGAGGCCTTCGGGTTGGCGCGCCGCGCACCCGGGACGATCGCTGTGGGCATGGTCTTCCTTCCCCGCCGCAAGAACGCGGCCCAACGCGCCCGCAGACGCGTTCGCGACGCGGTGGCCGAAGGGGGTCTGCTCGTGGCTGGATGGCGGGAGGTACCTGTCGACGAGAGCGTCCTCGGAGCGCGGGCGCGCGCGTCCCTGCCGCGGATCGAGCAGGTCTTCGTCACTCCGCGCCTCCCCCTCACGCCGGAGCTCTTCGAGGAGAGTCTGTTCCGGGCCCGGCGGGCCATCGACGCCCGCGCCGCGGTGCTGGGGCCGCGCGACCTCTATGTCGTTTCGTTGAGCCATCGCACCATCGTCTACAAGGCGCTGGTCCGCTCGCTCGACCTGGCCGCGTTTTTCCCCGACCTGAGACGGCGTGACTACTCGACGCCATTCGCCATCGCCCACCAGCGCTTCAGCACGAACACCGAGCCGTCCTGGCCGATGGCCCAGCCGTTCCGCCTCATCGCGCACAACGGCGAGATCAACACCATCGCCGGCAACCGCAACGCCATGCGTGCCCGCGAGCGGCAGATCGAGGCCCGGTTCGGCGAGCCCTTCCGGCGCCGGCGCGGCGCCAGCGCTGCCGTAGTCGAGGAGCGGGAGAGCGACTCGGCAAGCCTCGACACGGCGCTGGCCGTCGTGACCATGGCCGGCCGGCCGCTTGCGCAAGCCCTCTCGATGCTCGTGCCGCCGGCATGGGAGAACGATGCGCGCACCGGCGGCGCGGTGCGCAGTCTTCTCGATCACCAGGCCGCACTCATGGAACCGTGGGACGGTCCGGCCCTCGTGGCTTTCTCCGATGGCCGCGTCGCCGGAGCAGCACTCGACCGCAACGGCCTCCGCCCGGCCCGCTACCTCCTGACCCGCGACCACCTCCTGGCCCTGGCCTCGGAGGCCGGCGTCTTCGATCGCGGCGACGGCGACATCCTTCGTCACGGACGCCTCGGACCCGGCGAAATGCTCGTCGTCGACCTGGAGCGCGGCGGCTTGCGCGGGCGCGGCGATGTGCTGCGCGAGGCGGCGCGCGCGCATCCCTATACGCGCTGGACGAAAACCTCTCGCAGCACGATCGACGAAGTCCGGACCGCCGCGGCGCGACAGGCGCCGTTCATCAACCGCGGCAGGGAACGCGAGCCTGCGCCGTCAACGGCCGTCCTGCGCGCCTTCGGCTACACGGCGGATGAGCTTCAGCTCGTCCTCGAACCGATGTTCCGGACCGGCACCGGGCCCGTCGCCTCGATGGGAGACGACACACCGCTGGCCGTTCTCTCCGCACGCCCGCGGCTGCTCGATGCGTACTTCCGCCAACGCTTCGCCCAGGTGACCAATCCTCCCATCGACCCGCTGCGCGAAGGCGCGGTGATGTCGCTGCGGACGCGCCTCGGCCGCACCGGCAACTTCCTCGCCGCAGGCGAGCGCCCTCCCGCGCACGTGCTCCTGCCCGACCCGATCCTCAAGCCCGTCGAAGTGCGCGCCCTGCTGGCCTGGCCGCGCAGGGGATGGAAGGCCGCGGAGCTCTCGCTGCTGTTCGATGCTGCGAACGGCGAAATCGGCATGGCCGCCGCGCTCGATGCGCTCCTCCTTGAATCCGTTCGCGCGGTACGCGAGGGTGCGACGTGTCTCGTACTCAGCGACCGCGGCGTCGACGAGGAGCTGGCGGCCATTCCGTCGCTCCTGGCTGTCGCCGCCGTCCATCAGCATCTCATCCGGCAAGGCTGCCGGCTCGACGTCAGCCTCATCGCCGACGCGGGCGACGTGCGCGACGAGCACCAGCTGGCCTGCCTTCTCGCCTTCGGCGCCGACGCCGTCTGCCCGTGGCTGGCGCGGGCCACGGTCAGCGACGCCGTGCGGCAGGAGGGCGGCTCGCGCGACGACGTCGACGAGGCGCGGCGCCGCTACCACCGGGCTCTGACGAATGGACTGCTGAAGATCCTCTCCAAGATGGGCGTGTCGACGCTTCGATCGTATCGGGGCGCGCAACTCTTCGAAGCCGTAGGTATCAGCCGCGCGCTCATCGACGCCCATTTCACCGGCACGGTCTCGTCGATCGGCGGCATCGCACTGGTGGACGTGGCCCGGGATGTCCTGGAACGTCACACTGCCTCGTTCTCGGAGACAACCAACGGCCTGCCGGAGAGCGGGTTGTATCGCTTTCGCCGCGGCGGCGAGAAGCATACGTACGAGCCGCAGGTCGTCAAGGCCCTTCGGCACGCGGCGCAGAGCGGCACGGACGCCGGCTACGGCGCGTACGCGGAGCTGGTCGGGGCGCGGGATCCCGTCGTCCTGCGCGACCTCTTCGCATTCCGCGAAGCGCCGGTGGCGCTGGAAGACGTCGAGCCGGCAGCGGACATCGCCCGCCGCTTCATGACCGCGGCCATGTCCCTCGGCTCGCTATCCCCCGAGGCGCAGGAGGTGCTGGCAGGGGCCATGGAGCGCCTCGGCGCGCGCAGCAATTGCGGCGAAGGGGGCGAGCACGGCACGCGTCACCGCATCAAGCAGGTGGCCTCGGCACGCTTCGGCGTGACCGCGCACTACCTCGCCGGCGCGGACGAGCTGCAGATCAAGATCGCGCAGGGCTCGAAGCCCGGCGAAGGCGGCCAGCTCCCCGGCGCGAAAGTTACGCCGCTCATTGCCCGCGTGCGCAACGCCGCGCCGGGGACGACGCTCATCTCGCCGCCGCCGCACCACGACATCTACAGCATCGAGGATCTGGCCCAGCTCATCTATGACCTCAAGCAGGTCAACCGCCGCGCTACCGTGAGCGTGAAGCTGGTCTCCTCCTGCGGCATCGGCACGATCGCCATCGGTGTGGCCAAGGCCCACGCCGACGCCATCGAGATCAGCGGCCACGACGGCGGCACGGGAGCTTCGCCGCTCGGCTCGATCCGGAACGCCGGCACGCCGTGGGAGCTCGGCCTCGCCGAGGCGCACCAGGCGCTGAGCCGCGCCGGGCTGCGTCATCGCGTACGATTGCAGGTCAACGGAGGCCTGAAGACGGGGCGCGACGTTGTCATTGCCGCACTACTCGGAGCTGAGGAATTCGGCTTCGGCACCGCCGCCCTCGTCGCGGCGGGGTGCGTCATGGCCCGGCAGTGCCATCTCAACACCTGTCCCGCCGGCATTGCCACCCAGCGAGACGACCTCCGTGCGAAGTTCCATGGCACGCCGGACGACGTCGTGCGTTTCTTCCGCGCCGTGGCCGGTGAGACCCGCCAGCTCCTGGCGCGCCTTGGCGCTCGATCGCTGCGCGAGGTCATCGGCCGCAGTGAGCTCCTCACCGTCCGTCCCGTCGCCGGCGCCCGAGCCGCAACGCTGGTCCTCGATGCCGTCCTCGCGAGCGCCGGACCTGCGAACCTCGGCAACGGCGCGCGCAACGAGCCGCCCGCCACCGGCGACGCCCTCGACGAGATCGTCCTGAGGCATCTCGACCCCGAGGTTGGGCGCGAACAACGAACCGCGACCGGCGAACAGCGGCTCCGCCTCCGCCTGCCCATCTCCAACGCCGACCGTGCCGTCGGTGCCCGCATTGCCGGTCACCTCGTCCACACACCCGGCGGTGTTCACGTCACCTACCGCGGCGCGGCCGGCCAGAGCTTCGGCGCGTTCTGCACCAGCGGCATGACGCTGGTGCTCGAAGGCATCGCCAACGACGGCGTGGGCAAGAGCATGTCGGGCGGCACGGTCGTCATCCGGCCGAAGTCGCGCCGCCGCGACGACGTGCTGGCCGGGAACGCCGTCCTTTACGGTGCGACGGGCGGGCGTCTCTTCCTGGCAGGACGGGCCGGCGAGCGTTTCGCCGTGCGCAACAGCGGCGCCCAGGCGGTGGTGGAAGGTACGGGAGATCACGCATGCGAATACATGACAGCAGGAACCGTAGCGATCCTCGGTACGACCGGCGGGAACGTCGCCGCCGGGATGACCGGCGGAACGCTCTTCATGCTCGATCCGCACGAAGCGTCGATGCATCGCGACTCCGCCGCCCTGCGCGAGCTGTCTCCCGACGATGAACGCCTGCTGCGCGAGTTGCTCGCCGAACATGCCGCGGAGACCGGCAGCCGCCGCGCCGCGATGCTGCTGAGGAACTGGCCTCGCGCGTGCCGCCGCTTCCGGCGCACCGTGCCTCTTGCGCTCCTTCACGAAACCCAATCAACCGAGGCTGCGGCGAACGCCCGCGGCTCGACGAGGTGACCATGAACGCTTCGGATACCGCCTGGATGCTCGTTGCCACCGCTCTGGTGTTGATGATGACGCCCGCTCTGGGGTTCTTCTATGCCGGGATGGTGCGGTCGAAGAACGCCCTCAACACGCTGATGATGAGCTTCGCGCCGCTCGGCTTCGTCGGCATGGCCTGGGCGCTGGGGGGCTACTCGATCGGCTTCGCTCACGGCTCGCCCTTCGCCGGCGGACTGCAGTTCGCCCTGCTCCGCGGCGTCGGCACCGGCGCGCAGGGAACGATTCCGCATGTGCTTTTCATGGCCTATCAGGGGACGTTCGCCGTCATCACGGCCGCCCTGATCTCCGGCGCCATCGTGGAACGGATGCGCTTCGTGCCGTACCTGGCCTTCGTCACCTTCTGGTCGGTCGCCGTCTACGCGCCGATCGCGCACTGGGTGTGGGGCGGCGGCTGGCTGGCCGGACTGGGCGCGCTCGATTTCGCCGGCGGCACGGTCGTGCACATCAACGCCGCCGTGGCCGCCCTGGTAGTGGCCGTCGTGGTCGGCCCGCGCAAGGACTACGGGCGCCAGGCGCTCGTGCCGCAGAACGTTCCCTTCACCCTCCTCGGCGCGGGGCTGCTCTGGCTCGGCTGGTTCGGCTTCAACGGCGGCAGCGCCCTGGCCGCGAACGCTTCGGCGGCCGTGGCCTTCACCAACACCATGTTCGCGCCCATGGCCACGCTCTGCGTCTGGATGGCGCTGGACCTTTTCCGCACGGGGAAGGCCACCGCCGTCGGCGCGGCCACCGGCATCGTCGTGGGGCTGGTGGCCATCACGCCTGCGGCCGGCTTCATCAGTCCGCTCTCCGCCATCGTGCTCGGTGCCGTGGCCGCCTTCCCCAGCTACTTCGCTCTCCTCTGGCGCGCGCGAACGCGGCTCGACGATTCGCTCGACGTCCTCGCCGCGCACGGCGCGGGCGGAATCACGGGAGCGCTGCTCACCGGCGTCGTTGCACAGAAGGCGTGGGGCGGCAGCAATGGACTGCTCTTCGGGAATCCGAAGCAGCTCGCCATTCAGGCTGCCGCGGTGGCCGCCACGATCGCCTTCAGCGCCGCGGCGACGTTCGCCCTGCTGAAGCTCATCGCGCTGGTCACGCCGCTGCGCGCGGCCGCGCGCGACGAAGCCGTCGGGCTCGACGTCACGCAGCACGGGGAAGAGGCCTATAGCGACGGCGAAGGGGCGATCCTCATTCTGCCCGAGGAAACGCCGGGCGGTAGTCGCAAGGAAGAAGTGCTCGTCCTGTCGCAGGAGGCTCGCTGGTGAAACTGATCGTCGCCATCATCCGCTCCGAAACACTGAACACGGTGCTCGAATCGCTCTATCGCGCCGAGGTCCGCGGGCTCAGCATCAGCCGCGTGCAGGGTCACGGCGGCGAGACCGAGCGCGTCGAGACGTACCGCGGCACCACCGTCAAGGTCGACCTGACCGAGAAGGTCCGGCTCGAGATCGGCGTCTCCGACCACTTCGTCGAGCCGACTGTCCAGGCCATCCTCGCGGCCGCGCGCACCGGCCAGGTCGGCGACGGCAAGATCTTCGTCCTCCCCGTGGAGAAGGTCTTCCGCATCCGCACGGGAGAGGAAGACGAAGCGGCCGTGACTCCGATCGTCGCCGAGGGAGTGGACGCCTGAATGTCCGCGATCCTCGCCCCGACATACGCCCGCCTTTCGCGGCGCGCACTCGCTACGCCCGAACCGCTGGTGCGGGCCTTCGCGCGCCGGGTGCAGCAGGAAGGCGCGCTCGACCTCACACAGGGGGACTACAAGAACGCCGACTTCGCGCCGCACCCCGAGGTCGTGAGGGCGGCCCAGAGGCTCACGCGCAACAGCGTCCACAGCTACGGCTCCGCCGTGGGGCGGCTCGAGGTCCGCAGCGAGATCGCCGCTCTCGTCAATCGCGACGGCCGGCGCGACTACCCCGGCAGCACGGTGCGGTTCCTTCCCGACGAGGTGATCTTCACGCCCGGCACACGCTCGGGACTGGCCATGATCCTCGAAGTCCTCGGCGAGGACGGCTCGGGGGTGGCCGTGCCGCGGCCGAGCTGGGAGTACGACTGGTTCGTCGAGCGCGCCGGGAAGCACGTCGTCGAATTGCCCACGACCGCCCCCGGCTTCATCCCCGAGCCGGATGCACTCCGGCGACTGCTGGCCCGCGGCGGCATCTCCTCCCTCATCCTCAACAATCCGCACAACCCCACCGGCCGTGTCTATCCGCGCGCTCTCGTCGAGGAGCTGGTCGGTATCGCCGTGGAGCACGGCGTCTTCGTCCTCTACGACGCCGTCTACCAGCGCCTCGATTACGTCGACGCCTTCGTCAATCCCGCCTTCGCCAATCCCGAGTGGCGCGAATGGGTCGTGCTTCTCTCCGGTCTCTCCAAGATGGACATGTTCGGTGCCTCGACCGGGGCGCGCGCCTGCTGGATGGTCCTCTCCGATCACATCCGGGCCAGCGGCGTCCGGGCGCGCGAAGTCGCGGCCAATCTCTCCGCCTGGCTCGTGGCCACGCCGTCGACGCTGGCCCAGGACTGGGCTCTGGCGGCGCTGCAAAGCCCGCTGGCAGGTTTGCGCCGCCCGTCACCGCAGATGCGCGCGCGCCGCGACTTCATGATCGAGGCGGCCGACGCCATCGCCCCTCTCGGCATCGAGCGCACGGACTTCGGCGGCACGTTCTACGCGCCGCTCGCCTTCCCCGGCCTCAACGGCGAACGCTTCGACCGCCGCCGCAACGGCATGTGGGAGCGCGCCGTGGTGCGGACCTCCGAGGATGCCTTCGACTTCCTGCTGGCGGGAGGCGTGGGCGGCATTCCGTTTGCCGCGTTCGCCGGCAGCGACGCCTCCCGCTACGACACCTGGCAGCGCCTGTCCTATGGCTCGAAGGACGTCAGCGAGCTGGCCGTCTTCATGGAGCGCGTCCAGGGGTGCATCGAACGCCAGGGCCGCCTCGGCTCCTCCGCCGTCCCGCGCGTCCACCACCCCCTCGACCAGCTCGACCCCGCCGCCTTCCTCGAAGCGCGCGCCACGATCCCGCTGCTCCCCGAGTCGCCCCGCATCACCGGCACGAAGCATCCCGACTCGACCGCTCATCGCGCGGAGCAGTTGCGAAGGGCCAGAGTTGTGGAGGACGGACAATCCTGTCCGTCCTCACGTGAATCTGAGACGTTGACGGACAGGATTGTCCGTCCTCCACAAACCTCCTCAGCCGAACGCGTCCTCAAGACCCTCGAGTGGAACCCGCTCGTCGACGCGCAGCAGGAGTTCGACGAGACCATCGCCGACCTGCTCGGACCGTGCAACGAGGTCCTTCTCGATTTCGAAGGGCGGCAGATCAGCCCCGAGTGGCTCGAGCTGCCGGAGCGCGTCGTGCTGGAGCTGCTCCGTCGCGGCCTCGTGCCGGGCTGCGACCGTTTCCTGCTCACCCGCGTGCCCAATCCGTATCTCGAACAGGACGAGGAGAAGATCTCCAAGATCCTCGCTTCCATCGCCCGCGCCAACTTCCTCTTCCACCTCGCCTGCGAGCGCATCGGCTTCACGCCGTCGCGCAATGCCATCTACGAGATCTCCGTGCCCCAGATCAATTCTCGCGCCGACCTCGGAGCCCTGCAGAAGATCGGGACGCTCTACGGCGAAGCCATCGACGGCATCTTCGCCGCCGATGCCTTTCTCGCCGCGCGTATCCCGCAGGCGCGCCGCGCGCGGCTCGTCGAGCTGGTGAAGCGCGTCCAGCTCGTGCCGCTCGTGGAGAACGTCGGCGCGCTCGCGCACCTGCCGGAGTTGCTGAACGGATTGCATCCCGACGCGCCATCCGTCCGCGTCTTCGTGGCCATGTCGGACACGGCGGAGTCCAGCGGCAAGATCGCCACGGACGTCGCCTGCACGCTGGCCCTGGCTTCGCGCGACGCCATCCCGCGCAAGGTCACGTTCCTCATCGGGGCCGGCCGGGCCGGCTTCCGCGGCGGCTTCGATCCCGAGCATCCCGGCGTCATCCGCCAGTTCTCGCGCGCGGACGGCGTGACGCTGCAGGGCATCCGCGCCGACGCACCCGAGGGTGCGCGGCAGCTCGCCGATGCGTTGCGCAGCGCCGAAACATTCGTCCCGCCGCCGAACGATCGCGAGGCGCTGCTCGGACTGATGCACCGCGGCGTCGTGGCGCACACGGAGACGCTCCTGCGCATCGCGCCGCTCATCGCCCCATTCAACGGCCTCGTGCCGCAGACCCGCGTGCGCATCCGGGCCACCGGCTCGGTCAACTACGGCCGCTCCATTCCGGAGTATCCCGAGGAGTGGGGCGGCGGCCGCGAGCTGCCGGACGTCCGCGACCTCCGCGACGCCTGGCCCGAGGGCGTCACCCTGCCGCGAGCCATCAACTTCAACCTGGCCTGCACGACCCTCGGGCTCCCCGCAGTCGTCAGCGATCTCGCCGTCCTCGACCGCCGCGCCGCCGTGCTTCTCGACCGCCACGCGCCCGGCTACCGCGAGATCATCGCCGGCGAGCTGCCCTACTTCGTCCGCGAGTCCGTCGCCCTGATCTTCGGCAAATCGCTCGCCGAGTCCGTCGCCCAGCGCTGCAAACTCGCCGCGACGTCGCTCTGGGTCGACGCCCGCACGCGCGAAGAGCTTATCGCTCCCACCGCCCTCTTCGCCATGCTCTACCTCCGCTACCTCGCCGGCGACTCCGACAGTTGGGACGAGACGAAAGAGCACGAAAGCACCCTGACCCGCGAAGAAGAAGTCGTCCGCGAGACCGGCACCGTGGCCTTCACCGCCCTCTGCCGCCACCAGCCCGGCCGGCGCTGGAGCCTCCTCCAGACCCTCCTCGACCACGACGACGCCACCCGCCTCCTCCTGGCCCGCGAACTGACCCTCGACGAAAAACGCGAATGCGTCGACCTCCGCATCGAAGGCTGGCTCCGCACGCTCCCGGATGCGCTGTCGCGGGATCTGCGCAGCCAATGGCCCGCCCTGCGGGAGTTGGGTCGCGATGAACTGACGCTCGTCGCAATCGAGAAGATGATCGAGCTGGAGCAGTTGCGGGGAGGGAGGGGGGCGTGAGGAGGGGGGCGTGAGGAGAGGGGCGGAGTGGTTAGTGGTTAGTTCTACTTTGTCACATTCTCCGCTCGTTGCTTGGAGTAG
>CAZYTO010000130.1:0-15225 GCA_964650405.1 uncultured Thermoanaerobaculia bacterium | reverse complement strand
GAATATCGGCTTCCCGCCTCAAATTCATACCGCCAAGGAGAGCCAGATGGCCGAAACAGCACACGCAGTACGTCAGATCACCGACGCGGAGTTCGACAGCCTCGTCAACGCCGGGAAGCCCCTCTTCATCGACTTCTGGGCGCCGTGGTGCGGACCTTGCCGTCAGATCGGACCGATCGTCGAAGAGCTGGCGCCGACCTTCACCGGCAAAGCAGAGATCACCAAGATGAACGTCGATGACAACCCGATGGTCGCCCAGCGTTTCGGTGTGACCTCCATCCCGACGCTCATGATGTTCAAGGACGGCAAGATCGTCGACCGCTACGTCGGCATCATGCCTAAGGGGCAGTTGCAGGCGTTCATCGAGAAGAACCTGTAAGCAACCGCGATTCTCTGAATCGAAGACGGCCGGCGGCGACGCCGGCCGTTTTGTTCTTCCTCTCGCGGAGCAAGACGTTGCGCAGGGCGCAAGGGTGGCGTATGGTCTTCATCTCTCCGTGAGAAACCCATCTGATCCACCGCCGCGAGTGTTGATTGCCGATGACGACGACGCGATCCGGAAGTTGCTTACGGTGCTCTTGACCCGCAGAGGGTTCGAGGTCGAGTGCGCACGAAACGGTGCCGAGGCAATCGAGAAGATCGACGGCGCAAAGTATGCCGCGATTCTGCTCGACCTCATGATGCCGGTTGCCGGCGGCTGGTCCCCGGTGTAAGCGCCCTTTCAGGATCTCTTCCGGCGCCTTCCGCGGCGCCCGACGAGGGGACGGGCGCGTTCGTTGCCCATATCGGCGCGGCGGGCCCGGTCCATGCGGCGGATGCTCTGGGCGATCTCGCTGTCGGGGTCCCTGGCCTCGGGCAACTGCTTGGCGGCGTTGAGCGTGGCCACGGCGTCTGCGAGCAGCTCGGCCCAGGCCAGGTCGACGTCTTCCTGGATGAAGGTGGCGATGGCCGCCAGTTCTTCGCCGACTTCGGCGGCGACGGCACGATAGGCGGCCTGCTCCTCCTTCAGGTCCGCCAGTTCGAGCGGATCGACGGTCGGGTCCGCAGGCACGCTCGTGCCTGCCCGGAGCCGGGCGATGGTCCGGCGGACCGACGCCTCCGGCTCCCCCGCAAGCAGCCAGGGAATGCCAGGCGGGACCGGCGTTGCGCCGAGCCGCTCCACTGCCGCCGCAATTCGCCGCTTCACCTCTGCAAAGACGGCCATGTTGTGCTCTCTCCTCGATTCGTCCGGGAAGTACTTCGAAACCTTCGCCGGCGTGTTCTTCGTCTCCTCGCCGGCGACGTTCCCGGTCCGGCCGGCCACGCTCTTCGTGCGCTTCGTGCCTTTCGGCGTCTCTTTCTTCGTTCTGTTCTTCGACACTTTCTTCGACTTCATGCTGTGCTCCTCGCCTCATCGCGAGCGGGGGAGGGGAAACGACCGGGCGCGCTCGCGCGCGCCCGGTCTCACTTCCACCACTCACACTACGCCTTCGGGGTCATGGACGGGTCAGGTGCCGGTGACGTTTCGGGCTCGCCGGCCACGGGCGCCGGAGTGGGCGGCTGCGGAGTCTTTTGCGCCTTCTTGCGGCGCGAAAAGCTCTTCAACCGTTTGATCTCCGTCACGTGTGGCACGAGCACGGCGTTCGCCGGATCGCGGGCCAGTTGCGTACCGATGGCGTAGGCCTGTGCGGCGATGAGTGCCAGCCGCTGCCGGCGGACCAGGTTTGCCCCGGCGACGCCTTCCAGCATCGTCCGAAGCTCTGCCTCCACCACCGCCCAGCGATTCGACTCATCGACCATCACCTGAACCTCGTCGGCCGGTTGACCGATGGCCTGCGAGACGTTGTCCAGCGCACCAATGACGCTGATCGACTCCTGCAGGACCGGGCCCGAAGTCTTGGCCCGGCTTCGCAGCATCTTGCGCTGCGCCGCCGTCAACGGCTGGACCTCCGCGATCCGCGCCCGTAGGGCGCGCAGACCGTCCACGACTTCCGAGGCTGTCAACATGGGCTCCGCCGGCGGCGTGTCCGCGGCGGCTTGTACTTCCGGGGACTTCATTGTGTTTGTCATTGTCATTTCCTTTCAAGACCTGGGATAGGGGTTACCTGTCAGGCCGATGGGAACGACGAGCACTTGTGCACGAGTGCAGGCGGCCATCGGCTGGAAGCCCGGCAAAGCCGGAATTCCGGTTGATGTTTTCCCGAAGTGCGCGCACTTCGAGAGCCCGCGGCAGGAGGAGCACTGCTCGACTCCCGCAGAACCGTGGAACAGTCGGCTATCCAGCTCAGTCGTCCACGGCCGTTGGCCGCCTGGTTCCGGGCCTCTCACGAGGGCCTTCACCGTTCTTTGGATTCAGGGACTCTCCCGAGTACCGTCGTCCTTCCCGGCAGCCAGTCACCCGAACCGCCAAGACTAGTAAGAATAATACATAGCGCAACGAAAGTCAAGAGTCAAGACATTTCTGTTGGGCGCTGGCTCTGCACTGCTTCGCCAGCCCTCGCCGGCGGAACGTCCGGCGCTGCCAAGGAATCCGTCAGCGCCACCGGAGAGTCTGGCTGTCTTCCCGAGCGCGCCTGCAGTTCCACCGTGCGCGCCGCCGGCTCCACCGAGCCCGCCGCCAGCTCCACCGTGCGCGCCGGCAGATTCACCGTGCGCGCCGCCGGCTCCATCGAGCGCGCCGCCAGCTCCACCGTGCGCGCCGGCAGATCCACCGTGCACGCCGCGGGATCCACCGAGCGCGCCTGCAGATCCACCGTGCACGCCGCGGGATCCACCGTGCGCGCCGCCAGCTCCACCGAGCGCGCCGGGCAGATCCACCGTGCACGCCGCCGGATTCGCCGTGCGCGCCGGGAGATCCGCCGTGCACGCCGGCAGATCCACCGAGCGCGCCGGCAGATCCACCGTGCGCGCCGGCGGATCCACCGAGCGCGCCGGCAGATCCAACGTGCGCGCCGGCGGATTCACCGTGCACGCCGGCAGATCCACAGTGCGCGCTACCGGCTCCACCGAGCGCGCCGCCGGATTCACCGTGCGCGCCGCAGGCTCCACCGTTCACGCCGCCGCGCCGGGCACCCACCTCTCTCCTTCGCACCCGGCCGGCGTCGTGACGCGCCGCACTTTCCCCATGTCGCGCACCGGAGTGAAAAGCGGTCAATACGAATAGCGCAGGCGCACGGCCAGCATGCGAGGAGGAATGACGTGCGTACCGCCGAAGACGGACTGGATGTTGTAGACACCCTTCCTGTTTGCGGCGTTCAGCAGGTCCAACTGCACGCTCACCGGGACGTTGTACTTCTGCAAGTCGGCGCCGAGCGAGAAGTCGACGATGGTGCGCGATTTGATGCGGTTTGGGTCGAGGTCCGCGCCCGAGTGAACGACGTAGTGTGCGGCGAAGAAGTTGTCGGGATCGCTGGCCAGGTCGTCCGGGCTGGCGCCGGTCACCAGGCCGGAGTCATAGCGCACGTTCGTTCCGGCCCACAAGCCCGACGGGCCGATGTCGTAAACGAGCGATCCCTGAGCCTGCAGCTTCTGATCGTGGTCGATGAGGAACGGTCCGCCCGTGATCGTGTCGAGCGCTCCCTGGTCGAGGAATAGACCACCGCTGAGAGGCGGAACGTAGATGGCCCGGGTGTGGCCCGCGGAGATGAAGCCGTGCAGGCCGGCCGTCCTGGCCAGATCGAGGCGGAGATCCCAGCCGTTGAAGTCGCTCTTCGAGAAGGCTAACGGAAAGACGATTCCGGTGTTCTCGAACTGGTCCTGGTCTCCCGGGAACTTGCCCTTCCGCTTCCAGTAGTCGGCGTCGAGACGGAGTTTCGAGCCGAGGCCCTGCTGGATGCCGAATGTGTACGCGTGCTGGCGTTCCGAACGGACAGCCAGCTCTCCTCCGCCGAGCTGCTGTGATTGCTGGACGATCGGCGGAACGATGGCCGCCGCCGCGGCGGACGAGCTAAGGAGGATGTTCTCGTACTCAGGCGTGTAGAGGACGCGGTTGTACGTGAGGCGAAAGACGGTCTTCGACGATGGGATGTAGTAAGCGATGCCGATCCGCGGCTCGAAAGCGTTGTCTCTGACCGGCAGGTTGTTGTTGTCGTAGCGGAAACCGATGTTGGCCGTCAGGTTATTGAACTTGATGTTGTCCTGGAGGTAGGCGGCGTAGTATGAGCCAGTGCGGCGGGCATTGAAGTCGAAGAGGTGCCCACCCCGGGTCAGATCGTACGGAGCGAGGTTGGGGTTGTAGTCTTTGGACTGGGGATCGTTCGAGCCGGGATCGGTGAGGCCGAACGAGAAGCGTTCCCGGATCGGGAAGCGTTTGATCGTGCCGCCGATCTTGATCTCATTGTTCGCGTTCGTCCAACTGAAGGACGGGGAAAGGCCGTAGTTGTTCAGGGTCCGATCCGACGTGGCTGTGACGGGGGTATCGCCAGCCGATGGCACGAGCTTGAAGTTCGAGAAGCGGCCGAAGGCATTGAGCTCGAAGACCGACTGCGTGCTGACGATGCTCTGCCAGCCGGCGTTGACGTTCTCGTCGTTCGTGCGCACGCGCTCATCCTGCCCGGCCGCCTGCTGTGTGAAGGTATTCGTCACGTCGCGGCGCGTCTGCCCGAGGAGCGTGGTGACGCGGAAGCTGTTCTTCTGATCGGGGGAGGCGCTGTCGAGCCGGAAGAAAGCGCGGTCGGAGGTGCCGTGGTTGTGGAGATTGTCGAAATTGACCGGATCGATGAAACGGTCCGACTTTGAGCCGTTCACCGAGCCGAAGTAGCCGAAGGTCTGCGAACCGCCGCCAACCGAGGCACCGGCTTCGAAGGTAGCAAACTTCGACATCCCAATGAAGGCGTCGCCCTTCGCGCTGCCTCCACCGAGGCCTGACTTGGTGGTCAGGTTGATCACCGCGCCGATCTTCTCGCCGAATTCGGCCGGGATGTTGCCGTAGATGATCTCGATGCCCTGGGCGATGCCGGGGTCGATGGAGTTGGAGAAGGTGATGCCGGTCTGGTCGGAGATGGTCTGACCGTCGACGACGTACTCGCTCTGGCTGTGCGCACCCTGGAAGTGGAAGCGGCCGTTCTCGTCTTTGGCGAAGCCGGGTGTGGAGGTCACGATCTGCTCCATGGCCCGCGAGGCCACGGCCGCCGGAGCCTTGGCGATGTACGACTTGTCGATGTCGATGTGGCTCTGGGAACTGTCGGTCTCGAGCTGGGCCACGCTCGATGTAGCGGTGACGCTGATCGATTCGGAGAGCTGGGCCACGGCCAGCGTGACGGTGGTGTCGACGGGAACGGCCGAGTGGATGTCGACGTCCTGACGTACGGGCGCGAACCCCTGCACGTCGGCCTGGAGCTCATACGGATTGAACGGAACGTTGAAGAAGGAGAACTGGCCATCGGCCCCGCTCGCCGACTGTGCATGGAAGCCGGTGACGTCATTGCGCAGCACGACGAGCACGCCGGGCATCGGTTTGCCGTCGGGACCGGCGACCCTGCCATGCAGGCTGCCCGCCGAGGCGGCGAAGAGGGGAATGCCGAGCGTGAGGACAAGAAGGGTCAGGAGTACGGCGCGCGGGCCTGGTATTCGTTTCACGGGTGACACTCCTTCCGGCGGTGCGATGAAGCGCCAGAAGGTGAATTCAATGTCGGGCGCGCGTGGTGGCTGAACCTGTTTCCAATGAGTGGTCCGATCAAACCGATGGGCGGCTGAACGCCCGGCGCGACTGGAAGTGCTCAAAACGGGTGGAGACGTCGTCCTGATGATTGCGCACGCATCCGTTGGTGGTTCCCGGCGGATCAGGGTGGTACTGTCCCGTCAGCGTGAGTCACAGCTTGAGCAGGCGCTGCCGCAGTACACGCGATTGAAGGCGGCTCGCTTCGAGTGCCTGTCCGGTCGTCAGGGTGAAGACGTAGGTGCCGCCGGTGAGTGGCGACACTTTTCGGATCATGGTGACGTTGACGACGATTCCGCGGCTGAGGCGGACGAAGAGCTGCGGATCCAGGCGGGCTTCGAGGTCTTTCAGGCGGTAGGTGATGGTGTGCTTCTCACCGGCGGCAGTGGTCAGGTGCAGCAGCTCGCCGTCGGCGATGATCGCGGCGATGTCTTCGACGGGGACCAGGACGATGTCGGAGCGCTTGCGTACCGGGATGCGCCGGAGCAGACCGGAGCCCTGCGCCGAGAGAGAGTCGACCGCGGCTTGAACACCCGCCGACGCCTCCGTGCGGGCATCGCGGTTCTCGAGCCGGTCGTGGGCGCGGCGGATCGTGTCGCGCAGGCGGGCCGGATCGACGGGCTTGAGCAGGTAGTCGACGGCATTCACCTCGAACGCACGCACCGCATATGCATCGTAGGCGGTGACGAAGGCGATCATGGGCAGACGATCTTTGCGGAGCAGGCGGACGACATCGAGTCCTCCGACTTCGGGCATCTCGAAGTCCAGCAGCGCCAGATCGGGGCGGACGGCTTCGATGACGGCGATGGCCTCCGCCCCGTCGCGCGCCTCGCCGACCACGGCCACATCGTCGAAGCTCTCCAGCAGTGCACGCAGGACAGACCGCGCCGGGCGCTCGTCGTCGGCCAGTACGATGCGAAGCTTCTCTCTCAAACGGTCTGCTCCGCGGTCACCGGGAGCGTCACTTCTGCGATCGTCCCGGCCGGTCCGGAAGAGAGGGTGAGGCGAGCGAGCTCGCCGTATTGGTGATGCAGGCGCTGCTCGATGTTGGCCAGACCGACGCCTCTCCGCCGCCCCTCCGCGACCTGAATCTCCGTTGCCGCCGCGCCGGTGTTGGTCACGGTCAGGATGAGATACCCGATCGTCCGGCGAGCCTCGAGCCGAACCTCGCCGCCCCCGCGCGAGCAGGAGATGCCGTGTTTGATGGCGTTCTCCACGAGTGGCTGCAGGATGAGCGGTGGCACGTGTGCCGTGCGGAGTGAGTCAGGGATCTCGATGCGAACTTCGAGCCGCTCCTCGAATCGTGCTCTCTCGATGTCGAGGTAGGCCGAGACGAGGTCGAGCTCTTCGCCGAGCGTCACGGCGCCGGCGCCGGAACGGAGCACCCCACGCAGCAGGGCGGTCAGCTTGAGCAGGGTTATGTGCGCGCGCTGCGGCGCCGTCTGCACGAGGAAGGCGATCGTGTTCAGTGCGTTGAACAGGAAGTGCGGATTGACCTGGGCCCGAAGGGCTCGGAGCTCCGCTTCGGTTGCCAGCTTGCTGATCTGCGCCAGCCGGAGGGCATCGAGCCGGCGGGCTGCGATCACCGCGGCCGCATCGAGCAGGGCGATGTCGTCGGACAACAGGTCGCGTCCGCTGCTGAGCGGTCCCACACGCAGGGAATACCGGGGTGGATCTGCGGTGATGATGGGGAACTCGCCGCCCGTCCCTTCCACACACTCGATCGCGCCGGCCGCCATGGCCCTCCTCATCGTGGCGCAGACGACATCGAGTACGTCTTGCGGAGTCTGCGCGGCCTCGACGCCGGCGGCCAGTTCTTCGCGGACGGCCGCGTAGCTGGGGCGGCGAAGCACGACGCGATCGACGAGCCACGCCGCCAGGCGTGACAGCCGCGGATAGAGCATCGCCGTGGACGTCCATAGAACGACCATGGCCCCTACGGCGATCGGGTCGGCCCGGAACTCATGACGCTCGAGGACGGGAACGGCCACGCTGAAGTAAAGCGCCGCCGCGACGGCGATGGTGGCAAAGAGAGCCAGAGCGCGCTTGAGAAACACATCGGCCAGAGCGAAGCGGAAGTCTTGATAAAGGATGGCGAAGATGAGCGGCACCGAGGCGTGGTGGCCGATCAACTCGACGATCAGTCGCCGTGGAGCGCCTTCGTCGTGGCTGAGGTGCAGTGCGGAGATGGCGAAGATCGCCAGCGCCACGACCGACCACCCCCTCCCGCGCTGGCGCCGTGTCAGGAGCAGCACAGGCACGGCCAGCACCAGGTAGGAGCCCGTGAGAATTTGCAGCGCCGTTGCCGACGGCGAATGTCCCTGCCGGGCGCTCCAGTACATGAGGGTTTCGGCAAGCGTGCTGACGGAATACGCCGAGGCAATGACCAGGGATGCGAAGCGGCTGAGCCGCTCTCCGGAGTGTGCCCGCAGCACGGAATGGACGACAACCGCCGGCAGGAAGCCGAGGGCGCTGTAGGCCGTCGCCATGAGCCAGACGGACGGCTCACGCGCCCCGAAATCGCGGATGGCGATGGCCAGCAGACCGCTCGTGTTCCACACCAGCCCGAGCACGGCCGTCAGCAGCGGAAGTATGTCCTGTGCCGTGCGCCGCGCCGCAACAACGAAGAGGAGGGCATAGAGCGCAGCACCGGTGAGGAAGCCAACGACGTGCACCAGCGGCGCGAACGTAGGCGCGAGCATGGCTGCCGATTATCGCCCCCGCATCCCTAACAGCAATCCGAACTGGATGAACGGCCGGTTTCCTCTCATGAGTGGTTGAAATGAGTACCTGGATGGCCACATTCGTCGACGGTCGTGAGCCGCGGCACATCCTGCTCCTTGATCGTTCATACTTCCGGGGATGCTTTCCGACCTCGACCTGCTCCTCACGTCCCGCGGCATCGAGGCGGCCATCGTGCCGATGCACGAGAGCCTCCACCCGGCGTTCCGCTGGATCAGCAGGGGAGCGAAGATCACGCGAGGCTACGCCGTCAAGCCGGCCGGGCGCGAGCCGATCTTGGTGACCTACCCGATGGAGCGCGATGAGGCGGCCGCCACGGGACTCGTCACCCGGCTGGCGGGCGAGTTCGGCTCGGACGCCATCTTTCGCGACGCGCCCAGCCCCGCGGCGGGATATGCCGCGTTCTTCGACGCCGTCCTGCGCGAGCTGGGCGTGCGCGAGTCGATCGCCTTCTTCGGCAACCTTCCCATCCACCTCTACCACGGCGCCATCGAGCAGCTCGGTTCGCTCGGCTGGCGCGTGTGGCGTGCCGACGGCGCGGACCTGATCCAGCTCGCCCGCAAGCGGAAGGAGGCGTGGGAGATCGAAGCCATCCGCTCCGTGGGCGAGCGCACGGAACAGGTGGTCGACGGCGTGCGCCGGATGCTGCACGACGGCAGCGCCCGGACCCTCGGCGATCTGAAGTCGTTCGTCTCCTCCGAGATCGCCCGCCTGGACATGGTCGAGGACCACGAGACCATCCTCTCCCAGGGCCGCGATGCCGGCGTCCCGCACTCGCGCGGCGATGCCCGTGCTCCCATCCGCCCGTCCGTGCCGATCGTCCTCGACATCTTTCCCCTCGACCGCGAGAGCGGCTACTTCTTCGACCTCACCCGCACGTTCTGCATCGGCCCGGTCCCGGACGACCTGCGCCGCCTCCACGCCGACGTCTACGAGGCCTTCACCCGCGCCCGCGACGCCATGCGCGCCGGCACCAAGGCCTCCGACTACCAGGCCCTCGTCTGCGATTTCTTCGAGGCCAAGGGATACCCGACCACGCGCACCAACCCCGCCACGCTCGAAGGCTACGTCCACTCCCTCGGCCACGGCGTCGGGCTGGACATCCACGAGAAGCCGTCGTTCTCGCTCGCTCCCGCCAACAGCGATCTCGTGGAAGTGGGCGACATCCTGACCATCGAGCCGGGACTCTACTTCCCGGACCGCGAGCTCGGCGTCCGGATCGAGGACACCTTCGTCGTGAAGCAGGACGGGACAGTGGAGACGCTCTGCCGCGGCAGCTACGCGCTGGAGCCGTGAAGAATGGATAGTGGTTAGAAGGCGAAGTGGTTAGGGGTTGAGACCTCGCGCGCGCTCCTAACCACTCTAACCACTCACCTCTACCCACTCACTACTCGCATCACTTCTTCTGACTGCCGGACGCCGCCTTTTTCTTGCTGCTGGCGGCCGGCTTCGCTTCGTCCGGCTTCGGGGGCGCTTCCGGCTTCAACCCGAGCGCCAGCCGGATCGAATTGATCGTGAAGGTGCCTTCGGGGCCGAAGCCCATGACCTGGCCGTTGATGATGTAGGTGGGGGTGGAGTTGATGCCGTTGTCGAAGGCGCGGCTGACCTGGTCCATGAGGGCGGCGCGCTCCTGGGGCGACTTGTAGATCTTCTCGATCTTGGCGTAGTCGATGTCGTGATCGCTGCAGAAATCCTTGAGGACGGTGTCGAACTCAGTCTTGCCGATCGGTTCCTGGTTGGCGAAGACGAAGTTGACGTAGTCCCAGTACTTGGCGGGAGCGACCTTGTTGATGGCCCGGGCCCCGAGGGCGGCGAAGAGCGACCACTCGTGATGCTCGAAGAGGGGCAGGTCGATGCGGGTGTAGCTCACCTTCTTGAGGTTCTTCTCGATGATCGGCTCGACCTTCTTGTGGGCCCGGCCGCAGGTGGGGCACTGGAAGTCGGAGAGCTCGATGATCTCCACCTTCGAGGTGGCGTTGCCGCGGTGCACGCCGCTTCCCGAGGCGTTGAGGGCCTCGACGAGCGAGCGGCCCGGATCGACCTTCAGGTTGCCCCGCGAGCCGACGATGAGAAACGACGTCGTGCTGTCGACGAACCCGTGGTAGGCGAACGGTCCGAAGGCCGTGTCCTTGTACATGGCCACGGCCCGGAGGCCGTCCGGCAGGGGGAAGCCGATGACCTGGGTGCGGATCTGGGTCTGCAGCAGGTCGCTGGCCAGGGCGCTGACCCGGGCCTCGGTGCTCGGTCCGGCCGCGAGCTGAAAGACGGTGCCGATCAACACCTGCTGGGTGACGGGCGAGACCATGATGTAGACGTGACGCCCGCAGTTCTTGTCGCTCGAGGTCATGGTGGCCTCGAACATGTCGAAGCCGGCCGGACCGCCGTTCTGCACGGGCTTGAGCTCGAGCTTCGAATCGGGGCATTTCTCCAGCGCCTTGAGCGTGTAGGAGCGAACGGCGTCCACGTTGACGGCCGCCGTGGCGGCCAAAGGAAGGGCGAGGGCGATGCAGAAAGCGAGGACCAGTTTCTTCATGTCACTGCGCATTAACCGTCCGATACCCGCGTTCAATCCAGGCTTTCAGCCCACCGGCGATGTGAACGACGTTCCGGAACCCGGCCACAGTGAGGAGCCGGGCCGCCACCTCCCCGTCGGTCGTGGTGTCGCCGTAGACCAGTACGGTCTGGTTCTGGTACGGCAGCAGCTCCGGCAACTGCCGCTCGATGGTCTCGAACGGGGCATTGAGCGAGCCGGCGATGTGGCCCTGCGGGCCGCGGTACTTGTCGGCCGAGCGGACGTCGAGTACGACCACCTGCTGGCTGTCGAGCATCATCTCCGCCGCCACGGTGGGCGCCACCTCGGAAAACGCGCCATCGGTGTGGCTGCGGATCGTCCGGCACCCCAGGACTCCTGCCACCAGGAGCGCGAGCAACATGGTCTTGCGCATGGACTTCACCTCTCTCAAGGGCTGGAAGGTTGGAAGGCTGAAAGGGGACCTGCCGTGCGCCGTCCCTTTCAACCCTTCAACCTTTCAGCCTT
The DNA here is from genome assembly GCA_964650405.1 of uncultured Thermoanaerobaculia bacterium. Lineage (GTDB taxonomy): Bacteria > Acidobacteriota > Thermoanaerobaculia > Gp7-AA8 > Gp7-AA8 > CAZYTO01. Next base: position 3,811 of record CAZYTO010000130.1, on the reverse strand, counting down.
CCAGCCTTTCTCACATGATTTCCAGTTCGAACTCCGCCCGGACCTCTCCGACCAGGGCCCCGGCGATGTTGCGCAGGGGCCACTCCCGATAGCGTTGCAGCTCAGGTGCCGTGGCCAGATCGAGGCCGAGGAGCTCCAGGGTTTTCAGGATCACGGGGTTGCGTCCTCGGGTCATCGAGCCGTCGTGGACCTTGAGTGCGATGCCGAGGGCGCAATCATCATCGAGCTTCAGGCGGCTGGTCAAACCTTCCTGCAGGGCGGGGGAGAGGGCCATGGCATACACGCCTTCCGCCCCCTCCTTGGCCAGCAGGTCGCCGGCGAAGGCCTGCATCAACGGCGTGGTCAAGCTCCAGTTGCCGGCCACGAAGTACGGGAACGAGGTCATGGCCTCGACGACGCTCTGCGCGCTCTCCGCGTAGCGCTCCAGCGCGCCGGGCGTCTCCGCGCCAAGGCTCGTGGCCATGAGGCGGGCGTACGCGAACGCCGTACGGTAGAGCGAGAGGTGGTAGGCGGGGACGCCGCAGCCGTCGATGGACAGGGGGATGTCGTCGCTCTCCACGCCCGCGAACTCCGCCAGGGTCGTGCGCATGAGCTCCTGCAGCGGATGCTCGGCATCGATGTAGCGGGCCGAGGAGAGGTCCATGGCCTGTGTGGCCAGGAGCATCCCGGCATGCTTGCCGGAGCAGTTGTTGTGCAGGGGCGAGGGCTCTTCCCCAGAGGCGCGGAGCTCGGCGGCCGACTTCTCGTCGTACGGCGCATGTGCCCCGCAGAGGAGGTCTTCCTCGTCGAACTCCCCTTTGCGCAGCAGCGCCGCCGCCGTGGAGACATGCACCGGCTCGCCGCCGTGCGACGCGCAGGTCAGGGCGATCTCCTCGCCCGTCAGTTCGTACTCCTCGATGCCGCCGTATTCGAGGAGAGGGATGCCCTGGAACGGCTTGGCCGCCGAGCGCAGACAGATCCGGAACGACGGATCCCCGGCCAGCGCCACCACCCGCCCCCGCGCATCGACCACGACGATCGATCCAGTGTGAAAGGACTCGAGCTCGGAGCCGCGGTAGACGTTGGCCAGGCGTTGCAAGCGCCGGAGAGTGTACTTCCAGAGTGCCGGGTGCTGAGTGCCGAGTGCCGAGTTGTGAGTGCCGAGTGCCGAGTGCCGAGTGCCGAGTCCTAGCTTTCTTGCGCCTCTCGGCACTCGGCACTCAGCACGCGGCACTGGGTGGTGGTCGGGCTGGGCGGGCTCAGGCGCTCTTTACCGCGTTCCCGCTCTCCGTCGCGATCGCCTCTTCCTCAGTGCTGTAGATCTTGAACACGATGTCGAGCTTGGCGAGCTTGAGGAGCTTGAGGATGCGGTCGGAGGGGTTGACGAGGATCAGCTTGCGGTTCTGGCCGATGAACTTGTGCAGGTAGCCGACCAGTTCGCCGATGCCGGTGGAGTCGATGTAGTCGATCTTGGTGAAGTCGATGATGACGTTCGTGCTCTCGTTCTTCAGCACGTTCTCCAGGGCGGAGGAGAAGAACTCGGCGCTCTCGCCGAGCTTGATGAGTCCTTCCACGTAGAGGATCGTGAAGTTCTCGGTGTGTTTCTTTTCTACGATCAACCCGGCCTCCCGCGCTATGGCTCAGCGGAAGCCTAGCAAATCAGAGGCCATGAACGGTACGGACCGCCAGGACCCCGTTCATGCCCCCGAAGCCGAAGGAATTGGAAAGAAACAGTCCCGGCCGCGCCTCCCGTGGCGCGTTCGGCACGTAGTCCAGGTCACAGGCTGGGTCGGGCGTGGTGAGGTTGATCGTCGGCGGGAGGAAGCCGTCGTTTAGCGCCAGAAGCGAGGCGGCGATCTCGATGGCGCCGGAGGCGCCCATGGCGTGGCCATGCAGCGACTTGGTCGAGCTGGCCGGCACAGCCTGGGCCCGAGCGCCGAAGACCGAGCGGATCGCGGCCGTCTCCGTCGGGTCGTTGGCCCGCGTACCCGTGCCGTGGGCATTGATGTAGCCAATGTCGCCGGCATCGTGGCTGCCGTCCTGCAGGGCCATGGCCATGGCCCGCGCCGCGCCGTCGGGGGAGGGATCGGTGAGGTGGCCGGCGTCGCTGGTGATGCCGAAGCCGGTGATCTCGCCCAGGATCGTCGCATTGCGGCGCCGCGCCGCGTCGAGCGACTCGAGCACGAACACGGCCGCGCCCTCGGAGAGTACGAGGCCCTTCCGGTCGGCGCTGAAGGGACGGCAGGCCGCGGCGGGATCGTCGTTGTCGATGGCCAGCACGCGCATCGACTCCCAGGCCCGCAGCGTGCCGAACGTCAGCGGCGCGTCGGCGCCGCCGGCCAGGACGGCGTCGGCCGCGCCCGAGCGGATGGCTTGGAAGGCCAGGCCCAGGGCGTGCGCGCTCGATGCGCATGCGGAGACCACGGCGTAGGCGACGCCGCGCGCGCCGTACTTCGCCGCCAGGGCGCTGGCCGCGGCGTTGTACATCGACCACGGGATGGTCGTCGGCGCCACGCGCGCCTGCCCTTCGCCGTAGACACGCTTGTAGCCGGCATCGAGCGCTTCGCACCCGCCGAGGCCTGTGCCGATGAGCGAGCCGATACGCTCCGGCGCGTAGCCGGCGCCGGTGAAGTCCGACTGCGCCACGGCCTCTTCGGCCGCGATCAGGGCAAGGCGCGTGAAGCGGTCATAGCCCTTCACGGCCCCGTCGAGCGCGGCCGCCGGGACTTCACCGCCGATGCGGCAGCTCAGTTCCGTCGGGTCGATCAGCTCGAGGCGCCGGATGCCGCTGCGTGCGTGGCGTAGCGCATCCAGCGTCGCCGCTCGGCCGCCGCCGAGCGGAGAGACGATACCGATGCCTGTGATGGCTACGCGAAACATCGGCAGGTTCCTTCGAGGGCGGGCGAGCGGGGGGCGGCGAGCAGAAGTGGGTGGGGGAGTCTCGGATCTGAGTAATGACAAGTCACAACGACGCAACACGTAAAGCGAAGCCGGCCACACCCTCTCCCCACGGGAGAGGGTTGGCTCTGGAGCGCGCAATCCAACATGGAGTGAATCAGCTCAGAAGCATTCAGCGCGGAAGAGCCGGGGTGAGGGGTTTCCTCAACGAGATCGTGTGGCGTGGGTGCTTTGCCCGCTCGCCGCTCTGCCGCGACCCGCTCGCCCGTCAGAATCATGTCGTCGGGAGCAGCGCCTCGACGACGTCCACCATGTCGCCGAAGGTGTGGATGGCGCGGGCCTTGTCGTCGGGAATGGAGATGTGGAACTTCTCCTCGATGGCGAAGAGGATGGACAGGGCGTCGAGCGAGTCGATTCCGGCCTCGGCCAGCGGCGTGCTGAGGGCCAGCTTCTCCTCCGGCACGTCCTTTTCCTGCTTCACGATCTCGATCAGCTCGCGTTCGATGTCACTCCGCGTCATGGCCTGCGTATCATAGCGCGCGTGCCGCGACGCTCCTGGTGGCTCTACCCGGCGTGGATCGCCCTCGGTGCCGTGCTCTTCGTTGCCCTGCGCGGAGCCGAGGACCCGTCCCGCAAACGCGATCGCCTGCTGAACATCAAGGCGGGGGAGAGAGCCATGGCCATCCTGCGCGCGAAGGATCCAGTGCGCTTCCACGACTACGACGTCGTGCATGTGGCGCGGACGGCGAAAGGCGAGGGCGGAGACGCGAACCGCTGGGTCGTGCTCTGCGATCACGCGAAACGCACCAGTCTGCACGACGCGATCGTCGTGGAGGTGGACGGGAAGGACGGGAGACTGCTGGCGATGCGAAGACCGCAGTAGGGCACGACTGCGTCGTGCCGCTGGAGTTTGGACAGTTAGGGTATGTAATTG
>CAZYTO010000129.1:8388-15281 GCA_964650405.1 uncultured Thermoanaerobaculia bacterium | reverse complement strand
GTCCAGTCCGGGGTGCGCGCACCGGCCGAACGCGTCGCGCGTGGCCGCATAGAGGGCAAAGACGACCGACTCGAAGCTCAGCGACTTGCGGATGGCCTGGGCGATGCGGGTGAGCATCGCGTCGACGTCGAACGATCCGATGAGGGTGTTAGCGACGTCGAGGATGGTCGAGGTCGTGGCGGCCTGCGACTCCAGCAGCGCAGTCTTCTCCGCCATCTCCCGGCGCAGCAGTTGATCCTGCAGCGAGAGGGCGGTCTGGTTGACCAGCAGGGCCAGGAGGTTGAGGCTGCCCGTCTTCAGGATGGCCGGATCCTCGGTTTCGTAGATGAGGATTCCGTAGATGACCTCCGCGGTCTGGATGCCAATGAGCACCTGGGTGGCGCCGCCGCCGGACAGCGGAAAGCGGCGCAGGTCGTCCTTAAAGACGAAGGCCCGGCTGGGCGCCGACTGGGCGAAGCCCGCCGAGTCGACCCAGCGCAGGATCTCCTGATCGTTCGGGCCACAGAACCCGAAGCGGTAGACGGTGCTCGGCGTGTCGGGGTTCGGCGACCAGGTCACCACCGCGCACGCCTTCAGCGCGGCCAGGCTGCCGAGGAGCGTCATCAGGCGGCGCAGGGTCTGTTCGTCCCCCTCGGCGGAGAGGATCTGCGTGGCGCTCTCGGTGAGGATGGAGAGCTCGCGGTTGCGCCGGATCAGCTCGGCGTTCTGCCGCTCCGCGTCCGCTTCGTTGCGCATGGCGAACGCCACCAGCAGCACTGGGAGGAAGGCCACGGCGAATCCGGGAAGACCGGCGTAGGCGTACCCTGCCACCTCGACCGCCACGAGCGGCGTGGCGAAGAGCAGCGTCCGCCCCTGGGCCACCAGGATGCCGCGGACGTCGAGCGGCTCGCTGTCCTTGTTTGCCAGGTACCGGTGCACCGCGGCAAACGCGATGTTGGCGAGCAGGTAGCCGACGACCAGCAGGATGTAGCCGGAGACCTTGGCCATGCGCGGCGCCGTCCGGGCCACCGCCGAGGCGTACAGGAGGCCGACGACGTAATAGGAGAGCGCCGCTTCCGCGGCGTCGCACAGGGGCGTCAGGTGAAACGCGCGCCGGGACACGGCCTGGTACCCGTGATAGACGATCCCGCCGATGAAGACCGCCACCAGCGCCGCGCCCGCACTGTGGAAGAGCGGAATGATCGCCAGCGCCACGGCCGCCTCGAAGCCGACCGCGGCGCCGTCCTCACCGACCCGGATGAACAGCGCCACCGAAACCAGGGCCGCGAAGAACAGCAGCTCGATGGGGTGCGCCGCCATCCCGAAGCCCATTTCGGACACCACCACCCACAACGCGACGGTGATCGCGGCTACCTGGTACCACCGATAGAGCGCTGAGCGAGGCATGCGAATGGGTTAACGGAATATTGTAGTACGTCACGCACTACAATCCCCTCCCATGTCCTGGCTGCCCGTCATCGGACTCGAAGTCCATGCCCGTCTCCTGACGAAGACGAAGATCTTCTGCGGCTGCCCCACGGCCTTCGGCGCCGCACCGAACACGCACGTCTGCCCGGTCTGCCTCGGCTACCCGGGCGCCCTGCCCGTCCTCAACCGCGCCGCCGTGGAACTGGCCATCCGGGCCGGCCTGGCCACTGGCTGCACCGTCCACGAGCAGAGCATCTTCGCCCGGAAGAATTACTTCTACCCTGACCTTCCGAAGGGCTACCAGATCTCCCAGTTCGATCGTCCGCTCTGCACGGGCGGCAGTGTGGAAGGCGTGCGCCTCATCCGTATCCATATGGAAGAGGACGCCGGCAAGTCCATGCACGACCCGGCCGGCTCGCGGGTCGACCTCAATCGGGCCGGTACGCCCCTCATCGAGATCGTGTCCGAGCCGGACATCACCTCGGCCGCCCAGGCCGACAGCTACCTCACGCGCCTGCGCCAGATCCTCATGTACGCCGGCATCTGCGACGGCAACATGGAGGAGGGCTCGCTCCGCTGCGACGCCAACGTCTCCGTTCACCGCGACGGCCAGCCGCTGGGCACCCGCACGGAAGTGAAGAACGTCAACTCCTTCCGCTACCTGCGCGCAGCCATCGAGTTCGAGATCGCCCGGCAGATCCAGGTGCTGGAAGCCGGCGGAACCGTCGATCAGGAAACCCGGCTCTTCGATCCCGCCACGGGCCAGACCCGGGTCATGCGCTCGAAGGAAGAGGCACACGACTACCGCTACTTCCCCGAGCCCGACCTCCTGACCCTGGCCGTCGACCGCGCCTGGATCGAGGACGTGGCGCGGTCACTGCCGGAGCTGCCCCACGCCCGCGCCGCCCGCTACGAGCGCGAGCTCGGCATTCCGCGCCCCGATGCAGAAGTGCTCGTGGCCACCCGCGAGCTGGCCGAGTACTTCGAGGAGGTGGCCCGCCTCTCCGGCAACGCGCGCGCCGCGGCGAACTGGGTACGCAACGACGTCCTGCGCCTCGGCGACTTCCGCGTCAACCCGGCCATGCTGGCCCGGCTTCTCCAGCTCCTCGACAGCGGGGCCATCGGCGGCAAGGCGGCGAAGGAAGTGTTCGAGGACATGGCCGCCACGGGCGCCACGCCCGACGACATCGTGGCCCGCAAGGGACTCTCCCAGGTCAGCGATCCCGCCGCCATCCGGGAAGCCGCGGAGAGGGTCGTGGAGCGCAATGCCGCGCAGGTCGAACAGGTCCGCGCCGGCCAGCAGAAGGTCTTCGGCTTCCTCGTCGGCCAGCTCATGAAGGAAATGCGCGGCAAGGCCAACGCGGAGATGGCCAATGAGGTACTGAAAGAGCTGATCGGGTGACGGGTACCGGGTAACGTGTGACGGGTACCGGGTAACGTGTAACGGGTAACGGGTACCGGGTGACGGGTACCGGGTAACGGATGACGGGTACCGGAGAGCAGGTACCCGATACCCGATACCTGTTACCTGTTACCCGGCACCCGTGTCACGGCTTCAGCTTCTCCAGCGGACTCTCCACCCGCGCATAGCCTGCGGGCACGGCGAACTCCGACGCCGCCACGGCCTGCACCTTCACATTGCTCATCGTCGCCGTCGCCGTCGATGAATAGTCGAGCGCCCCTCCCTTCGCGGAGATCGTCATGAACTGTTTGAGCGCGAAACCGCCTCGCAGGGCGGCGCTCTGCGCGTCGATGACGCTGTCGACGGCGGGGAAGCCGGTGTGGAATGCCTTCACGCCGATGAAGTCGGCCGTGGCGGCGGGGAGGCGGTCGGTGATCCAGGCCTCGCCGTGCATGGTGATGTGCGTCTTCTCCGGCACGCCGAGCTCGAGGTCGTAGGACACGTCGATGACCATGTGACGGGTGGGAAACCCTTCCATGACCGGCCCGGCGCCTTCCTCGGTGACCTTCGCCTTCGGGGACGTGGCCTTGAGCAGGCCGGATGCGCCAAGCCCGGCGGCCAGGTCCGACACGGGCAGCACATAGAACGTCTTCGCGCCGGGATCCACCACCGACACTGTCTTGCCGCCGTCCGTGGTGATGGCCACGGAATCATCGGCGAACACATTGCCGTCGCCGCGGGTGAAGTGCACGCGCATCTTCGGACCGTCGGAGGCCACGCTGCCGGAGAGGCTCACCTCCGCCAACCCGGTCGTATTGCTCTGGAACGAGTAGGTCACGCCGGCATGGGCGGACGCGCCGGCCAGGAGACAGAAAACGAGCGCGGCGCAAGGGGGTCGATTCATTGTTTCTCCTTTTGTCCGTGTGGTTAACGCTGCTATGATGCGCGCCGTTCCAGCAATAGCGTTTCAAGCAATTCGCAACGACTTGGAGGTCCATCTTGCGACTCAGCAAACTCCTGGCGATCTCGGCGGCAATCCTCGCAGTCAGTAGTGCGGCATTCGGCTCCGGTTTCGCGATTTTCGAGCAGGGCGCGAAGGCCACGGCGATGGGCGGCGCATTCGCCGCGACCGCCGACGATCCCTCCGCCATCTTCTACAACGTTGCCGGCATCGCCCAGCAGCGTCATACGGAGTTCCTCTTCGGCGGCACGGCCATCAACTTCTCCAACGACTTCAAGGGCGACCCCACCGATCCGATCACGGTCGGAGCGAAGGACGAGTACAACGCCCATACGTTCATTCCGCCGAACGGGTATGTGATCGTGCCGGTCGGACAGAACGTGACCTTCGGCGTCGGCTTCTTCACGCCGTTCGGCCTGCGCACCGACTGGAAGGAGCCCTGGGTGGGCCGCTTCGTCTCGCGTGACGCGAACGTGAAGACGCTCTCGGTCGAGCCGGCCCTGGCCTGGCAGACCTCCGACGGCCGCATCGCCATCGGCGTCGGCGCGGAGTACCGCCGCTCGCACATCTCCCTCAACCGCAACAATCCCGGCTTCAACCCGCTCACCGGCCGCATCATCGACACCGCCAACGCCTTCCTCAACAGCTCCTGGGACAACGCCTGGGGATGGAATGCCGGCGTCCTGTTCAAGCCCAATGACCACTGGCGCCTTGGCCTCTCCTACCGCGCCGACATGACCATCGACTACAAGGGCACTGCCCACTTCACGCAGATCCCGACGGGAACGCCGCTCGATCCCATCGTGGCCGCGCAGCTTCCCCCCGACCAGGGCATCAAGACCTCGATCGACTATCCGGCCATCCTCATCGGCGGCATCGCCACTTCGTTCGGCAACGGCTGGGACGTGGAGGGCGATGTGACACATACCACCTGGAGCCGTTTCCAGGCCCTGGCCGTCTCCTTCAACACCACCACGGCCCTCAACTTCACCCGCCCGCAGAACTGGACGGACACCTACTCCTACCGTCTCGGTCTGAACAAGAAAGCCAACGCCGACTGGGACGTCCGCCTCGGCGTGCTCTATGACAAGAACCCGCAGCCGCTCTCGGGTGTCGGACCGCTGCTCCCCGACGCCGACCGTGAAGGAGCCACTTTCGGCCTGGGCTACCACCACGGCCCGTGGATCATCGACCTCACCGAGTTCGCCCTGCACTTCAAGACCCGCAGCACGAACGGCGTGACCCAGAACGACAACTTCCACGGCACTTACAAGACGAATGCGAACCTGGTCAGCGCCAACTTCGGCTATCGGTTCTAGCGCCGTTGAGTGACAAAGGAGACACCCAAATGACTCGCATCAGAAGCTTCGCACGCATCGCCGCGTTGATGTCGATCGTCGCGGCTGTCGCTCTTCCCAGCTATGCCGCCGCCCGCGGCAAGGCAGACTTCACCACGTTCGTCGCCATCGGCGACAGCTACGGCGCCGGGTTCGAGGCGGGCTCGCTCAACGACCACCACCAGCCGTACGCCTGGCCGGCCATCATCGCCAAGCAGGCCGGTCTCACCATCTGCCCGACCAATGCCGCCGCGGCCGACAAGTGCTGGGCCATGCCGCTGATCTCGTATCCCGGCCTTCCAGGCGGCGAGTCGGTCTACAACGGCAGCGGCCTGGTCACCGTGCCCGGCGTCGGCGCACCGGAGATGGCCACCTTCGGCCGCCCGTACAACGACCTGGCCGTTCCGGGCTACACGGTCGGCGCGACGCTGGCCCTCACCGGCGCGGAGCCCACGTCCGGACTCGGACAGGCCATCCTCCGCGGCCTGGGCACGGAAGCCGATCAGGCCATCGCCCTCCACCCGACCTTCATTGCCGTCTGGATCGGCGGCAACGACTTCCTCGGTGCCGTCAGCCAGGGGCAGGCCACGCTCCTCACCCCGCTGGCCAGCTTCCAGGCGCAGTACGGCGCGCTCCTCGACAAGCTCATCGCCGGCGCCCCGAATGCCGGAATCGTCGTCGGCACCATGCCCACCAACCTCGCCGCCGTGCCGCTGACCTCCACCCTTCCTCCATACGCCATCACCTCGAGCCTGCAGCTCGTCATCGTCAACGGCAATCCCATCCCGCTCATCGCCGACATCGGCGGCGGCACCATCGCTCCCCTCCCCACGGGCTCGATCGTTCCGCTGAGCGCCCTCACCGACCTGGCGCAGGGCTACGGCCTGCCGCCTACCCTCAAGCAGGTCCCGCCGTTCAGCCTGTTGCCGCACACGGGCGAGCCGCTTCCGGACAAGGATTGGCTCTCGCCCGCCGAGATCGCCACGATCCTGCAGCGCGTCCAGGACTACAACGCCGCCATCGTCGCCGCTGCCTCGTCGCGCAACATCCCGGTGGCCGACATCAACGGTCTCTTCAGCAGCTTCGCCGGCGCCGGCGTCAACTACGGCGGCGTCACGCTGACCAAGACCTTCATCTCCGGCGGCCTGTTCAGCAACGACGGAACGCACCTAAGCGACATCGGCTACACGCTGTTCGCCAACCAGTACATCAAGACCATCAACGCCGCGTACGGCACGAGCATCCCCGTCGCGTCGCTCACGCAGTTCTTCACCAACAACGGCGCGAGCTTCGGCTTCGGCCAGTCCTTGACCGGACCGATCTCCTCCGAGGCGGCGAAGAACCTCGAGGTGCAGTCGATCACGGCCCCGACGCCGGCCCCGGCACCCGGACACCACCGGCTCACTTCGCACTGATCGTTCGTTCGATCGAAACCAGAAGGGCGGCCGCGAGGCCGCCCTTCTTGGCGGACTCGTTACCGCAATTCGCTGGTATTGACGGACAGGATTGTCCGTCCTCCCCTTGTCAGCTCAGCCGGTTTGCGAGTGGAGCATCCGCCCCGCCAGCGACCGGGGCGGGCGAGGTGAAAAACCCGGGGGAAGGGGAGGGAAAACCAAAAAAACGGAAAAAGTTGTCAGGAAATACCGGTTTTCGTTTTGATAGGAGGTAATGTATTTTACTGCTCGGCAAACAAATCGTGGGCATTCAGGATGGCAAAGGCGATTTCCGGGTGGCGGTCCAGGCACTTGCGAATGGACGCTATCTTCGCCAACAGAATATCTCTGTC